>JBLHWG010000018.1:0-28014 GCA_047629055.1 Halioglobus sp.
CATTGACAATGCAATCAGAGGAGATGACGTGAGCAGCCAGAATCCTAGCTTTATTCCGGGACCGACCAACATGCCCGACAACTTGCGTTCCGCCATGAACGTCCAGACGTCAGATCATCGAGCGCCGGATTTCAAGCAAGTCCTGTCACCCATGCTAATCAACTTGAAAAAGGTCTTCAAAACTGAAACCGGTCAAGTGATCACATTTCCAGCTAGTGGCACCGGGGGGTGGGAAGCTTCAATTACCAATACGTTATCACCTGGTGACAAAGTGCTAGTGGCCCGTTACGGGATGTTCTCGCATCGATGGATTGATCTCTGCCAGCGTCACGGGTTGGTTGTCGAAATCCTCGAATGCGAATGGGGATCCGGAGCACCAGCTGATCGATTTGCTGAGCGATTGGCAGCTGATAAGGCACAAGAAATAAAAGCGGTGTTGGTCACGCACAACGAAACGGCGACTGGCGTGCGAAGTAACATTGCCGATGTGCGTTTGGCGCTCAATGCATCTAGGCATCCCGCGCTACTGTTCGTTGATTGCGTGAGCTCACTGGCTTGCATGGATTTTCGCATGGACGAGTGGGGTGTTGACCTTGCTGTGGCAGGTTCGCAAAAAGGTTTTATGTTGACCACCGGTATGGCGATTGTTGCGGTGAGTGAAAAAGCGATGCTGACCACCCAAACATCAAGCTGCCCACGCACATATTTTGATTTCAACGACATGCTGAATGCAAACGCCAAGGGTGGCTACCCCTATACACCGCCATTGCAGTTAATACACGGAATGCATGCCAGTCTTGAGATGTTGTTTGAGGAAGGATTGGACAATGTGTTCGCCCGTCATTTCAGACTGGCGGAGGGCATCCGCAGAGGTGTGAGCGCTCTGGGACTGAGTCTCTGTGCTCGCTCTTCGGAACTGTATTCCGATACGGTCAGTGCGATTTATGTGCCTGATGGGTTCAACAGTGACGCTCTAACCGATCATGCCTATAACGCTTACGGTGTGTCGTTTGGAGTTGGCCTGGGTGAGATGGCGGGTAAGGCCTTTCGCATTGGGCATCTTGGCTCCTTAACCGATGTGATGGCCTTGTCCGGTATTGCGACTATTGAGATGGCGATGAAGGATCTGAACTATCCGATCACATTGGGGCGAGGCGTAGCTGCTGCACAGGAATACTACCGAAACACCCTGTCTTCCAACTAGCAACAAGCAGCTTGAGGTAGTTATGAATAAAAAAATTGCGAATTCAGACAGTGTTGTTCCGAGCATCGACGATGTTAGAGCAGCGCATGAGCGAATTAAACCTTACATACATCGCACGCCGGTTCTGACGTCGACCTATTTGAATAATCTGACCGGCGCCCGTCTGTTCTTTAAGTGTGAGAACTTCCAAAAAGCGGGTGCATTCAAAGTGCGTGGTGCATCCAATGCGGTTTTCGGTCTGAGCGATGAAAAAGCTGCGAAAGGTGTTGCTACTCACTCGTCAGGAAATCATGCCTTGTCCCTGAGCTATGCCGCAGGCTGTCGTGGAATACCGTGCACGGTGGTAATGCCACGAACAGCGCCTCAAGCCAAGAAGGATGCGGTAAAGGGCTACGGCGGTGTCATTGTTGAATGTGAGCCGTCAACCACTAGCCGTGAAGCGATCTTTGCCGAAGTTGTTGCCAAGAGTGGTGCGGAGTTTGTTCATCCTTATAACGACATTCGTGTGATCACAGGACAAGCAACTTGCTCATTGGAACTTTTTGAGGATATACCCAAATTGGATGCGGTGGTTGCACCCATAGGAGGTGGCGGTATGATTTCCGGTACCTGCTTGACGCTAAGTAATCTTGCACCTGGTATTGATATTTTTGCAGCAGAACCTGAGCAGGCTGACGATGCCTATCGAAGCTTCAAAGCAGGTTACATCATCGCTGATGATGCACCTAATACCATTGCTGATGGATTGAAAGTTCCACTAAAAAAAAACACCTGGCACTTTGTATCTAATCATGTCAGCGATATTCAAACGGCTACTGAAGAAGAAATAATTGCGGCGATGAAGCTCACTTGGCAGCGGATGAAAATCGTCATTGAAGCAAGTTGCGCAGTGCCACTGGCCGTTATTTTAAAAAACCCTGACATTTACCGAAACAAACGCGTTGGCGTGATCATCACGGGAGGTAATGTCGATATGAATTCTCTTCCCTGGATAACAACTAACTAGGAATTTACTTATGAATAAAGCAATTAATTTTAACGAACTCGAAGTGGGTTTTGACATTCCAGCCAAAGTCGGCATGGATGAAGCTGACATTCAAACTCCTTGTCTGGTTGTGGACTTGGACGCACTGGAAAGCAATGTCAAGAAAATGGGTGATTTTGCCAAGGCTCAAGGAATCAGGCACCGTGTTCACGGCAAGATGCACAAATCGGTAGACGTAGCCAAGCTGCAGGAACAATTGGGGGGCTCATGTGGCGTCTGCTGTCAGAAGGTGAGTGAAGCTGAGGTCTTCGCTAGAGGTGGTATCAAGGATGTGATGGTCAGTAACCAGGTGCGCGATCTGGTCAAAATCGATCGACTGGCACAGATACCTAAGCTAGGTGCGCGTACTATCTGCTGTGTAGACGATATCGAAAACGTACCGGACCTCTCCGCGGGGGCACAGAAACACGGTACCCAAATCGAGTGCATCGTTGAAATAGATTGCGGGGCTGGTCGATGCGGTGTGACCACAACTGAAGCCGTTGTCGAAATTGCAAAAGCCATTCACGAAGCCAAGGGCTTGAAGTTCGCAGGCCTTCAAGCCTATCAAGGGGCGATGCAGCACATGGACAAATATGAAGATCGTGAGGAAAAAATCAAAATTGCCGTTGCCATGGTCAGCGATGCAGTTAATGCGTTGAGGAAAGAAGGGCTTGAATGCGACATCGTTGGAGGTGGTGGCACTGGCTCCTACTATTTTGAAGGATCCTCTGGCGTGTACAACGAGTTGCAGTGTGGCTCCTACGCATTCATGGATGCCGATTACGGCCGTATTCTAGATAAGGAAGGTCAACGAATCGATCAGGGAGAATGGCAGAACGCGCTGTTTATCCTGACCAGTGTTATGAGTCATGCAAAAACTGACAAAGCGATTTGTGATGCAGGACTAAAAGCACAATCGGTTGATAGTGGTCTGCCATTCATATTTGGAAGAGATGACGTGGAGTACATCAAGTGCTCAGATGAGCATGGCGTGATCGCAGATCCAAACGGTGTCTTGAAGGTGAACGATAAACTAAAACTGGTTCCTGGTCACTGCGACCCAACCTGCAATGTGCACGATTGGTATGTCGGTGTGCGCAATGGCAAGGTCGAGACTATCTGGCCAATTTCTGCACGCGGTAGAGGGTATTAACCCCGTTTTACCCAATTCCCTCGGACTCGCTCTACCTTAATTTTACAAGGAATAAAACCGCATGTTCATAATCACTGAAGAAATGTGCCAACAGGTTGTGGGGCGATCCGATGCTTTCACCGCTGTTGAATCTGTGTTTGCTGCTATGGCTCGAGAGGATGCCTACAACTTTCCTGTCATACGTGAAGCGATAGGTCATGCGGATGCGCTCTATGGTTTTAAGTCAGGATTTGACCGAGCGGGTCTGGCTTTGGGCGTGAAGTCTGGCGGTTACTGGCCGGGCAATATGGCCAAGGGTCTGACCAACCACCAGTCTACGGTGTTTCTGTTTGATCCGGATACTGGTCAGTTGCATGCGGTGGTGGGCGGAAATTACTTGACCGCTGTTAGAACCGCTGCGGCAAGTTCAGTATCGATTGCACATTTATCGCGCCCAGAATCTTCTGTACTGGGCATGGTGGGAGCTGGTCATCAGTCGGGGTTTCAATTACGTGGAGCGGTTGAGCAGCGTCAATTTAGCAAGATCGTTGCTTGGAATCACGAGCCAGATAGGTTGGCAGGTCTTGAGAAAATCGCAGAAGAAATTGGATTGCCGTTTGAGGCTGTTGAACGTGAACAGTTGGGCGCCGAAGCCGATGTAATAATTACGATTACCTCTGCCCATGAGCCATTGATGAAAAATGAATGGATAAAGCCAGGTACTCATATCGCCTCTATGGGAACAGACACCAAAGGTAAGCAGGAGCTTGATCCTAAATTAGTTGCTACTGCAACCCTCTTTACCGATGAAATTGCTCAATCTGTTTCGATCGGTGAAACTCAACACGCCATAGAGTCAGGTTTGATAACGCCTGAGCAGATTACCCCAATAGGCGATGTGATCAATGGCAAACATAAAGGAAGAGCATCTTTAGATGAAATTACTTTGTTTGACGGAACAGGTGTCGGACTACAGGACCTCGCAGTTGCTGTAGCTGCGACAAAGCTAGCAATTGAAAAAGGTATCGCTCAGGAAGTTACGCTTTAGTTTGGTGGTGACAGTATGTTTATGCCATTAGACGAGCTCACCCACAAACGAATTTGTATATCCTTTTGACCGATTCTAAGGGGGCGGAGCTGTCTGTGTCGGGCTGATCAAGTAATCTTGCTTGATTTGGCCGCTTGGCATCGCCTATGATGGCTTATTGACATAAGCGATGGAATGAATCTAGTGACTGGTAGATATATTGATATTCAGGCCGATGATGGTGGTAGTTTTCGCGCCTACGTAGCTGAACCGGCGCAGGGCAGCGGTCCTGGAATCATATTGCTTCAGGAAATATTCGGCATTAATGGTTATATAAAAGAAGTTGCTGACCAGTATGCCGAAGAGGGTTATGTGGTTGTTGCACCGGATTTGTTCTGGCGTATGGAGCCGGGTGTTGACTTGGGCTACAGCGAAGAGGATTTCGGCAAGGCATTTGAGTTTTATGGCAAATTTGATGTCGATAAAGCCATTGTCGATATGACGACTACTGTCACTGCGATGCGCCAACTCGAGAAGCTCCAAGGCGGCATTGGTGCGCTGGGTTTTTGTTTGGGAGGTAAACTTGCCTATCTTGCGGCGGCCCATAGTGGCGTTGATGTCGCAGTTGGCTACTACGCGGTGGGTGTGGAGGCAGATATAGATCTTGCTAGCAAGATTACTTGTCCTCTAATGCTTCACATTGCCGAGGAAGATGATCTTTGCCCACCGGAAGCACAGAAGCTAATAGCTGATACTTTCTCTGGCAGGAGTGAAGTCAACATTCTTTCTTATCCGGGTGTAGGCCATGCATTCGGTGCGCCGATGCGACCTTCCTATCACAAGCCGTCCACGCTGATGGCGCTCTCTCGTACTATTAAGAAATTTCGCGACACAATCGGTCCGATATTCGATTTGAATCACTTGTGGGATATGCATTGCTTTTATGAATTTGCAGAGCGTGACGTGCCAAAAACCATGGCTACAATGGTCGAAGAGCCATACGTCAATCACATTCCTACGATGACAGGTGGTGTAGGGCAAAAAATGTTGGCCCGTTTTTATCAACATCATTTTGTTGATTCAAATCCGGCGGATACTTCATTAATCCCTATATCGCGCACCATTGGAGCCGATCGTCTGGTCGATGAAATGCTGTTTTGTTTTACCCATGATGTAGAGATTGACTGGATGCTACCGGGTGTTAAACCAACCGGGAAATATGTAGAAATTCCATTAGTGGCCATTGTTTGCTTTAGAGGTGACAAACTTTATAACGAACACATCTATTGGGATCAGGCATCAGTGCTAGTACAGATTGGTTTGCTGGACCCATCGATGTTGCCAGTAGCAGGTGTTGCAACTGCCAAGAAACTGTTGGACGAAACCTTGCCGTCAAATGAGCTCATGGAAAAATGGGCTCAGAGTGAAAACGCGTAGCCTCTATAAATAGAGTTGCATAGATCGCCAGCTCTGAACCACTAACTGAGATTAAAGATGAACAACCATTTTTTAACCGCTAGATTCTTGAAATTGTTTAATTGTTCTGCGGCAGCGGTATTGTTGGGAACATTAGCCTTAACGTCCAATGTTCAGGCAGCAGACGACGACACATTGACTATTGCGTATAACGTTACGCTGCCATCATGGGATCCTACAGTAGGCCTGTCCGCGGTAAATCCTACTATTCAATCAATTTATAAGACGGTTTTTGATCAGTACATTGACCAGAATCCTGATCTGAGCTTCAAACCGGGATTACTCACGGACTGGGGTTGGAGTGATGACAAGTCAACCATTTCGATGACGGTTCGTGAAGGGGCTTTCTGGCATGACGGTAGTCCTGTGACTGTTGATGACGTTATGTGGTCTTTGCAGCGTGCTGGTAATCCTGAAACGGGAAACCCGATACAGTTTGTGTGGGGTAAGATCGGTGAAATGTCGGCTGAAGGCAACAAGATCACCGCCAAGATGGAAGGTTATGACCCCTCTCTTTTTCCTTGGATGGCTTTCCTGACTGCCTACATCATGCCTAAAGACTACTTTGAGAAAGTGGGTGTGGATGGTTTTGAAAAAGCACCGATGGGCTCAGGCCCTTATATGCTTGATGCCTTCGAGAGGGACAGTTTTATTCGGCTTAAACGATTTGATAAGTACTGGGGTGACAAGCCTGAGTTCGAAACAGTCATATTTAAATTTGTAACGGATGCCAGTAGCCGAGTAGCGGAAATCGAAAGTGGTTCATCGGACATCACCATCGAAGTTCCTTATGAGCAGTATGATCGATTGGCTGAAATTGAGGGAATCAATGGCGTTACAACACCGGTCTCAGACATCGGTATGATTTTCATCAATGACGTCGGTGTGATGGAAGATCCTAACGTTCGTAAGGCCGCAGCGCATGCGATAAACAAAAATGCGATCGTTGAACGTCTATTACGGGGCTATGGTGTTCCCATCGATACGTTGCAAGCTCCCGAGTATATGGCTTACGATGCTTCCATAACCGTGGCTTACGATCCTGAACTGTCTATTAAACTGCTAGCCGAATCTGGCTATTCAAAAGACAATCCAGTTAAGTTCAAGATTCAAACTACGCGTGGTTTCAAGCCAAAGGATTATGAAATGGTGCAGGCCATTGTGGGCATGTGGCGCAAAGTAGGTATAGAGGCCGAAATCGAAGTGTACGAGATAGCCAAGCATTATGAGCTTCGCGCAACCGATACACTCGCGCCTGCAGCATTTTACAATTGGGGGAATTCAATTGGAGATCCGTCTACCTCAACAGGATTTGCCATGTTTGGTCCATCTCCGCATTCAACCTGGGACACCGACGACGTGGACGGCATGATCGGGCCTTTGTGGGGCGAATCTGATGAGGCAAAAAGAATTGATGGCTGGAAGGCTGTTGACGCTCATATTGCTGAAAATGCCTATGTCATTCCATTACTTCAATATGTTCAACCTATATTGTTTCGTGACGGAATTAACGTGACTCCACATGTTGCGAACTTCGTGTTACCTCAATTAGTAACTCGGTAGTCAATACACAGGTTCAAGAAAATCGGTAATAGCAACAGGTGTCGGCTGGGCACATTCTGCAACGCCTGTTGCTTGTCATTCCTACGCTATTAGGCGTCAGTGTAGTGATTTTCGTACTGCTGCGCGTAGTACCTGGTAATCCTATAGCGATGATGACGCCTCCTGGCGCTAGCGCTGAAGATGTTCAACAGTTAAAAGCGTTGTACGGATTAGACAAGGGCGTTGTCGAGCAATACATGATTTGGCTTGGCGGTGTGGCCCGAGGTGATTTGGGAGTCTCCATTAGTCTGCGCCAGAATGTTGGAGAGTTGATACTGGGGCGGCTGCCTGCAACCTTGGAGTTAGCACTGATAGCCACACTGATTGCATCAAGTCTGTGTTTGCTATTTGCCTTGATAGGTAGTTATCACCCGCGTGGGTTGCTCAGTAAGCTGGTCGATACACTGGCCAGTGCGATTCAGGCGGTTCCAGATTTCATGTGGGGCTTGATGTTCATTTTTTTCCTAGGTGTGATATGGCCGCTGTTTCCTATTTCAGGTCGGATCAACCCTCGAATTGAGCATAATTTCTCAACGCAGTTTTACCTGTTTGAAAGTCTGTTAACGTTAAACGGCCCCATGATCGTAGAGCTGCTTCGGCATATGTTTTTGCCTAGTATGGCCTTGGCTTTACCGATGGCCGGAATCGTTACTCGCCTGCTAAAGACCTCCCTGTCAGAGACGCTGAAGCAGGAATACGTAACGATGGCCCGAGCACGGGGTTTTTCGCGCTGGCACATCCTGCTTAAAGAGGCGCTTCGCAATGCGCTTATTCCGACGCTTGCACTGGGCGGGGTTCAATTGACGTTTTTGCTAGGCGGTACTGTGCTGGTTGAGCGTATTTTCGGTTATCCAGGTATTGGCAATATGGCAATTACTGCAGTCATTCAACGTGACTTGCCGCTGATTCAAGGGTTAGTGCTTACTTTTGCTGTCTTGTTTATTGTAATAAATTTGCTGGTTGACTTGCTTTATAGCAAGCTCAATCCAAGGGTCCAGCATTGATCACAGTGAACCACTGATGCCTGATAGAGCGCTGCACTACAAGCCTTTCTGGAGCGATGCTGGTCTGCTTGTAGGCGGAGCAATAGTACTGCTGTTTTTTTTGATGGCACTGTTTGCGCCTTGGCTAAGTTCGCACGATCCACTTGAACAGGACTTGATGGCAGGCTTGCTTCCACCATTCTGGAAAGATGGCCATGATCCGGCCTACTTACTTGGGGCTGATAGTTTGGGGCGCGATTTGTTATCGCGTGTGATTTACGGTAGCCGTATTGCCCTGATCGTTGCCGTACTTGCTGCAGGCTTTGCAGCTTTGTTGGGTACTGTGCTGGGTTTGCTGGCTGGTTATTATGGTGGTTGGGTGGATACGCTCATTTCTCGAATGGTCGATATCTGGATGTCTTTTCCAGCCGTACTGTTATCAATCGTATTAGTGGCCGTGCTGGGTACAGGCTTGCATTCAGTGGTTATAGCCATTGGAATCATTGACTGGACGCGGTTCTGTCGAGTCATTAGGGCGGAGACGCTGGTGCAGCGTAGTCAGGACTATGTTTCTGCATCGAAAACCTTGGGTTTAAGATCGGTAACCATTATTTTTGGTGAAATCTTGCCAAATCTTGCCCCAGTGTTATTAACGCTGTTTTTTCTCGAAATGGGCATTGCCGTGGTTGTGGAGGCAATACTGAGTTTTGTGGGTTTAAGTATTTCGTCGGATATACCGACTTGGGGTGGGCTAATAGCGGAAGGCAGGCAATACGTACATGAGGCCTGGTGGGTGATGTTATTGCCGATGTTATGTATTTTGATTTTGGTGATTTCACTTAACGCGTGTGGCGACGGGATTCGTCGCGTCTACGATCCGGTAATGCACAAATGAGCATTCTTAAAATTTCGGATTTGCGAGTTGAATTCAAAAGTGGATTCCACACGATCCCTGTTTTACGTGGTGTAAATCTGTCTGTTAGCGCAGGCGAGGTATGCGCGTTGGTTGGGGAGTCTGGAGCAGGCAAATCGATGGTTGCCAAGGCCATACTTGGATTACTTCCCGATTCTGCTCGAGTCCAACAGGGTAAGATCTGGTTTGATGACACTGACTTATTATCCCTACGCCAACGTGCACTATCGCGGCTACTTGGTCGACGAATCTCGCTGATTCCGCAAGACCCGATGGTATCGCTTAATCCGGTGCGTCGTATTGGGCTGCAGATGTGTGATGCTATTTGCTTGCACTTAAAGGTAGATAGAGCAGCTGCACGGCAAGCGTCGTTACAATTGCTGGACGAGGTCATGATCAATGACCCTGAGCGTGTTTTTGAATCCTATGCACATGAGCTATCGGGTGGAATGCGCCAGCGAGTGCTCATCGCAATGGCGTTTTCATGCGAACCGGATTTGATCATCGCGGATGAACCAACGACGGCGCTGGATGTCACGGTGCAAATGCGGGTGCTATTGCTATTGCGAGCTATGCAGCGTCAGAAAAAAACTGCCGTCCTGTTTGTCACTCATGATCTGGGTGTTGTCTCCAAGATCAGTGATCGTGTGGTTGTTTTGTATGATGGGCGTGTACTGGAGGATAGTGCTGTTGGTACCTTGTTTACAAAGCCTACGCATGCCTATACAGCTGCTTTGCTTGAAGCCTCACCTCGCTATGATAGACCCGACAAACCTATAATGCCTGTACCAAAGATTTTAATAAGTCAATTGAATGCAGAGACTCAACAGCTAGATAGTGTTGCTTATGACTAAGCCTTTACTGTCTTTGCAGGGTGTGTCTGTATCGTTTAAACAGCCAAAGAAGTATGTCTGGTCAGCGACTGAGCACACTACCGTATTAAAGGATATTAGTTTTGATTTGGAGGCAGGGACGTCATTAGGTGTGGTTGGCGAATCAGGCTCAGGTAAAACGACACTGGGGCGCACGATCATGCGTATCGTTAAGCCACATGCAGGACGAATTGTTTTTGATGATCGGGATATCGCGGCCATGTCGCAGCGAGATTTACGTGATCACCGTGCACATTTGCAAATGATATTCCAGGATCCTCAATCGTCCTTAAATCCCAGAAAGCGTATAGAGAAGTTGGTCACTCAGCCGTTACTGGCTTTCAATAGAATATCTGCTGATGAAAGCCGTCGTGATCGTGCTATGCAATTGTTGGATTTGGTTGGGTTGAGTGGTTCTCTGATTGATCGGTATCCGCATGAGTTAAGTGGCGGTCAGCGCCAGCGGGTTGGTATTGCACGGGCTGTGGCGTTAGAGCCAAAATTGATTGTTGCTGATGAAGTAGTCAGTGGGCTTGATGTATCATCACAAGCTCAAATACTGGAGCTATTGCAGCAACTTACTAAAAAGTTGGGTCTCACTCTGATATTTATTAGCCATGATTTATCGGTAATACGAAAGCTATGTGATCGAACGCTCGTCATGCAGCATGGTCGTATTGCAGAGTTAGAGACCACAAGCCGCCTATTCTCATTCGCAAGACATCCCTACACTCGCGAACTTATCCGGGCAATACCCTTGCCTGAAATTGACCCTGATTGGCTTGACCAGCCAACCGATACATTATCAAAAGGAGGACTTGCCATGCAAATCAAAGATGCAACCGCTTTAGTCACTGGTGCCAATCGCGGTATCGGAAAAGCCATCGTTGATGAACTGATCAAACGCGGTGCGAAGAAAGTTTATGCCGCAGCACGAGATGTCAATTCAATCAAAAATCCGTCAGCAGTAGTGGAGGCTGTATCACTGGATATTACCGACGCCGCTGCTGTTAAGCGTATGGCACTTACCCTAACTGATGTAGATTTATTGATCAATAACGCTGGTGTTAATCGTATGTCCGCGTTTGCAGCTAGCGATGATCTAGCGGCAGCAAGAGAGGAGATGGAGGTTAACTATTTTGGAACCATGTCCATGTGCAAAGCGTTTGCACCGGTATTAAAAGCCAACAAGGGTGGGGCGATAGTAAATCTGTTATCAATTCTGGCCCGCGTCAACCTACCGTTGATGGGCTCGCTATGCGCTTCAAAAGCGGCCGGTTTAAGCATGGTACAAGGATTGAGGGCTGAACTCGCTGAGCAGCAGACGGCTGTAGTTGCGGTAATGCCTGGCGCTGTCGATACGGATATGAGTAAGGATTTTCCACCGCCAAAAATGCCGGCTACGGAAGTTGCGATAGCGATGCTTGATGGTCTTGAGCAGGGATTGGAGGAGGTATATCCTGGAGAGATGGCCAATGGTCTGAACCAGGGGTTAAGCGCTGATCCGAAGGCTGTGGAGAAAGAGTTGTCCGTCTATTTGCCAGGCTAACTCAGTCGTACTCACCAGTGATGGCCTTAATATGTCCCAATCTGCAACGGAGGGGGTAGGCACACCTGATTGTCGTTTAGAAAAAAGGGCCTTCCATGGCCTCTACTGGCTCCTTGCCTCAATACCACTTGGAGGTTAGAAAACGAAAGTTGCAACGCTCTCGTTAGGAAGAGATTACACAATATGAGCCTGATGAGATGTGAAATATTCACCTTTTTTTGAACAATTGTGTGAACCCGCCAAATTAACTTTTCATGGTGCATGAGTGTCTGTGTTAGATAGCGGTTTGCGACGCGCACCGTATAGGCGAGATCGCCACCCGGATATCAGGATATCTATAATTCCGATTTCGTCACGACAGAATGTCCGTCGATCAGAGGAATGCTAAGCCACCATGTATTTAGGACTAACATTGTGATTGCCCAGTCTATAAGGAGCGCACGCACGCGACGCAAGAAACGCGGGTATATGACAACTGATTCCACGCAATGTCCTAGCTTAAAAGGCAGGTATATATGAGCTCACGGCGCGGTAGAAAGTTTATGCCGCATAGCCGAGGCGCACTACTCACAATTCTCCCATTGCTAAATTTCGTTTATCACACATGCACCTGCGATAGCTTCGGCGTCCGGTGTGACAATAATTTTGAGCATGGAGTCAAATTCGGGGAAAGCTTGTTTTATAGATTGGTTAACTTCTGAGCGTTTTTGAGCCTTTACTTGGCTGACGTGAGTGGGCATATAGTTCGCAGAAAAATCATTCAACTTCGCGTCCATCATCATGTAGGCGACGCTCGACGGTTTTTGCATCTCTTCACTGACACGCTGCACATAGAATTTCTTTGCGATGGGAAATTCAACTAAGCCCACACCATTTTTGCGAAATTTATCATAGCTTGAACGCACTGTGTCCAATGCCAGCTGTGCATTTTCTGTTTCGATTTCACCTGAAAGGTGCAGAACTCTATGCTGGCGAGTCATGTCCCGGGTTCCAGCACCAAACCCGTACGATGCATGTAACACCGTGCGGCCAGCTTTGAAGAGGCGTGACTGTTTGCACCAGTCCAATACACCAACACCCAGCTGTAACGGGATGTCCTGTTCTTCTGTGTGAGGGGGCCGGCGACCTATCACCAGAATTACAGATTTCTCTACATCCGGTTTGTGTAACAAGATGGTTTGGCCTTGTATATTTACGCCTGCAAATTCACGCATGGGTGCGTGGTAAAGCCGATTCAAGCAAGCGTTGCATGAACTGCACGGTGTATTGATCTTGCAGTTTGTCGCCTTGACTCGACCAGTTAGATAACGACGTATAAGCTATTCGAGGTGATTTCGCCTGCTTTTCGAAATACTCCTTGACCTTATCCAGTGTTCCCTAAACTTTGGACTGTCGCCAGGCTTGTGCGTGGGGAGCATTTGCAGACATATTAGATGTGGGGGAGACGGAGAAACGCGATTCGAGCAAATCACTGACCTGTGCGTCGGTGACATTTCCACTGATAATGAGAACAGCATTGGCGGGGTGATAATATTGTTGGTGAAAACTGAGAGCGTGCTCGATGCTTAGCGACCCGATGCTTTCAGGGGTGTCAATGACGCTGCGGGATATCGGATGATTATCGTAGAGCTGCTTGCGTAAATCTGTCAGTACGCGCCGATCCGGGTTTTCAGAGACTCGTAATTCATATTCACGTGTGACGACATCTCGTTCCTCGAGCATAAAAGCCGGTTCTAGCTCTGGCGGTGTGACGATACGTCGAGCAAACTCAATCATATCCGAAAGCTCAGACACTTCTCCGCGATTACAATACGACGTAACAATGCCGTTTACCCAGGCATTGCCATCACGCGTATGAATGGACTCGCCTTTGACGTTATCAGTGTGCCAGAACATCAGGTGCTTCAGATAGTGGGAGAGCCCTTCTGGGCCATCAAAGTCTACCTCACCTGCAAAGACTACCATAGCGACTGTAATTAGCTCAGCATCGCTATCAGGTATTAAGTAGACGGCTCGAAGGGGCGTCTGCGTATCGAGCTTCGAGGCATCGCCGAGCGCCCATAGGGGCGGAGCTAAAAAAAAGCGAGCAGGGCGATCCTTGCCGTGATTAGCACATTGGCCATAGACTGTGGATTAAACGATCATCCAACGTCAATTTCGATAATTTTTCAAGAGTGCTGAGGATTCAAATGAACGTCACCGATTGTTGAAGCAATTTATTGCAGCAATTCAACTAATAAATCTAAATCAGGCATTGTTAGTCTTGAAGCATCACTGCACTCAGCGCCGTAGCGCTCGCGCTCTTTAATTAACAAGCTAGCGTAACCGTGAACGATGCTCCAAACCAAAAGTTCTGTTTGCTCTCGCTTGCCTTCGTCCATCTCTTTAGTATCAAACAACGGATGAACAATACCGACAAGCTGCTGATAAGCTAATCCAGAACTATTTTTTAAACGTGGGTTTTCAAAGTCCAAAGGGGTTGACGAAAACATGAGCTCGAATAGCCGCGGTTCTTTGATAGAAAAGTCGACATAAGCTTGGCAGACTTTTTGTAGACGGACCTTGGGAGCCTCATGGATTACCTGCTGGTATTCTGCCTGCAAAGCTTCGGCAAATTCACCATAAGCGATTACGGCCAGCTCAGTGAGAAGGCCACGTAATGACTTAAAGTGATGAGTTGGTGCGGCGTGAGACACACCAGCGTGCGCAGCACAAGCGCGTAGGCTTAAGCCATGAATGCCTTTTTCGTTGAGCACTACACGAGCTGAATGTAGCAGCGCATTAGCCAGATCGCCGTGATGATAATCGCCCATGTAACCTCTACTTTAGTTTATCAGGCCATCAGTATATGAAATATTCAGATGACTTGACAGTGTAAAGATTTCTGAATATCATATCTTTACGATGTAAAGTTAAAGGTTTCAAAAATGTCTTTCGAACAACTATTTTCTTCCGCGAGCACCTTGGCCATGTTGGGCTGGGTAATCTTGGTTTTTCTCCCACGCGGTTGGCAATGGTTGAACCCTATTCCGGCTATGTTGATCCCGCTCATTCTATCTGTCTTGTATAGCTTCTTAATTGCACGCTACTTTTTCTCGGCGGAGGGTGGATTCGATTCCTTGGCAAACGTTCAACTGCTCTTTACCTATCCTGCGGCGGCATTGGCCGGTTGGGTGCATTATCTGGCGTTTGATTTGTTCGTCGGTGGTGTTATTGCCAAACTAGCGGATGAGATTGGGCTGTCCCGGCTGATTCAAGCTCCCATCTTGCTATTAACGTTTATGTTTGGACCGTTTGGGTTCTTGTTATTTATGCTGATTAAAATAGCGATGCTGCGGTTTGAGTCATCAGTCACCGAATCTGAAAGAGGGAAGACATCATGAACTTAGTTCCTTCAATTTTTCATGATGACCAGCAAAAGCACTTAAACGTATGGTGGCAAGGAGCACTCTTTTTAGCTGTATTTTTTGCTATCAGTGTTCTCCTCTTCAGTTTCGATCAACGCTTACTGGCCGACGATGCGCTTTGGGTTAAGCCTGTTAAGTTTGAAATCTCCATTATTGTCCATTTTATAACACTCGCTGTTATAGCCTCATTACTCAGCCCTGCTAGGCGCAATGGGGTGGCGTGGAAAGCAATGTCTTACAGTGTGGTTGCCGCGGGGATATTCGGAGTGATGTATATTTTTTTACAAGCCGCAAGAGGGCGAGAGTCGCATTTCAATAATTCCACTGTTGTTGAATCCATTATGTATAGCTTAATGGGGCTCGGTGCGATTGTTTTGGTGCTAGGGAGTTTCTATTTGGGTTATCTATTGTTTCGAGAATACCAATCACAACGCAATCAACCGCTACTGCTTGCTTCAGCTTTAGGGCTAACCACTGGCTCTGTGCTGACGTTGATTATTGCAGGCTATATGTCATCACAGACTGACAATGCAATGACAGCGAGTTCGTATGAAGTCCTTCGTGTACCCATATTGGGATGGTATTTGAATGGCCAAGATCTCAGAATTCCACATTTCTTTGCAACACATATGATGCAATTATTACCGCTCTATGGATTATGGTTGAGCCAAAAAAATTGGGCTGTTGGTGGTGTGTATGAAACGCGTCTGCTTTGGACAACGGGTATTTCTGGTTCACTTATAATGGGGCTGTTTGTCTTTTCAATTTAATTGAGTTGTTCATATGACACATTCAGCTGATGCAAAGGCCGTGCGGTGTTTTGACATTGGCGGATCAAAAATTGTTGTGGCCGACGTGCTGGCCGCGGGGGCGATTGATGAATTGGGTAGAGTCGATACGCCTGTCAATGATTTTGATAAATTTTGCCAATCATTGGCATTACTCTGCGCAGCTGATTCATCCCCCATAAGCATTTCAATGGCAGGTGTCATTCACCCGACAACGGCTAAGGTCAAAAGTGCTAACATTCCTTGTGTTTCTGGGAGGGCCTTGTCCTACGAATTAAGCGCTTATCTCGAGCGTCCCGTCTACGTGATCAATGACGCGGATGCTTTTGCATTAGCCGAAGCTAGGGTCGGACAGGCGAAAGGGCATGCAGTTGTGATGGCCGTTATTCTGGGCACAGGCATTGGTGGCGGTATCGTTGTCAATGGAGACATTCTTAGTGGTGCAGACGGTACGGCAGGCGAGTGGGGGCATAGCGCTGCGAGCGCTATTCGCACAGGCGTTGAACTGCCGAAGTTAATGTGCAACTGCGGACAGCTTGCTTGTGTGGATACTTTAGGTGGTGCTCGAGGCCTAGAGCGTCTATATCGTCACTTTAATTCTAGCTCGCCAGGTTCTTGTACGGCTACTGATGGGGCTGACAGTCACTCGATAATTATGGCTTGGCTCAACGAGGAAGCACTGGCTGTGCATGTAATCGATGTCTGGTTAGATGTGGTAGGCAGTGCTCTTGCAGCAGCTGTCAACCTATTAGGTACATCGATTGTTGCGGTTGGCGGCGGGTTGGCAAACAGTAAACCGCTGATTAAAGCGTTGGATATAGAAGTTCGTACCCGTTGTCTGGCTAGTTTCCATGAGCCACTTCTCTACAGGGCTGTTAGTGGTCCAGAACAAGGGTTAGTCGGTGCCGCTATTCATGCGCGGAGCCAACTACTGTTATGACATTATTGGAAATCTGTGTTGATAATGCACAAGGACTGCAAGCTTGTTTAGAAGGCGGTGCTGACCGTATCGAGCTGTGTTCCTCACTCACGCTGGGTGGTTTAACGCCGAGTTTAGGTCTGATGCAACTTGCTGCAAATTCTAACGTACCCGTGTTTGCCATGATCCGTCCACGAGCAGGCGATTTTTGTTTTAGTGATAACGAACTGGCTATCATGTGTGATGATATTGCTGCCGCTGCCGCAAGCGGATTGGCAGGTGTTGTATTAGGAGTTGCAAATGATTATCAGGCTCTGAATATTAAAGCACTTAAAAAGCTGGGCGATGCGGCAGGTGGGATGGGGAAAACACTACACCGTGTTATCGATACGCTTATCAATCCGCATAGAGCATTGGATCAGATTATCGATCTTGGCTTTGATCAGGTATTAACGTCTGGTGGCAAGCCAAGCGTTGAACAAGGGCTTGATATGCTGGCTAGTCTGCATGATCAAACTCAAGGCCGCATTGATATCATGGCAGGTGCAGGATTGACACCATCGTTGGTGTCTAAAATTCACCGGCACACAAGTATTGAGATGTTTCATGCATCCTGCCGGCGGCCTAAACAAATTGGTGAACCTTTTGCCTCGTTGGGATTTGCAACTCCAGATCTGTTTGAGACAGATGTAAATCTTATTAGGGAATACCAGCGTGTAATAGCTGAACTATCTAATTAATAGGATGTAAAAATTTGTTGGAGCTATTCGCTTGCGTCGAGACATACAACTCTGTTGCAATGACATCATCTATCGAATTCAGGTAAGTACCATGTCATTCCCTTATCAATTTGAGTACTTGATGGATAAACCCATTATCGATACTCGCAAGGTCCTTTCTACGCAGGGCAATATCAACGGACCTTCGTTAATCGAAGTACCTTCCTGGGTAGAAAGCCCGCTCGGGAAATACTATCTCTACTTTGCACATCACGAAGGCTTGTCAATCAAATTGCTAACTGCAGATAGCTTGGCGGGCCCTTGGGAATTACATGAAAATGGGGTTCTGCATTTGCATGAAACGGACTTTTGTCAGATACCACCAGCACGCGAGGATACGCGTCCAGAGGTGCTCGCGCAGATCGATGCGGGAATGGATGGTGATTACGCGCATATAGCGTCGCCCGATGTTCATTGTGACGAGAAGAGCAGCGAGATTCGTATGTATTTTCATGGTCGGGTGGCGGACGGAACTCAATGTACGAAACTCGCTGTGTCCAAGGACGGGTTGAATTTTCGAGCTCATCACGAACCGCTGGGACTCTCGTATTTCAGGGTCTTCGAGCTCGCTGGCTGGCACTATGCCATTGCTCTTGGCGGGCAATTGTACCGATCAAAAGATGGCCGGATCGGATTCGAAACGGGCCCCATAATTACGGCAGAGAACTTCCGGCATTGCGCAATCCATATTGAAAATGAATCGGTGTATGTTTTCTGGAGCAGGCCGGGAGACAATCCCGAGCGAATTCTTGTCTCCAAACTGGATACCACGGGTGATTGGCTGAATTGGAAATTAGAAGAACCAAACGAAGTCCACGCCCCTGAGAGGGCATGGGAAGGATCGCAGGAGCACGCGGAACCCTCAATATGGGGCGGAATCATGTCCCCGGCGAAACAGTTGCGCGACCCTGCCATTTATCGTGAAGGCGATAAGCTCTGGTTGCTTTACTCTATAGCGGGCGAGCAGGGGTTGGCAATTGGAAGACTCGATCCTGTTGTTGCAGGCTGAAAGTGAGTGCAGGGACACGTATAGTTGTTTGAGTGTTTAATTCATGGAGAAACAGTGAGTTCAATCAGAGTAGACATAGTATCTGACGTCGTATGTCCATGGTGTATCGTGGGATTGAGGCAGTTGCAAAAAGCTGTGGATACCACGGGTATTGACATTGACGTGCATTGGCATCCTTTTGAATTAAACCCTCAGATGCCGGATGCTGGCCAGAACTTACAAGAGCATATCTGCGAAAAATACGGCACCACGATTCAGCAGAGCAATGAGAATCGGCAGAGACTGACAACGATAGGTGCAGACTTGGGGATCTCATTCCAGTTCGGTGAACAGAGTCGAATGGCCAATACGTTTAAGGCGCATCAGCTATTACATTGGGCCAATCTACAGGGGCAGGAGCACGCGATGAAGATGGCATTGTTTTCAGCCTATTTTACCGAGCAGCTCGATATCAATGATTCAGAAGTTTTGCTCACTGTCGTTGAATCCATTGGTCTTGACAAGGAGGAGGCTAAAGCTGTTTTGGATGATGGTAGACATCAGGCCGATGTTCGCGAAGAACAACAAAGTTGGACCAGTCGTGGAGTCACAGGAGTGCCTGCAATGGTTTTTAATGAAAAATATCTGGTGACTGGTGCGCAGGGAGCCGAAAGTTATTCGCAAATACTAACGAAAATTGTATCTGAGAGTTGATATCCTTAACCGGAGAAACAATGCTGAAAGAGATATTCAAACCATGGATGTTGATGTAGCAATTGTAGGCGGAGGACCTTTTGGTTTAATGCTCGCCATAGAATTAGGACGGCGGGGTGTGTCCGTTGCTCTTTTCGACGCTAAATCTTCGACGGCATTTAATCCTCAGGCCAATGCCACTCAAGCTCGCACGATGGAGTATTTCCGTCGTCTGGGATTTGCCGAAGAGATCCGCGCTTTGGGTCTTCCATCAGATTATCCGACCGATATCGCTTATTTCACACGGTACGCTGAATACGAGCTTGGTCGTTTCCGTCTCCCTGCATCGCGTGATGCAAAAGCAAAGGTTCATTCCAACGAAGGCTCATGGAGTGCGTCAGAAGCCCCACACCGTGTTAGCCAGAAATTTGTCGAGCCTGTTCTGCGTCATCATGCTGAAAACACACTGGGTGTCTCAGTACGCTTCAATTGGGAACTCACCGGGTTCGAGGCAGAAGATGGCCAAGTGCAATGCCATTTTGCATCCACAGATGGAATAGAGGAGCAAACCCTAACAGCGCAGTATTTAGTGGGCGCTGATGGCGCGCGCAGTTTGGTTCGTCGCACCTTGGGCATTTCATATATGGGTGAGCACGGATTACAACGCAATTTTATGGGTGGGAGAATGTACGCGGTCTACCTTCGCTGCCCGCATTTCTATGAAGCCACCCAGCAAGAACCCGCTTGGATGAATTGGACATTTAATCCAGAGCGCCGCGCCTTTATGGCAGCAGTGGATGGGCGCGGTGAATTTACCTTTCACACCCAACTGAACGACGATGAACGTGAGGAGGCGATAACCGACGAGGATGCCAAAGCATTTTTCCAGCAAGCCTGTGGTGCCGATATTGACTGTGAAATATTGAGTCATATGGGCTGGACAGCTGGACACGCTCTCGTGGCCTCTCGGTTCGGATCCGGACGAGTTTGGTTTGGAGGCGATGCTGCCCACCTTTTCACCCCTGCAGGTGGGCTTGGATACAACACCGCCGTTGAAGATGCTGTCAATCTAGGCTGGAAACTTGCGGCGACGTTGAAAGGGGAGGCTGGGGCGGCACTCTTAGACAGCTACGAGGTGGAGCGGCAGCGTTCTGCCTTGCGGAACACAGGCTATGCGCGCACCTTTGCGGATTCTATCGGCAACTACGTCCCGCAACCTGGCATCGAGGATTCCAGTACGGCAGGGGCAGCTCTACGAGAAACCGCAGGAGCCTATTTGGAGAGTCATGCTCGACGTGAATTTAACATTCCTGGGGTGACTTTTGGTACTCGTTACGACGGCTCGCCAGTATTGCCTGTCGCCGATGGGCCAGTGCCCGAAGATCAGGCCAACCTTTACGTCCCGTGTGGCGTAGCTGGCGGACGGCCGCCGCATTGGTGGTTTCCCGATGGAACGTCTTTGTTTGATCATTTTGGTTTCAACTGGACTCTGCTTCGTCTAGGGAGCAAAGCGCCGACCGGTGATAATTTTATTGAGTCAGCAAATCAACGTGGACTTGATCTAAAGGTAGTTCACTTCGAAGAACCTCGGCTAGTAGAGCTCTACGGCGCGCCATTGGTACTAGTTCGTCCAGACCAATTTGTCGGTTGGCGGGGTCCAGGCTCAACTGAGCCGGACGCAATATGGGACCTTCTGCTTGGCGTCGAATGAACTAACGTTAAATTTAGGAAGCTTTAGTTAAGTGGTAGGGGCGGAACTAGCTGCTGTGTACGCAACGAGATTATGAACAAAGAACGTTATGAAGGGCTTTCTGATGAGCATCGTACAATCATTGATGAACAGTCGGCGCGGTCTAGTCGGCTTGCACAACCCACGGTTAATGCCGCTAGGTTTTTACACTAAATCGCCTTCTTTTACATGCATGTGTTCTCCATCTAGCATCAAATCCAAGGCACCAGATTGCACATGGATATATTCATCTTGTGTGGGGTGGATATGTATCGGCACAAAGCTCTCTCTTATTTTCTTGCCCGCTCGGAGCCTAGCTTTTGATACTATCGTCTGCCGCCCATCTGAACCTTGTCCGCCGCATGACAGAATTGACAATTACCTTGACGGGAGAAGTGAGAGAGTCCAATTTTGAGGAGTGGAAGGATGGACTCGTCGAACGCATTCGCGCGGTCGATGGCGAGCTATCGGCAGATGACGACTTCACCTCAGCGAATGACAGCATCCGGCAGTTTCGCGACGCGGAGCTAATGCTTAAGAGTGCCAAGCAGGCAGCGCTAAAACAGGCAGCTGACATCAATCGCTTGTTCGACGCCGTGGATGCGGTCACCGAAGAGACGCGTCAGGCGCGGCTCACGCTGGAGCGCAGAATCCGTACGCGACGGCAGGAACTGAAGCAACGGGCGCTACAGGCTCACATCGACACCAACGCAGCCACGCTCGATGCGCTGACGGCTGCTCAGCAGGTCTTGTTCCAGGACCGTACGACTCTACTCAGTCTTCCGTTCGACGAGCTGGAAAGCACGATCGCGCAACGCATTGGAGTCTGGCAGGCGACGCTCACTAAACCAGCAACACAATCTGTCACCCACTCATCCGACGCAGCAAGCCACGATAACACCCAAAGTTTCAAGAGCACGCCGATCGATGATGGGGGCGTCGACGCAGAGCACACATCGCGTGTGCAGAATCTATCTGCCGATGAGTCGATAGAGTATACCGGTGACACTGGCGTAGAGAACGACGATGTACCGCGCGCCTGGCGTGTGACGATCGATTTGTCAGCACCGCGGGCAAAGGCTGACCAGCTTTTCACACGCGTGCGTGATCGCTGGAAAACCGACCGTGCGGTAGTCAGCGTCGATTTGTTAGCGATGGGTTAGGACGGCTGATCCGATGATCGAGCGACGGCCAACTTCTAGATCGCAGACCGAACGCTCGTCTGCCATCTCGTTGGCGGCAAGCTCAGCTGCATTCATACCGGTAATGAAAAGCAGACTGGGTTTTATCGGGAAGTGCGAAATTCATGATGAGCGCGTCCGGGACTGGGCGTCCCGATGCTCAGGCAGATGGTTTTTGGGTGTGACAGCTTAGTGGCGATGAGTGGTTTATACTCCCGATTATTTAGCTCTTAGCAACATCCCGTACAGATCACGTGGATCATCAGGATCAGCCACCAAGTCGAGTTCGGTGAAAAAACCGGTCCTACTCAATTGGTCTCGCAAGTAACGTAACGCTGAAAAGTCCTCAATCGCAAACCCAACACTGTCAAACAATGTAATCTGGCCTTCGCTGCTTCGACCTTTGGAAGCTCCGCTAATAACTTCCCACAATTCAGTAACCTCATGATCGTCGGAAAGCTGTTGTATCTCGCCTTCGATACGAGTCTGCGGCTGATATTCGACGAAGATATCCGAGCGAAGAAGTATGTCGCTATGAAGTTCAGTCTTACCAGGGCAATCTCCACCAATAGCGTTGATATGGACACCAGCGCCGACCATGTTGTCGGTCAAGATGGTCGCGTACTGCTTGTCGGCAGTGCACGTTGTTATGATCTCAGCGCCCTCAATCGCTTCATACGGAGACTTGCATTTAACGACCTTTAAGCCCGAGTCTGTAAGATTCCGCGCAGCTTTGTCTATCGCGTTTGAGTCAATGTCGAAGAGCTGGACAGTGTCGATACCCAATACGGCCTGAAAGGCGAGTGCCTGAAATTCACATTGAGCGCCGTTACCAATCATTGCCATTGTGCTTGCACCTTTGGGAGCGAGATATTTGGCGGCCATTGCCGATGAGGCAGCGGTTCTTAAAGCCGTAAGAATTGTCATCTCTGAAAAGACCACTGGGTACCCATTGTCGACTCTTGCCAACACACCGAATGCAGTAACAGTTTGAAACCCTTCCCTCATGTTCATAGGGTGTCCATTGACGTATTTGAAACCGTAAACTTCACCATCGCTTGTAGGCATTAATTCAATTACGCCTTCCTTTGAATGGGAGGCAATACGCGGTGTCTTGTCGAACAGCTCCCAGCGACGAAAGTCATTCTCGATGTAGCCAACCAGTTCATTGAGAAGGCTCTTAACGCCAATGCTGTGAATGATTTTCATCATGTCGTCGACGCTGACAAACGGGACGAAGGCTAGTGCTGAAGGTGCGGATGACATACTCTAAAAACTCCAGGTTTGGCGATCCATGACACGACGTCCGAAAAGGCTCGCAGTCAGATCAATCATTAACCGCGCCGTACGGCCGCGATCATTAAGAAAAGGGTTGAGTTCAACTAATTCAAGAGAACTGAGCAAACTACTATCGTGCAGCATCTCCATGACCCAATGTGCTTCGCGAAAGGTGGCCCGACCCGGCACCGTGGTACCTACCGCCAGGGCTATCTCTGGGTAGATGAAATCCACGTCAAGGCTGACATGCAACAAACCATTAGCTGACTCGACGCGTTTTAAGAATGGACCGAGAAGGGCGGTAACGCCATGCTCATCAATTGCTCGCATGTCACAGACTTCTACGCCTTCTTTAGCCACCAACTCGCGTTCTCGCTTGTCGACCGATCGCAAGCCGAAGATGCACACATTGCGCAGATCAATGCAGGTCGCAAGCCGTTCTCCTAACAATGATTCGAAGCCTAGTTGACCGCAAACATACGCTAAATGTGTTTGCATTTTGTGCTGGACATCGTAATTTACTCTAACGAATCGATAAACTAAGTTTGAGCTACGCAAATGGCAGAGTAAATAATAGTAATGAGCATATCGGAACAGGAATATTCCAATGTGCATGGTATAAGTTACCAATATGATAAAAGATGACGTAGATCTACAGTTAATTGCCGCGCTTCGTCATGATGCGCGACTACCGATTTCCGCCTTGGCCAAAAATCTCGGTGTGTCGCGTGCCACATTGCGCGCAAGACTTGATCGACTTAAAAGCTCTGGAGAAATTCTCGGCTTTACGGTTGTTCTTAAAGAGGATGGCCACCAGCTAGCGATACGCGCCACCATGATGTTGGCCATAGAGGGAAAACGCGCAGACAGTGTGATTCATCAACTCAGTGGCATGCCGGAGGCGCAGGCTATCCATACCACGAATGGGCGCTGGGATATCATTGTGGAACTGGGCGCCAGCGACCTTTCAGCATTCGATACCGTCCTTGGTCGTATTCGTATGGTTGAAGGCGTGTCGGCAACCGAAACAAATCTGCTCTTGGCCACCCGTAAACAAACTTCAACAACCTCGCGCACAGATCGATAGCTTCATCAGAATCTGCATTCGAATATTGAATATGACACGCGTGCAAACCCCTGATGGCGTGGCTTCAGTCTGGGTGCGATCTCTAAGGCTCAGGCAAAAACTACGGCGGCTTTAGGTGATCATTATCGGCAAGTCGGTACCTACGTTCGCAGCCAGCTGGTCGTGCATGCCGATGAAACTAGGCATTTTCGGGGAACCGAGTGTCGTTGGCTGTGGTCATTAGTGACACTGCAAGTCTGCTATTTTCTAAATCAGGCTTCACGCGGCAAAGAGGCAATGGATACGCTCTTAGGAGGATTCACTGGCTATCTGGTCACCAACGATTATGCGGGCTATAACCGAGTACCTGAAAGTCGTCGTCAATTGTGCTGGCCACATTTGATTCGTAAATTAATTGATATCGCTGGGCGCTTGGGCAACGGTGGCAAGATTGGACGACGACTTTTGTTGCTTGCCCATAGTGTTATCCGAACTCGGCATCGATGGCAGAACCAGCATATTTATCCCTTGTTCGGAAACTTATCCTATCAGTTATAACAGTCCACGGAAATACTGAGTATAGGAAGCATAAACCACCCATTACCGGAGGCTCTCTACTCACCTGGCAGCACGTCAATCTACAGGGAGAGTACGATTTCAGGCAGCTAGCCACTAACTTGCAGTTGGTTAGCCGAGGTGAGTATGAGAACAGAGCAATTCCGGGCGCCTATTCTTGTATTAATGGGGGAAGTCTGGATCGTTATGATTACACCCCCGTAAACTCAAGTTATCCCGGTGAGTGAAGAGTCTTTGCCGAATGTCAGATAGGCGATGAGACCTACAATGGCACTTTGTCTAAGGTGTTTAATATCGGGCAGAGTTACCGTGCTCGATTTGAGAACTATGGTGTAGGCTTCTCTTTTGGTCGATACATTACGATGCATGGAAAAATATTCGAGTGTTGTAATTACAGAACTCAATTTTATACGTCTTCAGATTTATTTACCTCTGACTTCGGCGCGTTACAATATTTTTTTACTTACCCTCAAGGTACGCTAGGTACTAGTGACGTGACTCTCAGATATCAGCGCTTCGTGTCAAGAAGGAGCAATGCCGAGGTTCAATCTGCAGCTGCCACGTTCACAATGCAACCGGCAGATTCTAATGAAAGCTATTCTGTTGTCAGTACTTTAAGCGGAGTGCGAACGTCGCCCAGTACAGAAGAGATCTTGATTGATAAGGGTGAATTGACTATTACATCGGATTCGCTAAGCTCTGCATTTTCTGATCTTGAATCATTCCGGATATCATTCCCAGCTTAAATAATGAGTTTTTTCCAAGCTAGGCAACTCCAAGCTGTTAGTAGCGGTGCTCACCGATTGAGCACCTCTTTTATTGTCTATTCAAGTTCACGAAAATCGATAAACTGTCACCACCTAAAATTGCAAGTGCTAGGCAGCGCTTCAATAGGCAGTAGAATATACCTGAAGATGGATATTCCTCGTCGTATG
Source organism: Halioglobus sp. (assembly GCA_047629055.1). GTDB lineage: Bacteria > Pseudomonadota > Gammaproteobacteria > Granulosicoccales > Granulosicoccaceae > Granulosicoccus. The sequence goes on from JBLHWG010000018.1 coordinate 26,125, forward strand.
TTCGTGATCCCGCCAAAGGGTATTTAACAAACCAAAGAACAAATGGGTGGATAGCCAAACCACAGCACGCCTTTATGACGACTGATCGTGAGGCGCAAGAAGCGATGGTGTTGACAGCCGGAATTATTACTATGATTGATGACGCGGTAGGCGAGATCATTAAAGAACAGTGGTCAATACGTAATCCAGTGATCGGCTTTAACTCTGAGCATGGGGGTTATTTGAGTAATTTTAATATGTTGATGAATGGGCCTTGGGCATTGAGATCTGTTAAGCGAGTTCCAATGATATGGTCGGAGCAGAGTTCGCGAACGGGTAGGGTGACGGCGGCGCTTGCTTCAACTATTGATCAGCGCATAGACTGTAACAAGTGATTGCCGACGCAGGAAAATACCCAGAACGGGAGTCGAAGTCTTTCTCCTGCACGCAGTGCGCCAGTAGAGCTGTCATGAGGGGCAGCAAAGCAATGAATATTATGGAGTGGGCTGCGGACATATTGAAGGGCCAGCGCTGTTAGCAGCGGGAATCCTGTCACTACTCCGAAAGCCGTGATTAACAGAGAGGGGTGTCCTCTTTGCATGTGATGGCGATAGCTAAGCATTACGGTATCTAAAACGGAATGACACTCCCTCTTGTGTGCGGTTACTCGGAAGTCACCCAGGCCAGATTTGTCGGCGAAGACCGTAAAAAATTTAATAGATTACTGGATGAATCTCTGGAAGGTCTGAATCGGTGTACTAAAGTTTTTCACGCGTTTGTATGTTTCGATGTCTGATTTGGCGGTACATCGAGAGCAGGGTTTTCATTGAAGAAGCCATCAGGCATCCAATGGAAGTTTGCGTAGACGACGGGCTGTACGGGCCAGTCTTCTGGGCGTGGCAAATGATGGAAATTCAGTGTGTACCAGACGACGAGGTCGGTATTCGCCAGCGATCGATCCGCTTTTGTCCATTCCGGGAGTCCGTCATCGCCAATGCTCTGGTTCGGGTACCATCCTGCGGGATACATCTCATTGACAGCATAAGGTGTAGCCCAGAAATGTTTGAACATAAAGCCCGCGCGTTTTCCTATGGGTGAATCTCTGTGCAGAAAGGGTAGCGCATTTGTACCCGGCGCGAGTTTGTAGGCGGTAGGTTTCCCGAATTCGTTTAGTTGATCGGGATTGGTTACTTTCCAGTATCGTGAAGTCCCTGTGTTAGTTTCTCTTTGTGCTTCCAATTCTGATTCCAGATTGCGTTCGATAATCCGTATGGCGTTACCCTGAGGATTTGTCGGGCTAATTGGGACTGACCCAAACTCGACTTCGCTTATTGAATTACTTTCTCCATCTACACACATATCAAACCTGAAGCTGAATGCATGCTGATGTACATGAGACTGAATACCGGGCGCTACGATCGTACCAAATTCTGATTCTTCTCCAGCAGCAAGTGCCGTTGGGAATGGAATGCCAGTCGCTTTGATCTCAACGCCGATAGTTCCGTCTTGATAAAAGTAATAATAGAAACCATAGACATAGTTGCCAATAGTGCAGATGGAAGAAATCACCAGTCGTCTGGAGCGAACAGCTCGCATCTGTCCTGATCTTGCATCGGTATGTTTCCAAAGGAGTCCGTAGTCTTCCTCGTGCATACAAACAGCATTCTTTATAACGTTAGGTTTTCCGGACCAGTCGTGTGAGCAGACATCGAAATAGTGGATGTGTCCGATACAATCACAACCGAGTGTGAGTGAATCGAGTGATTGGCCAATACCGTATTCACCCGTATCAAATGCGTTTCGACGAAAATTCCCGGGTGACGGGTCGCCATAGGGCACGACCATTTCCGGCATCGAAACACGATGCATAATCGGGCGTGTTCGGCCTCTGTCCTGATAGGAAATTGTATG
>JBLHWG010000019.1:0-28001 GCA_047629055.1 Halioglobus sp.
GTAACAGTCGTAAATATGTAACAGTTTTACAGGCGTGTGGATGTTCACCCTAGCGGGTGGACTGCTCTGTAAACTAATTAGGCGAACATATTTTGCAGAGCTGCGCCCGGATCTTCTGCGCGCATAAAGGCCTCGCCGACTAGAAAAGCATTGACTCCAGCCTCGCGCATAAGCAATATATCGTCCGAGCTCAGGATCCCGCTTTCAGTGACAACTTTGGTCTCTTTGGGAATGCTATCCAGCAATTCGAGTGTGGTCGTTAGCGAAACCTCAAACGTTCGCAAGTCTCTGTTATTGATACCTAATAACATTGGGGACAACGCCAAGCTTCGCTGTAACTCCGTGGCATCGTGAACTTCAACTAACACATCCATTCCTAACTCAACTGACTGTTCATACAAGCGTTGCATTTGCTCATCTTGCAGAGCACCCGCTATTAGCAATATACAATCCGCGCCCATTGCGCGAGCCTCAACGACTTGGTATGCGTCGACAATAAAGTCTTTGCGAATTACCGGCAGGGAGCAGGCCTGCCGTGCAGTCACTAGGGCGGCCTCACTACCTTGAAAAAAATCTACATCAGTCAATACTGACAAACAGGCAGCTCCACCGGCTTCATAGCTTCGAGCAATGAGCGCAGGTTCGAAAGGATCGCGTAACACACCTTTGCTGGGTGAGGCTTTTTTCACTTCAGCAATTACCGCAGCATGACCATTGGCTATCTTCGCGTCCATAGCGTTGCAAAAGCCGCGTACTGCATCAGCATGCGACGCTCTGTCGACAAGTTGTTCGAGAGAAACAAGGGCACTACGCTCTTCAACTTCCTCATATTTCCGTTTGATAATACGCTTCAAGATATCTGGAACATCAATAGCCATTGGATAGTTATCCCTTTTTGAAAGACTGTGAGACTTGAATTAGCTCAGCCAGTTTCACCTTAGCAGCGCCACTGGCAAGCACATCCTCAGCTTTTATGACACCCTCTGCAATGCTTCCGACAATTCCAGCAACGCATAAAGCAGCTCCGGCATTGAGCATCACAATATCTCGAGCCGCCGATGCTTTATTTTCAAGCACAGACTGGATCATCGCCAAGCTCTGCGCAGCACCATCCACTTTAATGTCTGATAACGGCGAGTTCTTCAAACCAAATTGCGATGGCTCAATAACAAACTCATGGATTGTTCCGTCGCGCAATTGTGCAATCTGCGTTGGACCGCTAATACTGATCTCGTCCATCCCATCATGACCGTGAACCACGATGACGTGTTCACTGCCCAGTTTCTTCAATACCTCTGCCATGGGGCGAACCCACTCGGGCGAATACACGCCTAACAGTTGGCTCCTAGCGCCGGCAGGATTAGTCAGTGGACCCAGAAGGTTAAAAATGGTGCGAATGGCCATCTCTCGTCTAGGACCGATTGCATGCTTCATTGCACTGTGATGTCGTGGTGCAAACATGAAACCCAGATTCAGAGTGCTGACACAATGACCTACCTGCTCTGGCAACAAATCTATATTGACGCCAGCCTCCTCTAACAGATCAGCAGCGCCTGACTTACTTGAAACAGAGCGATTGCCATGCTTAGCCACCTTTGCACCCGCAGCCGCTGCTACCACGGCACTGCAGGTAGACACATTGAACGTACTCGTTGAGTCCCCTCCCGTGCCCACGATATCAATCGCGTCATCAAAATTTAGCGTCACGCGCTCGGCAAGGCTTCGCATGACTTTTGCGGCAGCCGCCACCTCGTCTACAGTTTCGCCTTTCATCCGAAGAGCCACTAAAAACCCACCAATCTGAGACGGTGTGGCATCGCCAGTCATGACTTGACGCATGACCATTTCCATATCGTTTGGAGATAGATCGGTACCGGTGACCAACTGGTCGAGCGCTTGTTGAATTTTCATGATAATTAATCCTGACTCAAGAGCTTTGCGCGTTTGAAGAAATTGGCAAGCATGGCATGCCCGTGTTCACTACTGATTGATTCTGGATGGAACTGCACACCTTCCAACAGAAATTCACGATGCCAAACACCCATTATTTCCTCACGCTCACCTGCTGCATTTTGGGTCCAGGCTGTCACTTCAAGGTCGCTTGGCAGCGTAGCCGCATCAATGACCAACGAATGATAACGAGTGGCAACAAACGGACTAGGAAGTCCTTCGAAAACACCGGTATTGTTGTGGTACACATCTGATAATTTTCCGTGCATAATTTGTTTGGCCAGCACAATGTCGCCTTTGTAGTGATGACCAATACTTTGATGCCCTAAACAGATGCCAATAATCGGACAAACTCCAGCGAAACGCTCAAGCACATCTAGCGTAATACCCGCGTTCTCAGGCCGCCCTGGACCTGGAGACAGCATAATACAAGACGGACTCAGCGCTTCAAGTTCATCACACGTGATTTTATCGTTTCGATAAACAACAACGTCGCAACCTAACTCTGCGGAGTACTGAACCAAATTCCAAGTAAAGGAATCATAGTTATCAATAACAATTAGCATGATTACCCCTCTGTTGAATCTGTTGATGATGAAACCGAAGCTGACCCGTTAGCCAAGTCGTCAATTTCGTCAAACATTGAAGGCCTGGCATCCAGCCCCGCTTCAGCCATGGTAACTGCGCGAAAAATAGCTCGAGCTTTGGCGTGCGTTTCCTGCCATTCGCTCTCGGGATCAGAATCGTAAACGATGCCTGCACCCGCCTGAACATGCAGTGTTCCATCCTTTATGACGGCCGTTCGAATGGCAATGGCAGTATCCATATTCCCGTTCCAGGACAAATAGCCCACAGCACCTGAGTAAACACCTCGCTTAACCGGCTCAAGTTCTTGTAAGATTTCTAGCGCTCGCACTTTAGGTGCACCGGATAGCGTGCCAGCCGGAAAAGTTGCGCGCAGCACATCCATAGGCGACATGCCCTTTTTTAGCTTCCCGACAACGTTCGACACAATATGCATAACGTGGGAATATCGCTCGATACTGAACTTGTCCGTTACGTTCACCGAGCCTGTTTCAGCGATCCTGCCAATATCGTTACGGCCCAGATCAATCAACATAAGGTGCTCTGCAAGCTCTTTCGGATCTTTTAACAACGAATCTTCATGCGATAAATCGGACGCCTCGTCATTCCCACGGGGTCGAGTCCCAGCCAGAGGCCGCACAGTGACCTCTGAATTTTCAAGCCGCACGAGTATTTCTGGAGAAGCCCCCACGACATGATGATCACCCAGATTCAGATAGAACATATAAGGAGACGGATTTAGCGTTCTCAAGCTGCGATACAAATCGATAGGCGGTGCAGAAAAAGGCACCGATAGCCGTTGAGATAGCACCACCTGCATGCACTCTCCCTGGGTAATGTAATCAATAATTTTGCGAACAGCCGCCTTGTAGCCATCTTTCGTAAAGCCACTCTTGAAATCGGTTTCTGCGACTTTGCTGATCGAATGCGATACCTCACTCTTTGGCAGGCTGGTGCGGATTTGATCGTGAAGCTGCGCAACTCTGCGCAATCCATTCTTTCTCGCATCGTCCGCTGTGGGATCGACAAGAACAATGATGGTCAGTTTGCCACTCAAATTATCGAACACTATGAGCTCGTCTGCCACCATTAACAGAATATCAGGGTTGTCAATTGGATCAGGATGCGGATTGTCACCTAGTCGCGGCTCAATCAGCCTTACGGTGTCATAACCAAAATACCCAACTAAGCCGCCTGTAATGATGGGCAAACTGTCGATTTTTGGAATCTTGAACTGCGATTGATAGTCTTCGATCCATTGCAGAGGTTCATCTACTGGTTCGTAGGGACCTTCCACGCCGTCTTGTTCGATGCTGATAGTTTTCGCGCGAACGCGCAGTACTGTGCGCACTGGGAGGCCTATTATTGAGTAGCGCCCCCATTTTTCGCCACCTTGTACAGATTCGAACAGAAACGTGTACGGCTGGTCAGCAACCTTTTTGAATGTGGATAGAGGATTGTCCAAATCTGCGATAAGCTCGCAGCTCAAAGGAATTCGGGTGTACCCTTCCGCGTGGTAGCTGTTGAAATCTTCGGGGATCATATGCGTCAACTCACAACAAATGGCAATTCATGAAAATGGGAGCAATAGCGCCCCCGGGTGGCGGTTACATGCGGTCGTTCAGCTTCGCCAACGCAGGTTCATAAAATGCTTGTTGTAGTTGTATTTGTTCATCTTGTTGCGGATAGTGCCCTTAGAGATTGCTACACGTCAAGCCTCTCGTATAATTGATTCAAACTTCGTGATATCAGCTACCTCTTTCTACGCGACAAACGAGCCCCTAAATGAGTGCAATTCGTCAAGACGACCTTATCGATAGTGTGTGCGATGCCCTGCAGTTCATGTCCTATTTCCATCCCAAGGACTATATCGACGCCGTACATGAAGCCTGGAAGCGCGAGGAATCCACAGCGGCAAAGGATGCCATGGCGCAAATTCTAGTCAATTCCCGTATGTGCGCAACAGGCAAAAGGCCACTGTGTCAGGACACGGGAATTGTCACCGTATTCGTCAAAGTCGGCATGAATGTCCAGTGGGACACAAAACTTGACCTCACGGATATGATCAACGAAGGCGTCAGGCGTGCTTATAACCATCCCGATAACAAGCTACGCGCCTCCATTTTGAGCGACCCGGCAGGTGCAAGGAAGAACACTGGAGACAATACGCCTGCTGTCATTCACACAGAAATTGTCGCAGGCGACAAGGTCGAATTTGAAATTGCAGCCAAAGGCGGCGGCTCTGAAAACAAGTCCAAACTCGTCATGCTCAACCCTAGTGACAGCATCCTGGATTGGGTGGTGAAGACTGTACCGACGATGGGCGCTGGCTGGTGCCCTCCTGGCATGCTGGGCATTGGTATCGGCGGCACAGCTGAAAAAGCGGCTGTTCTTGCCAAACAATCTTTAATGGGTGCCATTGACATTCAAGCCCTGAAGGATCGCGGTCCCTCTAACCGTATTGAAGAATTAAGGCTCGAGATTTTTAAAGCTGTTAATGAGCTGGGTATCGGTGCTCAGGGACTTGGAGGATTAACAACAGTTGTCGACGTAAAAATTCTTGACTTCCCTACCCATGCCGCTTCAAAACCCGTAGCCATGATTCCGAATTGTGCTGCGACGAGACATGCTCATTTCGTTCTAGATGGTTCAGGTCCGGCGCTGCAGACACCTCCGTCCATGGATGACTGGCCAGCAATTTCCTGGGATGCAGGTTCGGGTGCGAAGCGAGTGAACTTGGATACTGTCACAGCTGCAGAAGCCGCCAATTGGAAGCCAGGTGAAACACTATTACTCAGTGGCCGCATGCTCACAGGCCGCGATGCTGCACATAAACGCATACAAAATCTTTTGGAAGCAGGCGAATCACTACCCGAAGGAATCGACTTCAATGGTAAGTTCATTTACTACGTAGGCCCTGTTGATCCGGTACGCGATGAAGTCGTCGGCCCTGCTGGACCAACAACGTCCACACGTATGGACAAATTCACTGAAATGATGCTGGCAAACTATGGTTTGCTTGGCATGATCGGTAAAGCCGAACGTGGCGAGGAAGGCATTAATGCCATTAAAAAACATAAGGCTGTCTATTTAATGGCCGTGGGGGGCGCTGCGTACTTGGTATCCAAAGCAATAAAACAAGCGAAGGTAGTTGCGTTTGAAGAGTTAGGTATGGAAGCAATTCACGAATTTGTAGTGGAAGACATGCCGGTTACTGTTGCAGTTGATTCAACCGGTGAATCTGTTCATAAAACCGGACCGGCGCTTTGGAAAGGGAAGATTGCACGAGGTGAAGTAAAACCTGTGTATTTCAAGTAACTTTGCAACTACACAACTTACGCATAACAAATGCCCATCATCAATAAATAGTGAGTCGCATTTACCATGATACATAAGAACAAAATCTGCTCTCATAATCACTATACGAGGTTTAAAACGATTAAAACCCTGTTAACCGTAATTGTCGCTGTGCTGCTGATGAGTAGTTGTGCAAGCTCTGGAAATCCAGCAGCTAGTGGTTCATTTTTAACAAGTGGCAGCAGAATCACTGCATGTAAAGCAAACGACACACTGATTCATGACAGCAGCCAGTGCATGCAGGACGACGCAGCCTGTTATGAATTGAATAACGGTCAGTGGTGTACAGGCGAACGCGGAAGTTCTTGCCCTGCGGGTTCTGTTGCAATACCCGACGGTGTGGCTTGTCCAATAGGTAAACGTTGTTTTCGTGTTAGCGAATCACTGGAGTGTACGATAAGTTGATCACAAGATTAGCTGCCTAAAAGTAGAGCGAGTCGATGAAGTGAAGATGTATTACACAAGCCTCTCTCACTTAGCCCCCCGCTACGCCGATAGCGTACTGATATTTTATGAAAACTCTAATGCATGTCGCGTTCGTCCACAGCAACAGTTTCTCCTCACCCGGATCATGCCTCGGAACACCCGGTAGATTTATGCCATGTGTTCGAGGCATGTGAAAGTTCAGAAAAAATCGCATGGGAACTGCTGCGACAAACTCTTGAAGATGCGAACCAGCAACATGCGCATGAGGTTCATTTCGAACCCGATGAAGACTGCTGGCGACTGAGATACAGAAGCCCGTTTTGCTTCACAGAGGTTCGTATAGAGAACATCTCTGAGTATCAAAGTAGCCTGGCATTGCTAGAGAGCCAATTGTGGGGTAAGCCACAAACCGAGTTACCTCAAAGAGGTTGGTTTTGTTTCATTGTCCAATCAACCGAGCAGTTACTTCAGCTCGATGTTGTACCAAGTGCACGCGGCAAAACACATTTAGTGACTTTTTTGCAACCCTTAAAAACCCCACCGCCAACTCTTGATGAACTGGCGATGACACGCTCCCAGCGCACACAAATTCGCAGCTTCCTCCATCAACCTTCAGGAATGACGCTTATTGCCAGCGACATTGCCCATGCTAGAGCTAGAACAGCGAGAGCATTTGCACAAGAACTTGTAGCGGCAGATAAAAAAATTATCTGCGTAGATAGTCCTGGCCATCCGCTGCTGCCACGAACGACCCAGCTGGCCATGGATACCCCTCCTACAAGCCCACAGATCCAAACTTGGACTGCAATGTGCCAGCTCGGGTGCGATGCCATTATTGCGTGTCAAACACTTGATGATGAATTAACACCTGACCTTATTCGACTTGCAACTGAACAAACCTACGTTGTGCAAAGCGCAAGAGTTAAAACCATAGCAGATGCGATCACAAAGCTACTAGCTTTGGGTGTTCGCAGCGAGGCAATTGCTCGAACGCTATCTGCTGTTGTTGTCTTGCGGCAAGCTCAGTGCGTCTGTCAGTACTGTAGACAAAGTCAGGTACCCGATGATGAAGGGTCAAACTGGCTGGCCAAGTACAGCCCAATCAAACCTAGCAATATAAACGACTGGATGAGACACCAAATGCGTTCTTCATTCAGTCATGGACAAGGCTGTAATCGGTGTGGCAACACAGGAATCGGTAGTGCACTTGAGATCTATGACATTGTGCCGATTGGTGATGCCGTTAGAGATGCACTATACGACTCGGATATTCGTTGTGCCCTAGCTCTATTGCAATCGAAAACTACCCTACCCCGGCAATTACTCAAATTAGCCCAGGAAGGTATCATTACCCTAGCTGAAGCCAACAGATTGGCCCCAGTAAAATGAACTTAATGCAACTAGGCAGCCCGCTGCCCCTAAACGATGCTAGGAGAATACTTTTTAAAGACCGACGCGTTAGGCCGCTTCTGCATCATCATTATCTTCACTGGGAGCAGCACTAACGTTGAGACCAGCACCACCCCTGATAACAGTTAGCTTTGGAATTCGCTTACTTTCCACTTTATCTCTGTACCAGGTGTGCTCAGCACTGAGGTGATCGGACCAGACAATTCCACTAGCCCCATGCTCGCTAATTTTTCTATAGAGATTACCGTTGAGCTGATTGCGTTGAACTAAATAGGCTCTGAAAGCCTTAAATAGGTCGTTGTCAACTCGTCGACCGCAATGCCAAAAATCATCCAAATCCGCTTGTTCTGTCAATCCGGGGATATCGTAAATTGCATCACCTAGGGTTTTCACGGGTGTACCATGGAATAGTGACGACATACCTACGGTGCTATTAATTAAGACCGTTCCTTGTGCGTGTCTCAACAAAGTGGGCAGATCCACATCGTGAACATAGAACACACGCCCTTGCAATCCAAGCTCCGCAATCAGGTTGTCAAAAAGGCTGGAATAGTCGGTATACCCTCTATCTAGAGGATGATGTTTGAATACAATCGCCTTATTTATAGGTGCGTTTTCTCGAAAAGATGCAAGTACTTCACCGATGAAATGTTCGATTGAATTGAAGTTTGAGTGCACTACAACTTGCATATCACAATGCACCTGCAATGGACAAACAAAGTAGTTCTTGTCAAATTGAGGAATTAAATCGCTAAGAACCTGACGCTCACGATGGGAATATAACCACTTACGCAAACCCGATCTAATCCATCGAGAACCTTCCGATAGCCAACCGAAAGGACGATGATGTCGGTAATGAGGAAAGCGCCCACTTCTAGCAGCACTTGCCCAATAGTAAATCATGGAATACAACGCAGTAAGCTGAAAGACTTTGCCCGGTTGTGAATACTCATCGGGCAAGTCGGGAGCTGCTGTATTTATCTTTAGATTCCCTTTCATCATCATCGAATGCCCATTGACACCGTTCTCTTCGAGCGTGATGAAATTGGGTCGAATGTAGCCTTCTTCAAAAACAAAAACACGAACATCAAGACGTGCTGCCACCTCACGGGCAATCCGATGGTATGCCCGGCAATCACCGAACAGATAAACTCGCCCAATATTGCGATTGATCAGCAAACGCTCGAGCCAGCATTCCCAATCTTCAAGTCTACCGGTGTAATCAATAGCACCCGATCTACGATAGAAGAAACGATCTCCACCATTAAAATTGACTTTAGTAACAGCAAAACCACGAGCATCGAGATCATCGCCAAAACGAGAAAAAAACGGACCAATAGGCCCCTGTAAGAGCAGTACATTACGGCGCATATCTTAATCCTTTAACGATATTGACAACCTTGTTTAGTTGTTGCTTGCCTGGCCACTGGTTTTCATTATTATTCAAGGTCCGCTCCTTCTGCCGCTGAATGCCTCTTACCATCTGTTCAGCGGAAACAAACTCTCCGGAAGCGATGTCCACGTATCGTGGATACTCCACCAGTGTTAAATAGACCAGTTCGTCGATACTTCTTCGACGACTCCGTCTTTCAGTTACTGCACGATCTTCAGTTAGACCCCAACCGGAATAAAACGGTGCTCCGTAGGTTACGACACATTTTTCACGCAGCAATGCTTCAAAGCCAGACAAAGACGTCATGGTATGTAGCTCATCACAGGCTTCGATACAGTTGATTATCGAAGACGTTGTATCCACCACATCCGCGCATGATTGCTCCGTAAATGGATCAACCTTGCCGCGTCGATTCCCTGCCTGTACATCTGGATGAGGCCTGTAGACTATCCAGGCATCTGGCCTGACCTTACGTACAGCTCGAAGCAACGCAGCGTTAGTCGTGACCTCTGAACAACCACGCTTGATGGATTCATCGTCTTCGACCTGCCCCGTTACCAGAACACACATCTTATCGGCCGATTCCTCAATATTTTTATCGTTTGCTGCAACGTCATACTTAGACACTCGTGCATCAATAATCATGCGCCTTAATTTTTTAGCGCGATTCAGGTCTTGCTCAGTGCAATCATATTCAGCGAGCAGGGATTCGAGGTCACTAGACGCCTTCGGGTCGAAATACAACCCTTTCCTATCGACAACGAGTGAGCCGGGGGCAGTAAAATTCGACCCTAATCCAGCTGACCTTAAAAATCCGTCCTCTAGCCTCCATACCGGCAGCGTGGTGGACTTGGCTTGGTTAGAAAACCGCCTGAAGCCCCACGTGACCAAAGTAGTAGCTCCATCGGCCTCATGCTCCTCTCCAAACTCCACCGTACCATCAGGAGAGCGCAGAAATTGTTGGATGTAACGTCTTTTCCACGGCGTGATACCCACACAATGGAAGCGATGAGCATTTTTTCGAAAATTCGCTTTCTGCAGGCAGACATGTTCGAGTGTCTGATGTAGCTGCCACGGATTACCACTCATCGGAGAAGCATAACGCGCCAGCTTTACATGGCTAGCATGAAACAACTGATCAATACTGCGATTTTGTCGTCGGCGAGGTGAAACTTGCCTTTCATCCGCCAACCCCCAACCCGCATAAAAGGGTAACCCAAACACAGTAACCGGTCGCTCACACAATAAAGCTTCATATCCCAATTGAGATGTTCCGACGTAAACACGGACAGCCTTTTTGATCCACGGAATAGGATTGTCATCTCCCGCCACCATATCCACACCCAAAGAATTTGCGTATTCGGCCAGATATCCTTTTCGTCTGCCGGCAACAACATCAGGATGAGTTCTTACAATAACTTTAATACCAGGGTTTTCATCAATAGCACAATCCAACATGCGTTGGAAAGCAGCCTCATCCATGGCACCAAACCGCACGGATGCGTCATCTCGGGTTTGATCCGCAACTAATACGAATTCCCTAAGCTCAACAACTCCAGGATCAACTTGCCTCCCATTCAGTGTTTTTGTAATAGCAGGAACTCTGGTTGGACAGAAATTGTACTTGCTAATGTTGTTGTGTGCCAGAATTTGCCGGCATGAAGCCGCATAAGAGAGTGCTTCAGAATCACAACTTAACGAGAGTTGCTCGTCAGTTTGATTTAGATAATTTTCTATTTCAGAAGGTCTGGTCGAATCGTAATAAACGCCATTTGCATCGAGTAATATAGAATAGCAACGCCGGGAATGAGCTCGCTCGGATGCAGTGCGGATCCAACCATCTTCCAGAAACCAGACTGGCAACGATCGTCTAGAGGCATAATCAATCGCAGCTTCTGCAGTCTCCTTACGCCCCCAAACCAATATCACATCTGCAGGCAAGGCAAGTTTTCGAGCTGCACGCGGTGAGAGAACCTGTTTCAGCCCCAGCATCGAAGCAAGATTTTTTATGCCCAGAATTCCAGGCGAAAGTGCTACTGCAATCTCAGCGCCTGAAAGAGCCTTTGCGAACGGTTCGCGATCAGACTCGGTACGCAAATGTTGCACAGTCTGATTCACTGCACAAACCACATCATGATGCCCGTGAGTATCAAACCCAGCAGTATGTTGATAGAAAAATGCATAAGAGTATCTCGACTATCACTGGCCAATTCACGAGGAACATCAGGCAAAACAGACTTCGGCCCTTCTTTGAATTTTTTCCGTATGGCATCCAATCTATCCAATGGCACACCTGCTGCGTCAGCATACGCAATGAATGTATTAATCGCCTGAACACCCTTGTCGCCAGGGTTCAACCTCATTAATTGCGTAAGGTGATTCAGAGCTTGCATATGAACGCCCTGCTGCTTTGCAACATTACGCACATGCCGCAGATCTTTTTCTAGAACGATAATTTCATCGAGATGAGTTTCCAACTCTTCTCGTTTTATGGCTTGCGGACCGAAGGCCTTCACCGAGGCCTCTAACGCCGAGCCGGACATCTCTTTAAATTCATCCAATTTGCCCTGAATGCCGACTTCGATGAGCGCATTGAGCATGTGAAAATGAATACCGTGAGCCAGTAGCTCCTCACGAATCTCATGCACCTCTGTCATGAGTCCGTAGATTTCATCCACAGTTCTCTTAATCAGATTGTTTTGACTTTCCGACTTATCAGTCGAATCGATTTGACTGTTTGCTATGACCGGAGCGCCGGCCGCCGGAGCGCCGGCCGTAGAAATAGCAGCTTGAATTGGCGTCACCGTCGCCGTCTGAATTACAGTGGCGTTCAAATTATTGGCGGCTGGCAGCCCGGCTCCCAGCCCTGCAGATTCATCAACATTGCTATCTACGATTACAGCTTTGGCAGGAGCAGACACGTTGCTATATCGCCCTAACTGGCCTTACGGAAGGGCACAACATTATCGTGGGTTTCATGTACCAATCCACTTAAATATTGCCCGTATTTATTCTTTAGTAATGGGGTTGCTAGGCGCAGAAGGGCCTCGTCACTAATCCAGCCATTGCGCCATGAAACTTCTTCTGGGCAAGCAATTTTCAGCCCTTGGCGACGTTCCAATGTTTCCACAAATTGGCCAGCCTCAAGCAAAGAATCTCCAGTTCCCGTATCCAACCAAGCGTATCCTCGAGACATTCGCTGAACATGCAAATCTCCCCTTTGCAGGTACACCTTGTTTACGTCAGTAATTTCCAATTCACCGCGTGGAGAAGGCTTTATCTCACGGGCGATATCAATGACATCATTATCATAAAAATACATTCCTGTAACCGCAAAATGCGATTCTGGGTGTTCGGGTTTCTCCTCAATATTCAGAGCACGCCCTTCATTATCGAAAGACACCACCCCATAGCGCTCAGGATCACTGACACGATAGGCAAACACACTGGCTCCAGTTTCGTTCTCTGCAGCAGAATTCAGTAGTCCACCCAAGTCATGCCCGTAGAAAATATTATCACCAAGAATCAGCGCAACATTGTCATTACCAATAAAATTTTCACCGAGTAGAAAAGATTGAGCCAGTCCGTCAGGGGAAGGTTGCACGGTGTACGTGATATTCATACCCCACTGACTTCCATCCCCCAGCAGTTCCTGGAACAATGGCACGTCACGTGGAGTGGATATAATCAGGACATCCTGAATGCCCGCCAGCATCAAAGTGCTTAGCGGATAGTAGATCATTGGCTTATCGTACACCGGCAGCATTTGCTTGGACACCGCCAATGTCATTGGGTGCAGTCGGGTTCCTGAACCACCTGCCAGTACAATACCTTTCATATCGTGAGATTTCCTTAGTGCGTTGGCTTGCATTACGCAAGAAACACGCCGAGGTATCCAAATATTCATTATCTAGACTACTGCACCCGACTAAGGGGCCGCGCTGTTACGATGAATTTACTTGCTTTAGCGTTTTGCAACGAAAAACGGCCCAAACCTTGAAGGGTCTGAGCCGCTTGGAAATCAAGCCTAAAAGACTAGGGTTATGCTTTTTACTGCGCTTGAGCGTAAGCGTAAACCTTGCTATCACCAGCATCAAGTAGCTCTGAAAAGTAAGCAATAGTCTTTTCCAGACCTTGCTCCAATTTCACCTCAGGCTCCCAGTCCAGTTCACGCTTGGCCATTGAGATATCAGGACGTCGTTGCGTAGGATCGTCACTTGGTAGATCCATAAAAATTAGCTCAGAGCTTGAGTTAGTCATTGCAATAACTTTCTCAGCCAGCTGGCGAATGGTAAATTCATCAGGGTTACCGATATTTACAGGACCTGTAAAAGAATCGTCGGTAGCCATGATCCGAACGAAGGCTTCGATGAGATCGAGGCAGTAGCAGAACGAACGAGTCTGCTGACCTTCGCCGTAGATAGTAATCGGCTCGCCAGTAAGTGCTTGCATAATGAAATTAGACACAACACGACCATCACTCGGGTGCATACGTGGTCCGTATGTGTTGAATATTCGGCCAACCTTGATTCGCAGATTGTGCTGTCTGCGGTAATCAAAAAACAATGTTTCTGCGCATCGCTTACCTTCGTCGTAGCAAGAGCGAAATCCGATTGGATTTACGTGCCCCCAATAGTCTTCAGTTTGTGGATGCACATGCGGGTCACCATAAACTTCACTGGTAGAGGCTTGAAAAATCTTGGCTCCCGTGCGTTTAGCCAAACCCAGCATGTTAATTGCACCATGCACACTGGTCTTAGTAGTCTGCACCGGGTCATGCTGATAGTGGATGGGCGATGCGGGGCAGGCCAGATTGTAAATTTCGTCAATTTCGATATAAATTGGGAAAGTTACATCGTGACGCATGAGCTCGAATCGAGGATTATCCATTAAATGCAGGATGTTCTGCTTGTTGCCAGTGAAGTAGTTATCCATGCAAACGACCTCATGGCCATCAGCCAGCAAGCGTTCGCAAAGGTGAGACCCCAAGAAGCCTGCGCCTCCAGTCACCAGAACTCTCTTGCTAGAGAGATTGCGCAATCCAGATGTAGTGTTATTCATAATTGAGCGTTGAAATTCCTTTTGGACCTAAATGGTTGGTTCCACGCAAGTTTTGTGCGTATAACCGAATACTAGATGGCAGTAGTAACAGGAATGCAACTCGCACCAGATCTTGAGTTGCCGTGTCTTGTGCCTTATTTATGACAGAGTATAGGCAATGCCTAGACAATCGCTACCATCAGTTGCGATAGTTAACGTCATGCAATTGTCCGGTGCGTCTCCACAGGCTACCCCACCTGATGGTAGTAGCGTCCAACTTGCTAAAAACTTGATGCACGATAAATCCGGCAATAAATCACACTAATCTGAGTAAAGCTCTAACCGCATCAACCGAGACATCAAAGCTTAAGCCCGCAGTTTCGTGCTGGGAATTAGCGAAACTCTGGGCAGTGCTAATATTTACCAGCCGTGCGTAGTCTTGCTCTGGATTTTCTAAAATGGCGTGGTACTGATGCCCACAATTGGCCGCAAGACCATAATAATAGGGGAAAACATGCCGGCTGAACATTTCGACGACCGTAGTGCCAGGTTTGCAAAATACCATATTGGTCAGCGCACCACCATGAGGCGACATCAAGACGTCCGCTCGAGCTAAAAGGGCGGCCTGGGCGGCCACCGACAAACCTTCCATGGCCATGATTGTAAAACCAGCCTCTTCGAGCAAAGGCAAGATCTCATGCTCGTTGGCAATTCCCCGTCGGACACCTGTAGGCCGGCTGATATAAAGTTTGATTCGTGGTTTGTCCTCAACAGCGCACGGATACACATGCTTCATCCATTGAGGGATGAATCGGTGCATCTTTAGATTGATGCCACAATTTAAATCTATATGCAGCAACTTATCGCATTGCCACCGAGGCTTCTTGACGGTCTCAACAATGCGTGATGTGTCTATTCCAAATCGAAGCAACGTCTCCAATTGCCATTTAGCCGTTATCTCGCGCACAAGAAAGTAATCAATTGAATCCAGAGGAATACCCTCTCGTTCGAGCATGCCTAGCTTGGGCAGAATCTCGAGCATCCAATGGTAGTAACAGTGTGCACCTGCCGAAGTTGCAAACAACAACGATGTTCCTTGCAACCGCTTACCGCGGCACCATCGATTGGGCAGTTTCTGTGTTTGGGGAATGTTATGCCTAAGAATTTCCTGATCACTATTATCATGTACCCAGAAGGCTGGACCATTGAAAAAAACGTGTGCATCAGTGATCTCATGCAGCACCACCTCGTTACTAGTCATGTTGGTTTCAGCGCCGGAACAACTCTCATGAGGCTGAACCATAACGGGTGCGTCTAGTGCATATCGTTCTGATGGCAAGATGACTTTAGAACAGCCAGTATCCGCAGCGCTTACAGGTTCAACATATGATGTCGCGTCGGCAACGCCTACTTTTAGATCTCCGCAATCTGCATCAGATACTAAATTTTGGAGGTTCTGTATTGAACCTACCGCCAGTTCCCTCATGTTTATGCTGATTACAGGCTTGCCAAGAAGTTGCAACTCACCGCCTTGAGTGATCACAATATCGGGTTGAACCCTTTCGACATAATCGTAGTCAATTCCAGCCCCCCAGACAAAATGCACCTCTGAGTAGGTTTCCGCCAACATGCCTGTAAAAAGAGTTCTACTATCCGCTGAATGTTCGTCACCAAATATGACAATGCATTGATCCAGAGCCATATCATGGTGGTTCTCAAACACCACGTGTGCACCCTCTCCGTAACTGGTGTGGCTCAATAAGGGGGAATTATGTGTCAGGACAGTTTCGCGCAGTTTCACCAAATCGTTAGCAAAACGACGCTTGGAACGGAGCCAAAACCGGTATGTACGGACCAGCTCAGGATCCTTAGGCCAGCAATTATCATCCAGATTCATCAACTGATTTGACTCATCAAATGGATATCCGAGCAACTGATTATTCATTTCAGCTTGCAACGGTGCGCACAATAGTTGACTCGTCATATAGGCAGACCAGGGCGTCCACCGCGTATCAGATTTCCAGTAAATCGGGTAATTATCAACTTGTCGGCGCAGATAGCCACTGGGATCGATTAAACACGCAAGCCTGGACTTATCAGCCGATAGCATTTGCAGTGGACTAAACTGATCTATGGCTAGATACGTCGACCCAGGTCTGTTGAGAAAGTCGCCATGAATGGTGAGTTTATCTGGCGTACAGACGTGAAAATATCGAATACCTTTAGCGTCATAATAGGCCTCACGACTGGCTAGCTCACAACGCCAGGCTTCAATCGTCTGCACCGTATTTTCATTTTTCTTGTGCAACAAGTCGGCAGCGTGTTTGGAGAAAAGCCAACCGTCTCGGCCGGCTAGACTACTGGCTGAAGCCCTGTCAGTGGCCTCCACGATCTCTGTCGTTGAATCTGAGTCAGAGTAGTTGAATGACTCAGATTCTTCAGCAACCTCGTAACGCATCAGGCAGCCCGTGCATTCGCCATTGGCAACTTGAATTGTGTTCTGAGCTCAGACTCGTATTTGGATTGTTTACGTTGAATGTCTACGTGATCCACGATTCCCAACGCACAGCTATGCATTGCGAGTATCTCATCAAAATGCTGCTGAAGATCTAGCGCGTGCGTCACACTGGTGGCATGTCTGCGATGAACGTTTAGTGCTCTATCGACATAAGCAACCGAACAATCCAGATTATCCAGACTCTCCAAGTACAGCCTCCAGTCACCTACCAGAGAATAATCAGTGAGCTCCTTACCTACGCGACGTAGAGTGTCACTGAGATGCTGGCGATCCCAAAGAACAGAGCTTACGTTGAGGATGACGTTGCGTACTGACAATGCTCTACTGACAAAGTTGTGGCCATCCATAACGAATGACTTGTTGAAGAGTTCTTCGTCAACACACTTGTAGTAGTAATCATAACTGCTTGCCAATAGCACATCGTTACCATCAACTTGCTCAGAATCACAAAAGCTGAAGCGCGTATTTTTTTTGAACGAGTCACTCGAGCTAGACAGGAATTCTGGTTTGGCAAGGTCATCAGCTTCGGCAATCCAGAGATGTGTGCCTCTGCTGAGTAACAACCCGAGCTTCCATTGCTTAAACACATTGCCACTGTTTTGTTCGTTGGTCACTATTCTGATCTTACGCCCTGCGATTTTTGCGCTTTGTCTAATTATTTCAAGACTGTTATCAGTCGACAGATCATCGAGTACTACTGTCTCGAACACAGGCATATCCTGATCAAAAATACTGCCTAGACGGCCAGGCAAATGATTTTCGTAGTTGTAGTTAGGCACCACCACAGAAATCTTTTTCAATTCAGGGCGCAGTAGCTGTAATAAATCAAAACAATAGTCGTCCAGCTGACATTCATTTTCGACATAGGCGATTCTCGCCTTTCGTCGTCTATCTGTATCGTGATCCAAGGCCTTCGTCAGAGCAGTTTCAATAGCCTGTTGATCGCCTCTCTCAACCGAAAAGCCATGGTTTTGCATAACGGCATCAAAGCCTGTAGATCCTTTAAACAAAATGGTGGGGACTCCCACGTTCATTGCTTCCAAGACCACAGTTGGATACGGATCTTCCCTAGATGTTAGAAACATTGCATCGCAGGCAGAGTAGTAATCCGACATTTGTGATGTGAAGCCAATCAGATGGATACGAGATGCAAATTCTGAATACTGTAAATCCGATTGTACCCAGCGTTTCATATCACTCGAAATTGCACCAGCCCAGACAAAGTGCACATCGTTTCGGGTTTTCATCCACTGTTCAGCGGTTTGCAAAAAAAGATCGAAGCCTTTTCGTAAATCTGCGTACCCGACGTTGAGAACCATTTTATCGGCAGAATCCAAACCGAGTTCAAGGCGGATTTTGTCTCGTGCAGACTGATTGAACTCAATAGGCTGGTAGGTGCCTTGAGGTTTGATATGTTGTTCACCCACTTGCCTACAGGCGAATTGTGTAAATCCTTTGCGAACAATATCTGAGGGGAAAATTACGTGATCAGCATTCTCATCAATCAATTCAACATTTTTCTGTAAAGAGTACTCCTCAATCAGCATTGGCATTTCATGAATCAAGGACACGACACGTAAGCCTGCCTCTTTTAGCACAGGAACAAGATCACCCGTTACACAGGTATTACAGATAGAAACCTCAAACGATCGACTGGCTAATAAATGGTTCAATCCTTCGGTTCCAATCTCACTTAAAACATGCGTATCAGCCACTTTGCGATAACTGTCGAGCAGGACCCCACAGTTTTTAACAAGTACCGTTACCTGCATACCAAACTGTTCGTTGAACAGGGTAGCCAGAGAAAGGAGCAACATTTGAGCGCCGTGCTTATGCGCATCATGACCGACTAGTAAAATACGTTTGCTTTGCGAAGCATTAGCATTTAGTTCAGATGCGTTTTTCTTCAAATCACTTAATCCATGAACCGCCCGCTGTGTAGCATTGAGATATGCATGACCATAATGCACATCAGGTTCCAGGTAGGCACTCTCGGCCCATTCGTTCCAAGCGTTCACAAACACGATAGGCTCTTCCTTAAACGGATATTGACGTGCATGATCCATAACGCCATTTAACCAATACTCGTAGCGCTCTGGCGTGGATCCCTGTAGAACCATTCCGCGTCCCTCTCGGCGAGCATCGTTGTCCCAATGTGGCGATACTGTCTTAATCAAAGGGAATGCAGAAGGAGCCTCGTTAAGAGATTCGTTGATAACACCGTCGTAACTACGCACATTGCCTGCAAACTCAGGATCGAATAACGTTAATTCGTGATTCATATCAGGTACATTAACCGCAAGTTTGTGCGGTGGAAACTCGACAGCACCGTCAAGCCCGTATTTACGAGGGTCTGAATCCCCGAACCCCTGAACCATTAGAATCCATGGCTCCACGCCTAGTGCATCAGTCCACAGTTCTCGCCAACGTTGCAGCGTTTCTCTGGCATGGGGCAATAATCCTGGCCTGTACAGGATAAACAGAGGCCGACCGTCAACCTTCATGTATCGCTCGTTAGCCATGTACCGGGAAGTGTCAGCAATAAACGCATCCTCATCCGAATTCAGATAATCCTGTTGAATCAATACTTCGCTGTCATGACCATCCCAAGTGCGAGTCCAGTTTTCATTCGCCCACATTATGCAGAAGTCTTGCTTAATCTCATCGTCATTGGCGAACTTGTCCAATGGCATGTCCATCAGGCGCTTACCATTAAACCAGTAGTAGTAAAAACAAAACGCTTCGATACCAAAGCTTGTCGCCATTTCTGACTGAGCGCGAATAGTCTCGCTCGAGTTCAAATCATAGAAGCCTAAATCACGGGGGATGCGAGGTTGGTAATGACCATCAAAGCGTGGCGCACCACGGGCAACGTTACGCCACTCAGAAAAACCATCGCCCCACCAACTGTCGTTCTCCTTAAAGGGATGGAACTGCGGCAGATAGAACGCAACAGCTTTGACGCGCTGGTTTAATTGACGCGAATCTATCCCACTCGGCTTTTCGAATCCAGGGCCTGGATTAGCGAAAAACTTAATCGCATTCAGAACGGTTACAGAATCAACCACGGGCTTTGCCATATTGGAATCGTTAGCTGCAGAGGGAAACACAGTATCCACTGGGACGCTGATCGTTTCGGCCTTTACGGTGTTTCCAACCATCCGACTCAAGAGTTGTTTGCTGCGCCGGCGATAACGGGCGCAAAGCTTTGCAACATGGCGCCCTCGCGGTGTATCGTTTTTCCACGCACGCGCTTTTTTCCTCAGGATTTTGAAGGGACGTAGTACAGATTTACGTGTTGATCTCATGAATCAGGTCACTGTGTGGTCACAAGGCCTTTTTAAGGGGCACTTGCTCGTTTCTAATAAGCAGACTCTTGCAAAAATACGGCCATGGACACAAACGCGCCGTATTATCGTGCCTAAATTCGAGTTGCTAGTTTTTCTAACATCTGCTCAATCGCACCCAAGTCGACACTGAAGGACTCATTTTGAGTTCTCCATTGGAGTTCTGGGTCTGCATGGGCCTGAGCAATTCTATGGTTCACTAACCTTGGGTAATCGGCAGCTGGATCCTCCATGATGGCGTGATACCGATGACTGCACAGTCCTGATAAACCGTAGTAATACGGGTATACGTGCCGGCTCATCAATTCAATGACAGGTATTCCTGGCTTACAAAAAACCATGTTGGTTAGCGCACCACCATGCGGTGCCATCAGAGCGTCAGCACGACTCAGCAATGCCGCCTGCTCGGTTACGCTCATACCTTCCATAGCAACGACCGTAAACCCTGCGGCTTCTACCAACGGCTTGATTTCGGCCTCGTTCAGGATGCCACGACGAATACCTTCCGGACGACTGATATATAGCTTTAACCGCTCCGATTCAGGAGCTTGAGTGAGAAACGTCTGCTTTAGCCACAAAGGAACAAATCTGTGCATTTTCAAATTTATCCCAGTATTCATATCCACATGTAACAGCCTGTCGCACTGCAAGAATTGCTGGTCAACTGTCTCAACTATTCTGCTCTCATCAATTCCGAGTTTTCTAAGAGTCTCTCGTTGAAATTCACCTGTGATTTTTCTTACAAGAAAGTGATCGATAGAGTCCAGGCTGACACCCTGGCGCTCTAACAGCCCCAGTTTTGGGAGAATATCAAGCATCCAGTGATAGTAACAATGCGCTCCACCTGTTGGCGCAAGTAGAAATGATGTTCCTGACAACGGCTGATATTCCTGCCGTAACAGATCTTCTTCCTCGTGATCCGCAAGTCCATAACTTAAAATCTTGTGGCCATTAGCCGCTCTGAGGAAACACTTATCGCCTCTAAAAAATAGGCGAGATCGATCCAGCTCAACCAAACTGACAGGATTTGTCTGCATGACCATGTCCTGATGGGCCATGTCACAGTCTGGTTGCACCATAATCGGTGGATCCAGATGGTAGGTTTCTGATTCCAACATATCTGTGCGACGCGTTCGCATTCCAGGCTGGTT
The DNA here is from genome assembly GCA_047629055.1 of Halioglobus sp. Taxonomy (GTDB): domain Bacteria; phylum Pseudomonadota; class Gammaproteobacteria; order Granulosicoccales; family Granulosicoccaceae; genus Granulosicoccus. The sequence continues at coordinate 21,178 of JBLHWG010000019.1, forward strand.
CTTTGTTCTGAAGCCCTGGCCATGGGTCGATGCTTCAGAAATAGCATTTTCCAAACTGGCAAGTCGATTGTCTGCCCAACTGCGCACATCACCCGAATCTATAGGTATCACTGTCATGCTGGCTTCGCTATTCTGCGAAATAACAATGTCTGGACGAACCTGACGGACATACTCGTGGTCCACTGAATGACTCCAGACGAAATGAACCTCTTTAACCGTTTCTGCCAACATTGCAGTGAGTAGGTTCTGTCGATAATCACTAAAGGAATCGCCAAACAAAACGATTTTCTTATCGGCAGCAGTGGCCGAGTGATTCTCGTATATGACATGACTGCCGTGGCCTTCAGCCATAGCAGCACTTAAGTTTGACATGGCTTCTGCATCGCCTCCATTGCTTGCATCAAGCAATCGCTGAGAGAACCCGTCGAGATCTAAATTTTCACGATATCGAACGACCTCATTCGCGTATGTACGCTTTGAATGTCGGTCTAGGTGATAGGTTCGAATATTTTCAGACTGAGCCACTCCACTAGCAGATGCCACGTCTGAACGCCCCAAACCCAGTACCATCTCTGCTTCGGTGTATGGATAATTCAGGATGTCTGTATTCGTTGGTATATGCAAACGAGAGCAGAGCAGTTGATAAGCCATATAACAACCCCAGGCAGTCCAATGACTATCTGTTTTCCAGAATATCGGGTATTTGTCGATGCCTTGCGTCAGAAACGGAACAACATTTAGAAAATTCGGCAGATCAGCTTCGTGTCGTAGGTGCAATTGCCGAATTGGGCTTCCATCAGCATTCTGCAACGTATCTGCATAATGGCGATTCAGCAATGTAAGCTTGTCCGGCACTGCAAGATGAATATACTGGATCCCACGGGCATTGAGCAGATCTGCTCGCAGGCGTAGCAAAAATATCCATGCATTAGCCATATCCTGTGTGAAGGCAGACTCTTCCCGAAATAGATCAATAATCTGATGTTCACCACCGGTTAAGAATAACCAGCCATCTTCACCTCTATGTACTTCTGGAGACATTAACTTGTCCTTCTCAATCAGATGTTCATTGCAACTGACGTTGCTATCGCGACTTTGTAGAGAATGTCCGCCAAAATAGATGCCAACTGAAGATTTTTAGTAGGAACCTTCGGTATGACAATAATTTCGTCACCTGGTCGCACAACAGGATTTTTATTGGATGTGACTTCACCATTTGAATGGATAACGACAATTCGCCGCTTCTCTGCCTGGTCAGTAAATCCTCCAGCCAAAGCTACATAATCTCTGGCGCGCAGAGCTTTGCGATACAAGATCGCCTGCGTGACAAAAACTTCACCACTGAGCAGTACAGAATCACTGCGACGCGGTATTGAAATGGTGTCACCTTGTTGCAAAAGAATATCAGCCACTTTGCCGTTGCTGGCCACAACTAACCGGCCCGAGGGCTCTGCCCCACGTGCACGCTGAACAAACTCAGAAATCAATTGTGCTTCCTGGGCGCGAATGCGTGCCTCAGCATCAGTGCTAGACGAGGCGGTCAGATAGCGAGATTCCAGACGTCTTAGGCTCTCTTCCAATGCTTGCTTCTGGCGCTCGGCGACTGACTTTCGACGCAGTGATAACGCACTTATATCGGCAAGAATCGGGTCCACCGCAATATAATCTAAAACCTCTTGTAAACGAGTGTCCCTTGGAATTGCATAGGTTGATGGGCCAAGATGCGCACCTTCTACTTCAACAACAATGATAGTGTCGTGCTGATCGGCACTGAACTTGACGGCATCGCCATCATGCAATGAAAACGTATTAAACTGTTTAAGAGGTAGATAAACAGAGAATGGTTTCGCCTGTCGAATACCAGATACCGCAACGTAGGAAACACCAGGTTCTATCAATGCCTGATTGGTAAGTTCGAGTCCTTGTGCTGTAGGTTGTTTCAATTCAAAAATAGCTGAATTCGCTACATCCCCTGTCACAGACACAACACTGTTTCGAACACCAACTACGATGGTATCGCCATCCTGAAATTGCAACTTAGGCAAGATACCTTGTAACAGAAAGTCGTATAAATCCAGTTCTGCCAGCGGCTTGCCATCGCGCATGATCTTAATCCTGCGATAACTTCCCCGGTGTTCATCTACACCACCCGCCTGATCTATAAAATGTAATGCCGAATTGGAGGGAATGCCACTGAATCTGCCCGGTTGAGGGACAAAGCCGGTGACAAAAACGGCAACCGGCTGGGCACCATTCAAACTGGTATACACGCGTACGTTGTCCGTAAATACAGATCTGACCGATTGGGTGACTCGTGAGTTAAGATTCTTATTGGGTACACCGCCTACCCGTACAGGTCCCACTTTAGGTATGAAGATATTTCCGCGTGCATCCACGGTCAAGGCTTCGTTGAACTCTATGGCGCCCCAGACGCGTACCGCTACCTGATCCCCCGGTTGAATGATATATCCTGGATTAAGGCCGTTCTCTCCATCTTGAGTAAAGCCACCGTCAAATAGATTTGCACCAAATGGACGTGGGCCGTAATAGCTCGACTTGTTCGACAAGGAACTGGCTTTGGGTAAACCACTCTGCTGCAACAACTCTGCAGAACTTGTCTCATCGACAAGGTTGGCAAGGCTGCCGCCCTGCAGCGATTGTGCTTGCAAGGGACCCACCATGGCAGTCAGCAGGGCAGATATGAAAAATGATTTGGTGCGCATAGAGAGCATAAGCTTCACAGCATTAAAGCAGATTAAGTATTCTGACTTGAGCAATTTAGATGCCTAAACAGGTTATTCGTTGAGTTAGGTCCGTGAAACGATAAATTCTAGTGACCCATATGATCTTTTAACGCAGACCAAAGCAAACCGAATATCAAGTAGGCCAAGAATGAATAAACCAAGACCGTGACAACCTTGATGAATCGTCGAGGTTCGCTGGCCGCATCAGGTAGATTAGGTTCTACAAATGTAATCAAATACTGCTTCTTGCGTTGCGCATCTATTCTGGCTGCTTCAAAAGAGGCCAACGAAGCCGCATAGCCCTGTTGTGCAATTTCCTGTTCCATCAACAATGGTTGGTAATTGCCTACAAGACGACCTAGACCATCTTTGCCCTCGCCGGTTACCCGACCTTTCTCAAGGCGTAATTGTCGCTCAAGCGCATTAATTCTATTTTTCAAAACGACAACATCCGCGGAATCCTCACGCATGTAAGCCATAGTCTCGGACAGGGTTGCCCGAGTTTCACTCAGCCTTGACTCCATCACGGAAAGACGGCCGAATAGCGCCAATGACTCATCCTGAGGACTGATGGAATCATTGACGGATTGGAAGTGATTTATATCCAGCGCCGTTTGGCGTAAATGCGATGCGGCTCTGTCTACTTCTGAACGAGCAGAACGAATTGCGTCCTCTTCCATGCGATTGGACAGGGTATTGACGAGCTCCTCGTTGAGTTCAATAATTAGCGAGGCGATTTGCTGTGCCATCTCAGGGTCGAAAGCGCGAACTTTTACCGAAAGAACGTCACTCATCATGTCACGCTCGACATTTACTCGTTCAAGGTAGTATCGTAATATTTCCTGACGCGTTGCATCACTTTTCAGGCGAGATAAGTAATCGATATCCGTGCTTCTATAGTGCTGAATGAAATCTGCCCGCTCTTCCAGTTTGTCCAGAATATCCAGTGAGGACACATAGTCCATGACCACCATGGAGTCTTGGCCACCGGAGGACAGAACCGGTGAGGATAGCAGCGCGGTTAATCCGTTAGTGCTTAACCCACTTTTAGCCGAACGCACGGCTACCTTGGCTTCAGAGACGTACATGTCTGATGCCATAAATCCATAGTAGATGATGGCAAAGAGCGTAGGTACACCTACGATCGTACCCAGTGTTTTAAGAATAGCCTTCATCTTGCCTCTTGCATTCGTTTACGCCGTTTGGCGCTAGCGCGGTTGATTCTGCAGTATGTTGTATTCAAGGAGTGCATCCTTCAGATCCTCGTACAACACCAGACTGCCTTCATGCAGGATTGCGGCCATATCACAGTTACGTCTAATGGTTTGCTCGTTGTGCGAAACCAATATGACCGATGCGTTTGCACGTCGCTCTTCAAACGCCATACGAAATTTCTCTCGATACCGTGCGTCCCCCGTTTCCAAAGCCTCATCCACGAGATAGTATTCGAAGTTACACGCAAGACTCACCGAGAAAGCAAATCGTCCTTGCATACCCGCAGAATAACTTTTCAATGGTTCGTCAAAGTATTCGCCTAGTTCAGAGAATTCACGGGTGAACTCTTCAACATAACGAGTGCTTTCGCCATAGATTCTGGCGACAAAGCGAGCATTTTCCCTAGCCGTTAAGTTGCCTTGAAAACCACCGGCATACCCAAGAGGCCAGGACACCCGCTGATCGCAGTGCACAGTTCCGGAGTCAGCTGGTTCTGCATCGCCAATGATGCGAATCAAGGTAGATTTCCCAGCGCCATTAAGCCCTAGTATTCCAACACTCTTGCCAACTGGAAATTCCACACTAACATTGTCAAGCACCACCTTATAGCCAGCTTGAGTTCGGTATTTTTTACTAACGTTCCGTAAACTAATCATTTTGTGATAATCGCGCGCTTATGCACTGCCTGATGCATCAGTAACCCTACAGCCAGAGTCGTAAACGCCCATGCGCTTGCGTAGGACCAGCTGCCATGAGCCGTTTCAAATTCATAGAAAAACTCTCCACGTACTAGCTCAATCATGTGCAATACCGGGTTATAGAGTAAGTACTCACGCACTGATTCCGGAATTGTTTCGGCACTAAAGAAAAGACCAGAACTGAAGTACAAGGGGCGCCCCAATACTGTAGATCCAAACTGTTTAATAGACGGAATTAACGGCTCAAGACTGGCGAACAGAAACCCCATACCCAAACCAAATATACATAAAAGGCAACAAACTATAAGAACACCCAAAGGGCGTTCGCATCTGACTTCAAACCCTGACAAGTGAGCCATATACAGTAGGAATCCCAACACAAAAAACGTGACAAGAATCTCGAGTATGCCGCGCGCTAGAATCACATCGAACGTTGATACTTGCGGAAACGTTAGAAGATTTCGGCTATTGCTAATAGCCCCTTGCATACAACTCCACGGATCACGGAATAAACCATAGCAAATGAAGCCCACCAGCATGAATGCCACAAGAGGCATACCACTCGGACTATCGCTACGTAGGTTGGAAAAGATGGCCACAAACACACTAACACCCACAAGCGGTTCGATAAGTGCCCACAAGAATCCAATCTTGTAGTTTCCGTAGCGTGTCTTGGTTTCCCGCAGAATAAGTGCGTTTACTACTCGTACTTGCGTGGCAAATGCTGCGAGAACACGAGCAGTTGTGATCGTATCAACTGCAACCCCTGCTGCGGGCATACTCATTTTACCGACTGCCAGCTATGGATTCATTACTATTGAGAGAGCCAACTAGCTCGAGCACGCTGGCGGCACTGGCCACGGTAAGCTGTGTCCATTTGGTAGGACCTGCTGTTGACGTACCTGCAAAATTCCATAAACTTCCAATACCAAAGGTAAGTAGTGGAGCGTAGTGTGTTTCAAACGTGGTACCGAACTTATCCGTGACGCTAGTTTGATCAACTTCGGGAAACTCCGCAGAGTTTGATTCAATACCATTAAATGGTGTTGTTATCAGCTGTTCATCGTTAACAAGCGGTATTTTGTCGTTGAACAGTGAACGCGTAAAACTCCATTTTCCACTCTCACGCTGACAGATTACGCGAGTGGAACTGCCCGCCTGCTTCAGCTCAACGCGTACACAACGTCGTCCACTGGCAGAAAAGTACTCGTCTACGACACGCGCATGATTTCCATCTACACCAACACCGGGCGGAACGGCTATCAGCGATCCCAGAGATACTTTGTCAGCACTACTGCTCGACGTTGGTTGAGCTGATGTCTGCACTGCTCCCGGTGGTACAGTCGCACACGCAGTCAAACCGAGTAAAACTGCAATCAGTGAGAATCGAGTGGGCAATTGCTTAAGCATGTACATCAACCAGTAGTGTGTGTGAATGGGTTCGAGAAAACTTACTTCTGATGATTCGCGAATATCTCTAACAAACCGCAGACTTGATCCTCTTCGCCCTCTCTTGCTCCAGTTACGATTAATGCGCGAATTTTATATTTCCGCATCAAAATTTCTGCATCGGTAACCATCGCATCAGCCGAAATCGTGACAGGAACCGGCGTCATGAAATCCCTAACGCGTTTATCAAGCATGGTGGGATCCATAATCAGGGCACGGCGTAGATCTCCGTCAGTCAGAATTCCGAGTAAGCGCTCATTTTCTACAATGATTGCAAGCCCCAAACGTCCTGATGTCATACAAAAAATAGCCTCACGAACCGATTCCTCAGGCCCAATGAACGGCAAGTTATCGACAACCATGGAATCACCCACTCTTGACAGTAGACGTCTTCCAAGCATTCCACCTGGATGAAACTGGGCAAAATCTGACGGTTTAAAATCTCTTGCCCGAATCAGACACACGGCTAATGCATCACCCAGGGCCATAATTGCCAAGGCGGATGTCGTTGGTGCTAGATTATTAGGACATACCTCACGTTCTATATCCACTCGCAAAGTGACATCAGCCTGGTTGCCCAAGGTCGTGTTGTCAGATCCAACCATTCCAATGATCTTGTTACCAAAATACTTTAGTGACGGCATGATCTTAACGACTTCTTCAGTTTCGCCGCTGTAGGAGATCATAACGATAAGATCATCCGCGGTAATCATTCCCA
>JBLHWG010000020.1:0-27776 GCA_047629055.1 Halioglobus sp.
ATTACAGAGAGAAGACGCGCAGATTTACTCGTTTTATTGGCGGCTTTGATCTGGGGTGTAGCATTCTATTTTCAAAAAACGGCAATGAGTCATATTGGACCGCTGCTGTTTATCGGATTGCGAGGATCACTGGCAGCTTTAGCGTTGCTGCCACTTGCCTATATCGAGCAGAAAAAATCTACCCAATCGTTGAAAGGCTTAATTCCAATTGCTTTTTTGGGTGGTTTTATATTTTTTGTAGCAGGCTCAATTCAACAATATGGATTGATTAGCGCGACCGTGACAAATACCGGTTTTTTAACCGCTATTTATGTTGTGCTAACACCGTTTTTTTATTGGTTAATAAAACGCCAACGCCCTACACCAATCACATGGGTAGCGGTACTCCTGGCTTTTGTTGGAGTATGGGGTCTCAGTGGTGGTACATTGACTGACTTTTCCAAGGGCGATTTGTTGGTCGCTCTATCATCAATTTTCTGGGCACTACTATTAATTACCACGGGTGAATCTTCCAAGTGGGCACGACCACTCACTTACACATGCCTACAATTTGCTGTTGTAGGTTTGCTTGGAATATTCTCTGCACACGTTTTCGAAACGATAGAAGTACAGGCCATTAAGCAGTCTGCAGTGTCGATTATTTACGTCGGGTTACTATCGACGGCGTTTACATTTGCGCTTATGGCGCTGGCTCTCAAACATATACCAGCGCCCAGAGCATCTGTTCTCTTATCAACAGAGACATTGTTTGCCGCTGCTGCTGGTTACATTCTGCTTGGAGAACGTTTATCTTTAATTGCTTGGGCTGGAGCAATTCTTATACTGGCTGCTGTGCTGGTGCTTACCAAAGAACGTTCTTAACTCCATTTTGGCGCCACCGCCGATCTACACGCGTGAGCCACTAGGAAGCGCTATTGCGTTTGTACTGCGTACGCAGTAGATCAGCCTATCCAAGGATTTTGCAAGCTTTAGCGAAAAAATCTGGCGCTCCAAAGTTACCAGACTTAAGAGCGATGGTGATTGGCTGACCGCTCACTCTCAACGCAGGTACGCCTGGGTCAATCATCGGGCCTATTTCCAGAGCCTCTATATTGAGAGCTTGAACAATCGCGCCGGAGGTCTCACCTCCAGCACAGATAAGACTTGAGAATCCTTGCGCCGTTGCCAGTGTTGCAATATCACCAAAAAACGTCTCAATGATAGTTGCAGTGCGTTCAGAGCCGTATTTACCCTGCAGTGCTTTGACATTTTCAGGTGTGTCAGACGTAGATACCAATGGCATAGTAATTTGCTCAGTCGCCCAGTCAATGACTTGCTGAGCACTAATTTTCCCTTCGATTAGTTGTTGGATATCGACGGAGAGATGAGAGCCCCCATTTTCACAGTGCAGCGCAACTTGTGACAACGTTGTACCCGAGCATGAACCTGATAGCGCCAGGCTCTTTCCAACCTCTCCAACCCACGTAGAGTTAGAGGTGGTATGTTTGCCGTAAAGCTCAGGCAAGCCCAGTGCAATTCCAGACCCCCCTGTGAGCAATTTGAAACCTTTGGTAGCAACCGCCAGTTCCTTCAGGTCACTGTCGGCGGCGATATCACAAACGACATATTGGCGACCTTGCGCTGATTCAGCTTGAAGATGCTTGCGTGCATCACCAGCGCGCAGGACGTTTAAAGGAAGATGGCCTACCATCTTTGTTGTCTGATGGCTGAGCCAACGGCGTAGGTCTGAATCGGTCATAGGCGTTAGGGGGTGATTCTGCATACCACTTTCTGAGAGTAATTGATCAAAAACAAACAGATGTCCTTGGTAGATCGTACGCCCGGTGGCTGGAAATGCTGGGCAGACTATAACCGGATCAGTCGTGTTCATTGCATTGGCTAAAGCATCAATAACGGGGCCGATATTGCCCTGTGGTGTCGAGTCGAATGTTGAACAGTACTTAAAAATAATCTGTTCACAATCTTGTTCCAACAACCAATGTAGTGCCGACAGTGAGTCATCGATGGCTTCTTGCACAGGGCAGGAACGCGACTTCAGAGATATGATGCCGGCATCGACGTTTTCAGCGGCAGGGCTAGATGGTGTGCGAACGTACTGCACCGTGTTCATTCCACCTTGGGCCAACATCAATGCGATGTCAGAAGAACCTGTGAAATCATCACCAATGACTCCTATTTTCATTCGCCTGTACCTTTTGGTAGTTCGATACCTGCCTGTTGTGCATAAACCTTGGCCACTGCCGAATCATCCTCGTAACCAAACCCCATTCCGGAAGCTGCGATAAACTGTTGCAATGCTGTCGCTGCAATTGGGGCCGCAAACCGACTTTGACGGGATATGTCGCTAACTATTCCCAGATCTTTTACGAAAATCTCTACTGACGAATGTGGTGTGTAATCACCTTGTGCGATGTGTGGGCCACGGTTTTCGAACATCCAGGAAGTACCTGCACACTGCGATATCACGTCAACACATTGACTTGCGTCTATCCCCTGGCTAATACCGAAGGTAATGGCTTCAGCAGCAGCGGCAATGTGCACTCCTGCGAGTAGTTGATTGACTACTTTCATGGCGGAACCAGGACCGGCTTCAGCACCCAATTCGAATACTTTTTCCGCGAGAGCATCCAGAACTGGGCGAACATGGGTAAATGCGTCAGGTGTACCACTCGCCATTATTGTCAGTTTGCCCGCAGCTGCTTTGACTGACCCTCCTGAGATAGGGGCGTCAAGATAATTTATTTCATGCGCGCGGCATTGAGTTTCCATGTCTTTTGCGAACGTTGGTGGCACTGTGGCGCAGGAGATAACAGTTGAGCCGGGTTTCATTTGCCGCACGATACCGGCATCACCAAACAGTACCGATTGGGTTTGTGCGGCGTTAACAACGACAACGACGACGACATCCAGCGACTGGGCAGCACTATCAGGGCTTGCAGCGTTTCCGCCCAGCACGGTAAATCGACCCACTGCATCCTGGTTTGGATCGAACCCATATACGGTGAATCCTGCCTGAAGTGCCGACTTGGCCATGCCAAATCCCATGGAGCCTAACCCGAAAACTCCCACTGTCATGTCTGAATTTGCAACTGTAGTCATAATTATAGATCGTTTGATGTGCGGTGAGGTTGCCACTTTGGCTCAGTGGCATCATTGCTAGTAATTATATCCGTAATCCGTAATCCGTAATCCGTAATCCGTAATCCGTAATCCGTTAGTTAGTAAGTTCAAAAGTGCAATGAGCGATGATTAAACCGTTTACCTGCAAATGAATGGTGTGTGTACCTGGGTAGTAGGTTCGTGTTGACCGCTGTGTGAAGTTATGGTGCTTGGTAAAGCTTAAGCACTGACCGGCTTCCATTGTTGTGTTGGCGATTTTGAATACCTTTTTTGCCAATTTATCGTTAGCTAGAACTCGTTCAAGCACATAGTCTATAACGAGTTTAGACGAGAATTTTTCCGCACTGTAGAGATTGAAATCGATGGTGAGCTTCTCACCAATGCTTAACGACGTCGGTGTCAGCTTGAACACTGTGGCTGTAATGTTTTTACCTCCTGAGTATCCCAGTGCGTGAAGGGCCGTTGGATTACCTTGTTTGATCAAAGTTCTCAGGCCGTGTTTTGCACTCCAGTGACCATCTTCAGAGTCATTTGACAACCAAGTAGCTGCCAACGTGGCGGCAAGCTCTGGGTGGTCTTTGGAGATATCATTAAGATTGTTTGCCACTGATCGACGCACCACCAGATTAGTATCGTCATAGAGCGTGTTGAGTATCGGCAGGATGTCTGAAGGGTCTTTAATGTAGTGCGGGATTTGTTTGCCCCAGGGTAATCTTGGCCGAGTACCTTCTGACGCTAAACGTCGAACTCGCCAGTCTCGATGCTCTGACCAACGCTTCATTTGTTGAAGTGTTTTAGTTGAGTCGTCTATTAAAAACGGGCGAATGGCAAATTCCGCACTAAAAAATTGCGTCATACGCTCAAGCGCTTTAAGCGATTGTGTTGGATATGACAGCCCGTAAAGTTCTACAAAATCCAGGTAGGGCAGGTGGTGGAACCCTTCCATGCCGTCGAGGCCGGCGTCGTCTTCTGGAGCTCCCATTGCCAAAAGCAACTGCTTAATTGAGTGAGAGTAGGTTTCTTTTGTATCAACCGGGAATTGCATCATCAACGCATGGGCAATATGCTTGGAGCGTGCTTTAAGCTCCATTGCGTTTAATCCCTTGCATGCCTGTTTTATAAATAGGTCTGCATTGAACGTATCCACAGCGTCTGAAATTTCGGAGGCTATAAGTTCAACGCGCTTTTTATTGAAGAAATTTTTCATATGTCATTTACGAAAAAGGATCCATGACAGGACCCTTTCTGGTTGTAAAACTAAATGTGGTAAATCTATCCTTTAGTTGCTCCAAGCGTAAGGCCTGCAATGAAATGCTTTTGCATCGCAAAAAACATGACTACTGGAGGAACTGCGGCAAGTAGGGATGCCGCAGATACAAGTTGCCATTGACTGACAAACTGTCCATTTAGGGCCCTGACACCTGCTGTTATAGGGAGTGCATGATCGCCTTGTATCAAAACCGTTGCCCAGAAGTAGTCATTCCAGATAAACGTGAATATCAATACTGATAATGCTGCTATCGCAGGTTTAACTAAGGGAAGTACCAGATACCAGAATATTTTGAATTCACCGACGCCATCAATACGCGCAGATTCGATAAGCTCAAATGGTAGGGCCTTTATAAAGTTACGCATAAACAGGGTGCAGAATCCAAGCTGAAACGCAGAGTGGAAAAGAACCAGACCTTTGACCGTGTTATAGAGCCCCGCATTGACTGTCAAATCACGAACTGGAACCATGAGTATTTGAAATGGTACAAAATTGCCCGCCACAAAAATAAAAAATAGTGGAATAGCCCATTTGAATCGGTATACGGAAAGTGCATAACCGGTTAGACATGAAAGGCCTACTGCCAGGATGACGGTTGGAATGGTGACTCTTATCGAGTTCCACAAATACAGACCCGCCTTGGATTGTGTAAAGACCGCGGTGTAATTTTCTACCAGCAGAAAATCTGAGGGGACTCCAAAGATATTACCGGCGTTAATGTCTAGTGCCGGACGGATTGACGTCAGGAAAATTGCCAATAGCGGCAGTAGCCAGACAAACAAGGCGATAGGTAAAATGATCTGATAGCTGGTGCGAACACTGGCGCTAGATTTTTCAATAGGTTTTGGAAACATGTCTACTTACCCCTTTTCGTCTTGATACATGCGCCATAAGAAGAAGCTTATGTACACGAGCATGATGAAGAAGAGAACGGTTGCAATAGCAGACCCGTATCCCATGCGGAATCCGTATTCGGATAATGCTGTTTCGAACATATAGTAAGCCAGTACATTAGACGAACCGTATGGACCGCCTTGCGTCATGATGGCAATTAGATCGAATGATCTGAGGGCTCCAATAACAGTTACTACAACGGCGATGAACGTCGCTGGCTTCAATTGTGGCAGGATGACATACCAGAGCATTTTCCAGCCTTTGGCGTTGTCCAGGCGGCCAGCTTCCACTTGATCGGGGGAGACATTGTTAAGCCCTGTAAGGTACAAAATCATGCAGTAGGCAATTTGTGGCCAGAGGCCAGCTGCGATAATGCCAAAGGTCACAAGATCCTCATCGGCGAGTATGGCCGGAGGTTTTGCGCCGAAGAACTCCCACACGATGCCAACAATGCCAAAGTCTGGGTTGTAGAACCAGGTAAAGATGAGGCCTACAACGACTTGGCTAATAACAAAGGGAAAGAAGAACAGTGACTTATAAAGTCTAATGCCGGTGACAGTTTGATTCAGGAATAGTGCGATACCAAGACCAGCAGGTACTGCCAGCATATAAAGAATAAGCCACCAGACGTTATTAATAAGTGATGTATAGAATCTGTCATCGTCAATTAGCTCAACGTAGTTGGCCATGCCAACCCATTGTTTTGGGCTAAGCCCGTCCCATTCGTGAAAAGAGATCCAGATAGACTGGAAGATGGGGGCGATGACGTAAACCGAGAAAAAGAGCAGGCCGGGCAGGAGAAACGCCCAGGGCGCGAGTTTGATGCGATTTCGAAATAGCCAACTGCGTTGGACGCCCGGCGGAATGCCACCCGGCGTAGCATTGGAGTGATTATCTGCTACCTGCGCACTACCGGTACTAGACATGATCTGTTCTCCTTAGTGGCGATTACAAAGGCGGTGATTATAAATTCCGAAGTATCAGCGGGAAATCGTTACCGCTGATACTTCGAATTTACTGCTTACTTGTAAACACGTGCTTGAATTTTATCGAGACGCTTAAGGATTGCATCTAGACGCTCAGGCTTGATCATGAACTCTTGAAAACCTTCCATGCCAGCTTTCGCCATTTCAGCAGGAGCATCACGGTCGAAGAACTGAGCTAGGCCGTTCGCTGTACTTACAGTTTCAAAACCTTTCTGTAGGAACTTGTCTTCGCCAACAGCTGAGTTCTTGTTGATAGGCAATTGACCGATAGTCTCATTCCATTCAGTCTGGATATCAGGCTGTGCAATGAACGCGAGGAATTTACGAGCATCTTCAGGGTTCTTGGCTTTTGAAGGGATGAAGAAAGCATCAGTGGGTGCTTCTTCTGCACGTGGTACACCTGGTGTGATTTCGGGGAATGGAAAGTAATCGATCTGATCGTCAGTCAGGCCACCGTCACGCATAGCCGCAACACTGAAGTTACCCATAACGTACATAGCAGCTTCGCCTTTGATGAAAGGTGCTAGTGCATCCTGCCAGCTCATAGTGGCGTGGTTTTCGATAAAGTAACCAGGCTCAACGAGTTCTCTCCACTTTTCGAAAACATCAACGATGCGTGGATCGCTGTATTTGATTTTGCCAGCTGTCAGATCGTTATGGACGTCATAGCCATTAGTACGCAGGTTCAGGTAATCGAATACGCCAGCCGCAGTCCACAAATACTTGGTGCCGATAGTGAATGGTGCGATGCCCGCTGCTTTTAATTTTGCAGAAGCTGCTAGTAAGCCTTCCCAATTTGTAGGTACTGCGATACCTTGAGCTTCGAAGATGTCGCTACGATAGTAGATGCCCCATTGGTAGTATGTGTAAGGAACACCCCACTGCTTGCCATCAATTGTCATTGCTGACTTGGTGGATGCTAGTGAATCATGGAAACCTTCTGATTCCCACAGGTCGGATACATCAGTGAATTGACCCGCGTTGACGAAAGGTGCCATACGATTTCCCGGGTACCAGGAAGTGACGTCAGGAGCATCTGCGCTTAAGAAGTTACGAATTGCTGTCTTGTGAGCTTCGCGATCAGTGATGTTCACGATGACATTAATATCAGGATTTGCTGCTTTGAATTTTTCAACAGCAGTTTCGAAGCCCTCCTTAGGGGCTGGGTTTGGGTCATCAAAGTTGATGACCAAATCACCGGCGAAAGCCGGTGCGCTGATCAGACCGGCAATTGCCAGTGCCGCAGCGGATCGTTTTAGTGTGTTGAACATAGGTTTTTTACTCTCCAGTAAATGGCTTGCTTTGATTTGGCATTTAATTTTTCAACGGGCGTCTGCCGGTACCCGTGATCCTGATCGGATCGAGGTGAAATGCCTAAGGGCATTACTTTCACCTGTAAGGCACAACTGTGATTCCACCTTAACATTGTCTCAGATTATTCCACTGCCCAGAGGGCGATTTCACCTTGCGCCAGTATCTGTGAGCCAACTATTAGGGTTGTGTCGCTATGGAGTCCGAAAGTTGACCCTAAGCTGTGTGATAGGTCGACCGCCTCAATGCCGAAATTGAATGCAAGTCTCCACGGCCCAAGGCGCTGGGTACGTAGGTAGGGTCCAAGATCCTTTATTTCGATTTTTGCCTTTCGCAGCAGTTTTCCTATTAATTCGTTTAAATCAGACTGTTCCGGAACCGCATTAATATAGTGGATTGGACCATCGGAATAATGAAACCCCCATTTGTCGCCAAATTGATAGGCAGGTGGAATATCACTTTCAATATGCTCTCGCCACTGCCGGCAGCTTACGGATTGTCCATCCGAGCTCACTGCCATTAGTTTCTCATGGGGTGGAAGCGATTCGCTTCTTGTTACACGTAAATTGAGCAGTTGCTGAAAGTGACCTGGCGGCAAATTTGTTGGAATGCGATAGTCTGCATTTCTGCTGCCAGTGCCTGGAAACATGACAATGACGCAGCGCTGGGATTCGTGCAGTTTCTTAAGTTTGCCCACAAGCACTGGATCGTCTTCGGTGCAGTTGCACAAGATGATCATTTTGTAGTCGTCGAGTTTGGCACCTGGAGCGACGATGTCAATGCTGGCTCCCCACTGTCGACAAGCACTGTATATTTGCTGACAGAAGGTGAGGGCACTGAACTGTGATCCGCCTGGAGACTGAATATCTTGTACAGCTATGCCTGCGTAACTGAAAACGATGGCAATATCCGAATCGATCTTCTGGGACAGCTCATCATTTGATGATGTATTTGGAGTTGCTGCCTGCTGGTTATTCAATGTAGCAACTTGTCGAAGTGTTTCCAATTCCTTATTAAGCAGCGCAATTTCAACGGCGGCTACATCTTCACTTGCGTCTGAAAGTAACAAGCCTGCATGGGTTTGTTCTTGCGCAAAGGGAGCTTGTCGCCAGCGAAAATAGCTCATGACTTCAGCACCATGGGCGAACGCCTCCCAGCCCCACAAACGAACCATGCCATCGACTGGGGAAGGATTATAGGGAGCCCAGTTAACTGGGCCAGGCTGCTGCTCCATGACCCACCACCGTCCATTGCAGCAACCCCGATAGAGATCGTGATGGAACGCCGAGCCATCTGGGTGCCCGGTGCGTGAGAAACGCTCCTGATCTAGTTGATTTGTGTTGTCTCTTGTGAGAAACCCTAAAGGGTAGTTGTCCCAGGTTGCGATATCGAGGTCTTGACTCACGTCGTGATGATCGAATTCGACGAAGTTTCCCATGAAGTTGTGCAATACATCGGTACCTAACGAATACTGTTTCAAGATGTCAACTTGTGCCTTATTGAAGCGTCGAATCTGATCACTTGAAAAACGCCAGAATGCGAGCTGATGTGATGGGTTACTCTCCGTCACTGTGCCGGTAGGCAGGCCGATTTGCTTGAACGTGTCGTACTCCATACTCCAGAATACGTTTCCCCATGCCTCGTTTAATGTTTCGATTGAACCATAGCGTTCTTTGCACCATGCCTGAAATGCTGCCAAGGCATGCGGCGAATAGCTAATACTTGTTTCGTGGCAACCATATTCGTTATCTGTTTGCCAGGCGATGACGGCAGGGTGATTGCCAAAACGTTGAGCCAGTAACGTCACAATGCGCTGGCACTCCCTAAGATAGGGCTCGAACGAAAAACAGTAGTGCCTTCGCGAACCAAACCCTCTGGTTCTGCCACTGGCGTCCACAGCTAGCATGTCCGGGTATCTATCCAGCATCCAGCGCGGTGGTGTGGCCGTAGGAGTGCCGAGGACAACGGAAAGTCCTTCGGCGTGTAAAGTCTCTATAGAGCGTTCTAACCAATCAAAGCTTAGATTGCCGTCTTTATCTTCGAGTCGACTCCAAGCGAATTCACCAATGCGGATTACTTGCAAGCCTAGTTGACGCATATGTTTTGCATCAATGGCCCATCGCTCTTCTGGCCAGTGTTCCGGGTAATAGCAGACGCCGGTTTTCATGATGTCCACTCCGATACATTGATAGAGCGTAGTTGCTCTGCCGCTATTTCCGGTTGCACAGGATTGACGATGTTGTTCGAGCCTGATTCAAAGCCTGCCAGATATTTGAGTTTTTCTGGATCTCGCAATGGTGGGTGAAATGCAATATGAAAACACCAGTGCTGATTCAATTCGGCTTCATCAGGAGCGCATGGGGCGTTGTGAAGCAAAGTGATGTTGGGTGCAGAGCGCTGAAAAAGCAAGTCATAACGACGAACCTGCCTTTGATAAACCATTGCCAGCTCGTCAAGCTCAGTGTTGCTCATGTCGCTTAAAGAAGAAACATGTCGGTGCGGAACTATCCAGGTTTCAAAAGCGAAACGAGCAGCGAACGGCACGATCACGGAAAAATACGTGTTTCGTTCCACCACTAAGTGTTGCTGTGTATGAGGATCGTTCAACAGGCTGACAAGTAGTGATTCGTTTGCATGAGTAGAGGCGTAATTCGCCTGCGCACTTTGCATTCTTGTTGCTGTATCGGTCAAAAAAGATGTGGCATATATCTGACCGTGAGGGTGCAAGTTCGATACACCAATCTCCACACCCTTGTTTTCAAAAATCAGTACGTTTGCTATGCCCTGCGTTGAGGAAAGGTGTGTGTATTCTGACTGCCATAGACGAACAACATTGCGCATGTCCGCTACGGAGAGGCTGGCAAGTGTTGTGTCGTGATGCCCTGACCAACACAAGACTCGGCATTTTCCATGAGCAGGGGCTGTGCTTGTTTGCCAAGTTGTTGTGTCATCGACTGGAGAGTCGGGAGCATCAAAGGAAATGGACGGGAAATCGTTATCAAAAGCGTACGCTCCAACATAGTCCGGGTTGCTCAGACCATTTGCTCTAACAACACGTGGGCATAGATAACAATCCGGATCGTGGTTGGGCAGTGGGTTGTTTTTGCCATTGCTGATAGCTCCAGACCAAGGACGAGCTGCTGAACGTGCAGAAATGAGTACCCATTGTTGCAATAGTGGTTGCCAGCGACGTTGCCAGTTGCTGATCATATGGCAGCCTTCGTATTGATCTGGCGTACACCGTTTCCAGGTTGCATCAAGTAGAAATCTGCAGTTAGTCCAGTGGCAGCTGTGTATCGTGCACCAACAAGATGTTGAAATTTTTCAACGTCTTCTACGGGTACAAGGCTAACGGTACATCCACCAAATCCAGCGCCTGTCAGGCGGCTTCCCAACACAGTTTTTTGCGCTCTAGCTAATCGCACTAGATGGTTTAAAGGGTCGCTGGACACTTCGAACAAATCTCGAAGAGAGTCGTGTGAAGCATTCATAAGGCGACCGAATTCATGCATATCTCCCGCCTCTAGCGCTGGCACGGCCGCCCGAACTCTCGCGTTTTCTTCACAAACGTGACGTGCTCGCATCAACGGCACAGCATCATGGCTGAAAAGAGATACATATTGATCCAGTAGCTCTGGTGTGAGTTCCGCAAGGTGTGAAATATCACAGGCATTTTTCAGTATGTCCAGTGCGCGCTGACACTCGGATACACGGTCATTGTAGGCAGACTCATTGAGCTCTCGTCGTTGATTCGTGTTTGAAACGACTATCGATAGTCCCTTGATATTTAAAGGCACTTGACGGTGTTCAAGGCTGTGGCAATCCAACATCATCGCGTGGTCCGACTGAGCAAAAGCCACCGCAAATTGATCCATAACACCACATTTCATTCCTACGAAATCGTTTTCTGCTGCTTGTGAGATTTTGACTTGTTCGAGCAGTGAAAAATTTGTTTGCATTATTGTGTTCAATGCAAAGGCGGTCACGACTTCAATAGAGGCGGAGGAACTGAGACCTGCACCGTTTGGCACATTGCCTGAATAAAGGCAGTCAAATCCGTCAAGCTCAATACCCTGTTTGCTGAATTGATCCAGTACACCTAATGGATAGTTAATCCAGTTATCGCCGTAGGTTTGATTAATCTCGCGTTGTTCTAGTTGAGCCATCAAGTCGAAATTTGTACTGGCGAAACGGTACTGCTCATTTCGGGTTCGACGAATTACCAGTGTTGTGCCTTGTGTTATTCCGCAAGGGAAAACCAGACCACCAGTGAAATCTGTGTATTCGCCAATAAGATTGATTCTTCCCGGGGCAAAGAAGACGAAAACATCTTCACCATCACGTCCAAATTTTTGAAAAAAACGTTCTTGTAAACGCCCGACAGTGTGTTCAATTAAGTCGCTCATTGGCCGTGCTCTCGGTAGCAACCAATTAGCAATGCAGACTGCGGAGGCATGACAGGTAAGGGGATGCCCATTTTCATTAGAAGCTCGCCGGTCGTACTTACATCTTGCTCACACCAACTTGGAATGATTTTGTTAAAAGGTGCCAAGTCGGCGATATTGATACTCTCGAGTTTCACTGTGTAGCGTCCGTCGGGGTCAAGCCCCCGCAACGGTAAATGTCCCGGCTGGCTTGGGCGCATGTTGTTGGTAGCCACTACGCTGAACAATGCTTTATCTTGAGACTCATCAACATTCCCACTTGCTGTTAGAGAATCTGAATGTGTGGATATCTGCCAGTAACAGGCGTTGGCCAGCCAGTTTCTATTTGATTTATATAGCTGTGTGTAGTGTTGTAGCGTAATGATGTCCTGCGAGTCGAGTAGACGCGCGTCCAATTCAAATCCGAATTGTCCCTGTAGTGCCACGATAGCTCGAGTATGCAAGCTGGTGACTCGACCGGTGAGGTGTGCTGTTTTATGGCCAACATGGGCACCCATGATTTCGGCAGGTAAAAACCGTAAGAAACCCCGTTGAATGCTAGTTCGGTCAATGGGGTCAATGTTGTCAGAGGTCCAAACACGGCCTGTATGTTCCAAAACTGCCAAATCGACTCGTGCACCACCCGATGCACAGGTTTCGATTTCCAACCCGGGGCAGACACTCAGAATTCTTGCAAGTAGGCGGTAGAGCGCAGGAGGCTGTAATGCCGCACGGGCTTTTTCGCCATCACCTGCCAGCACTAAATCTCGGTTTTGATCCCACTTGATATAGTCAATGGCGTACTCGTGTACCAGCGACGTAATGCAATCAAAAAGGTAGTCAGAAACATCATCTCTGGCAATATCCAGTACCAACTGGTTTCGCGCTAGCGGAGTTTCGAGATGATTGACTTGCAGCGCCCATTCAGGATGCGCCCGAAACAAGTCGCTGTCCGGATTCACCATCTCAGGTTCGAACCATAGGCCAAACTGCATGCCATGCTGCCTAACACGATCTACAACGGGTTGTAAGCCGTTGGGATAGACGGTTTTGTCGACAAACCAGTCGCCTAGACCAGCATTGTCATTTCTGCGGTTTAGGAACCAACCGTCATCAAGGACAAATCGTTCTGCACCTACACCCGCTGCGGCATCAATGAGAGAATACAAGTCTTCTTCATTGTGATTGAAGTAGAGTGCCTCCCAGCTATTGGCATGAATAGGCCGAGGTTGTCGTGTCCAGGCGGGTAGTACATGGGATCGCAAGTAATGATGGAATCGCTGCGTACACTCATTCATTCCACGACCGCGAGAAAAAAGAACTGCAGGGGTGCATACATCACTTCCAGGCTTGAGAATGCACTCGCCGGGTAAGTACAAAACACCACATTGCAAAGACGTCTCTCCGGTGCTTTGCTGCTCAACGCGCAAGCTGAAATTGCCGCTCCAGGCTAGATGAGCGAACAGCACGTCTCCGTCATCTTCACAGAAACCTTCGCTGCCCAAAACCAAACTGGGTGCATGTTCATGGCTGGTTCTTCCACGCAGATTACTGATATCAATGCGCCCCGGTGCAATTTCTCGACGATGTGTCTGATTTTCCAGGCCCCAGCGTCCGTGTTGTGTCAGGCATTGCCGATATTGCCCAGGTATTGGAAGCGTGGCCGCCGCAAGCCAATCCACTGTGAAAGGCGTACTGCCTGTATTGATGAGTCGTGTGGATATGCTAGCGACATCGCTCTGTGCATCGAGGGTAAGCAGGATTTCCACATCGAGTTGGGTTTGTCGATCACGCAACATAATGGTGAGTTCGCTGTCACCGACTTGCACATCGGAAACTTGGAAATAATGGGCAAACTGCGCACCTTGTCGATGACCTAAGAGTGCTGGAGACGCCGCATACGCGGTACTTGCCTGCGGGAAGAGAGACAGAGGAGTTACCTCATCACACGTTCCGAAGGCGAGGGCTGTGTCATCGTGGGCCAACAGTGAGTCAATATCCGTGTTAGTACCCAGCCGACTGCCATACCAAAATATTCTGGGAACAGCGTGATCTTGCACCACAAGCAGTGTCGTGGAAGCACCGTCTAAACGCCAGAAAGTTGGATGAATGGGCATTACTGGGTAATTTACTCTTTGGTTGACTTGAAAAAACTGCAAGCAGCCACATTGCACCAGACGCATAATAATGGAACAATGTTCCAAAAGTATAAGAGCGACAGTCAAAAGCTGTCAATTGAAAACAACACGGTGACAGCAGTTATTTATGAGTGACGATTCCAAATCAACTGATTCTCTAGTGCAATCACCTGCTGGTAGTGCTCGTCGCCAGGCCAGTGGTGTCGCTCGGGCAATCCAGCTGTTGGATCTGATTGTGGCTGAAGGGCCGCTGCGGTTTGCCGAACTGGAAGAGCTTAGCGGTATTCCCAAAGCTACGCTGCATCGTTTACTTAACGAGCTGGCTGAGGAGCGTTTGATTCGAATTGACGAGCGCTCACTTGCCTGGGCATCGGGGTATCGGATTCTCGAAATGGCCAATTGCATCTGGACTCGATCTGACATACGGGTTTTAGCTCGCGATCAGTTGCTGGCGCTCAATGCACTAAGTGGGGAGACTGTCGAGATTGCCGTCCTAGCAGATACCCATGTGGTTGTTATTGATCATGTTGAGAGTACTCGTAGTGTGCGCCACTCGGTCAGTGTTGGAAATCGTGAGCCTGTTTATTGCACTGGGACGGGCAAAGTTTTACTTGCTTGGTGTGATGATAAGCAGCAGAAAGACATTATTAGTCGAATTTCATTTGCGCGTTTTACTCCAAATACCATCACTGATAAAAATGCCCTTCTCAAAGAGTTGAGTGCCGTCAGTCAGCAGGGATTCGCTGTGGATGCGGAAGAACGATTCCTAGGATCTCATTCAATTTCAGCACCGGTGGTGGACACAACGGGTCGTGCTATTGCTGCCTTAAGCATTACAGCTCCGGCATTCAGAACGTCAGAAAAGGAACTGGCGAGTTGGCGCAAATCTTTAGTTGCGGCAGCCGCTGAGATATCAAGGAGGCAGGCACCTCGTACTGGGGCTTCCCTCGGTTCCTCGCATTGATAGGCTAGTAAACAGTAGAGCTAAGAACTGAACACAGATCGAATTATCGCAATACCAACGGAGACTGGAACGATGGCAGAAGTAGAGTTGCGAAAAGCGTATAAACGCTACGGGGATGCTGAAGTCATCCATGGCGTTGATATGAAATTACCAAGTGGTGAATTCATCGTATTCGTTGGCCCGTCGGGATGCGGCAAGTCAACGCTTCTGCGCATGATTGCTGGACTGGAGGAGTTGTCAGAAGGATCGATTCACATCAAGGGCCGTGACGTCACTGATGTTGAAGCGGTTGATCGTGGTATCGCGATGGTATTCCAGTCCTATGCGCTCTATCCCCACATGACTGTGGCTGAAAACATGGGTTTTGGATTGCGGATGGGTGGCGCTGATAAGGCAGAAGTCGCAGAAAAAGTGGCCATAGCCGCGAATACACTGCAGCTCGAACAGCTCCTGGATAGAAAACCAAAGAACTTGTCTGGTGGTCAACGACAACGGGTCGCTATCGGCAGAGCGATCGTTAGAAATCCGGATGTTTTCCTGTTTGATGAGCCTTTATCAAACCTCGATGCCGAGCTTCGTGTTGAGATGCGTTTGCAAATTGCTCAGCTGCACAATGAACTGAATGCCACGATGATCTACGTGACCCACGATCAGGTAGAGGCCATGACTATGGCCGATAAAATTGTTGTATTGCGGGCTGGGCATATTGAACAGATGGGTAGTCCGCTCGAGTTGTATCACCACCCTGACAACATTTTCGTTGCGGGTTTTATCGGTTCACCAAGAATGAATTTTATTGAAGTGACGGTCAAGGAAGGTAATGGAACCCAGGCTTTTGTCGAATTGCCAGGAGGCGCTACAGCAACGGTTTCCGTTGATGCATCCCGAGCAACACCAGATTCGAAAGCGACATTGGGAGTTCGTCCTGAAGATGCGGGCGGTGATGCCGGTGATTTCGCCTTACCATTCACAGTGGCCGTTGCTGAAAGACTTGGCGGATCTACATTCCTATATGGTGCGTGCGGAGGCATGAAACACTTCGTCGTACAACGCCCAGGTATGGAGGCTACTGGTCACGGCGATTCCTTAGAGTTAAAAATTCCGTCGGAACGCTGCTATCTGTTTGATACCGACGGAATGGCGTACCAGCGCCCCAAGTCACATGGAACTTAGAGCGATTGATAGACGCCGTTCAGAGCATCTGAAACAGCGTCAAACATTTCATCAATCTGATTATCATTAATAATAAGTGGTGGGCAAAACGCGATGCCGTCCCCAGGAGTTGCGCGAATGATCAGATTTCGCTCTCTGGCTGCAGCTGCAATTTTTGCAGCTAGCTTATCTGCTGCCGGAAACTGCTCTTTACTGTCTTTGTCTGCGACTAGTTCGATTGCTCCAATTAGCCCAACACTGCGAGCTTGCCCAACCAGCGGGTGATTTTGCAAAGCCTGAACTCGCTCTGAAAAATGCACTGAGCGAGATTTTACATGCTCAAATATATTGTCGGATTCGTAGATGCGTAGAGTTTCCAGCGCTACCGCCGCAGATACGGGGTGCCCGCCGTAAGTCGAACCTGTACCGAACACACCCAGCTTGTCGGTGAACACTTGGAATGTGTCGTACAGGTGATCACTTATCAATACTGCACCAATGGGTAGGTACGCTGAAGACAGCTGTTTGGCACAAGTGATAATGTCAGGTTTAATACCGTAGGTATCACAACCCCAGACATTGCCAGTGCGTCCAAAGCCGCAGATGACCTCGTCGGCGATAAATAAAATATCATGTTTCTTAAGAACCACCTGCACTTTTTCAAAGTAGCCAGCGGGTGGTATCAAAACGCCTCCGGCACCCATAACGGGTTCTGCTATGAAAGCTGCAATCGTGTCTGCTCCGGCAGCAATGATTTGATCGTCAAGGGATTGCGCCAGCCTGTTTGTATAGGTTTCTTCAGTTTCATCAGGCAGTCCATGGCGGTAATAATGTGGGGTTTCTACGTGCATAACAGGTATAGCAGGAAGGCCAAACCCATCCTGTGCATAGGGAAGCCCTGTCAGGCTGCCAGCTGCAACTGTGACTCCATGGTATGCCTTGAGCCTGGCAATGATCGTTTTCTTATTAGAGCGGCCCAAAGCGTTGTTGTAGTACCAAGCCATTTTTACCGCTGTATCGACAGCCTCTGAACCAGAATTAACGAAAAATGCTTTGCCTATGCCCGCTGGTGCCATCTCAACCAGGCGCTGCGAAAGCTCAATAGCGGGGGCCGTAGATCGATGGGTAAACATATGTGAATAGGGTAGCTGGGCAAACTGCCTAGCTGCCGCATCAATCAATCGTTGCTCACTGAACCCTAGAGACGTGCACCATAGCCCCGCCATGCCCTCTAGTAATCGATTTCCCTGATCGTCCCAGACGTAGACTCCATCACCTTTTTCAATGATAAAAGGCCCATCTTTCTGGTGCGTTGATAAATTAGTGAACGGATGAAGTGCGTACTGTCTGTCTGATTGATTAAGTGTATTCATGGTGATTGCAGAATCCAGCTAAAGGTAGAGGGTCACACGGGCAATTGGCGATATGAGTTGATGAATCACGACCCCTCAGATGAGGGTAATTAAGGATGGATCATGATGGACTTGTAAGTGAGGCACCGTATTGAAGTCAACCAGACGCGCCCTGTTTCCATCAAAATGCAGGGTTGTTATTGAAGAGTTTCGAATTCTCCAGATGGCGTCGATGGTGTGGGCAAAATCCAGATTGAGAACTACGGATACGACTGAGGCGATGACACCACCAGAGGTGAAGTACGCATGGGATTTCTTATCGCTTGCTAAAGCGTGCAACTCCCGAACACTTTGCCAGCCGCGATTGTAGAAGTCTAGCCAGGGTTCAGCCTGGTGAACAGGTTCGCTGGCTTCACCCTTTTGCCAACGTTGCATGATGCTCAGGTAGTCATCGAAAGTCAGCGTTTCCGGATCGTCACTTTTAGCACCGAATCCAAACGTCGAATCGACGAGGTGATGGTCGTACTCGTTTAAACCGGTATGTTCTGTGGGTGAATGCTCACTTGCCAATGGGTGCAGCGCCAAGCGAGCAGTGTCTCGTTGGCGCACTAGTGATCCATGAGCGCTCACATCAGGCGAAAACCCTTGTCGTGACCACCAATCACC
This sequence comes from Halioglobus sp., assembly GCA_047629055.1. Taxonomy (GTDB): domain Bacteria; phylum Pseudomonadota; class Gammaproteobacteria; order Granulosicoccales; family Granulosicoccaceae; genus Granulosicoccus. Next base: position 18,278 of record JBLHWG010000020.1, read on the forward strand.
GAGCATTGCTGCTTGCGTTTGCCCCAGTTCTGAGAGGCGGTCGTAATCATCTGTGCCTGCTGACGCTTGCCCATGTCGAACCAGATACAACATGCTCATGATTTTGCGTTTCCCGTGAGTGAAATTTTAAACTTCGCTGTAGAGTAACCAAAAACGGCGCATTACGCAGACATTGTGTGTGTGTGTGATTAGTTTACTTTGTGGGTCTTTCTCCGCAATTTGGGCACCAAATGTAACGATGTATTCAACACAGGTTGTAGTCCAGTTCACAAAAACATGGCTCAACGTGCTCATACTTCATGGCCGGGTGTTAAGTGAATCGAGCGTGAACCGATAGGAATTACATACAAGAAGAAAAGAGCAGGTTCAGGGCTTCCAATATGTTTGCCAGCGCACAGAAAGCGGTTTATCAGGACACGTACGAATTAACCAACGTGGTGCATAGTGATGGGCAGTCACATCGCAAGGTATTACTTATTGACGAGCAGGCTCACGTGTTGCGCGTCGTGCGTTTGAATCTGAATCGTCATGGCTACGAGGTCGAGATGGCCATGAGTTCCGAGAATGCGTTGCATATGTTGCAAGAAAACCGATACGACGTAGTCATTATTACGAGTGATCTTCCGGATATGAGTGCGCGAAAATTGTGTGAGCTTTTTGAATTGAAGGTAGGCTCAAAGTGTCCGTTGACGCTCGTCGGGGCAGTCGGCAACGACAGCTGGATCAAGCAATCATTGTTCGCCGAAAAACTGGAGAAACCTGTAAGTTTGCGCTGGATTGTTGCTCGCCTAAGTGAAGCTTTTGGCGACTTCAACAAATAACTGATCATGTCTGACAACTCCACACTTGACCCAGGAACAGGTCTTCTGCACCGAGCGGCATTTCTTAAAGAAGTTCGAGATGCGCAGATTGGCTCGCAAAATAAAAAGCGAACTGGATGTTTATTGGTACTGCACTTTCCCGGTTTACTGGATATTGCTCACGATCAAGGGCAACGTGTTGCTGCCACCTCATTAAAGAATCTATTAGCAGTTATAGAAACTCGATTACGAGGAAGAGATACTTTAGGCCGAATCGGTGCTCAATCTTTATGCTTGTTACTGCGTTATTGTATAGAGAGCGATGCAATCATAATTGCGGATCAGTACGAAGCACTGCTTAACGATGTGGCATTCGATGAAAAATTACAACAGGCTTTAGCTGGTTTTCACTACCGCATTGTGGCGCTAGATTCTCATAATCGGCATTCGCGTCCGTTAGATGATGGAGAAGTGAATACGCGGGCGTTAAGTGAGGCATCTGTTTTGTTGTCTACTATCCAATCACTTACACAGGTCGATTTATCATCTTCAGATGAACTCGTGTCTATTGAGCCAACAACTACTGAGCAACGTGAATCGCTTGTCATGGATACCCTAGCGCAAAGCGCAGCTGACAGCGATTCGGTAGCCAATGAGAAAGCCGAGTTATCGGCGCAGAGTTGGCGGTTGAAACCAGGCCATCTTCTTAATCCGCAATTTTTAGCGACGTGTTACAGAGTTCAACCTGTTGGTTTTGCTAACACGAATCAATCGTTACCTGAAAATCCTATGTTCAATGCTGCGTTGGATGCGCTTGCATTAAATCTCAAGCAAGCTAGACCAGCCATTGAGAGTCAACTCATACTACCCGTCGATGCTGCACAGTTGACTAACGAAGCTGGCTTTTGGTTGAAGGAGCGTTGCAGACGTCAACGAATTGCGCCATCGGATATTTGCCTTCTACTCAGTGTCAAATCTGTTTCCCGTGATCTGCGTACCTGCATGCCGATTCTGCGTCGTCTGAATCGCCAAGGAATTCGACTCATGCTTGAAGGGGTAAGCTCAGCACCGCAATTCACAGCCCTGCAAAACTTGGCAGGTTTTGATTACTTATGGATCTCAGCAAAATCGTTGCAAGGTTCGATTCGAGATATGCAAAAACGCCAAGAGCTTGAAGCGTTGGTGGATGCAGCGCACGCACAACACCGTGAAGTGTGTGCGGCGGGTGTAGATTCTCAAGCCCTGCTAGAGCATGCGCAGGCCCTGCGTATTGATGTTGGTTTTGGCCGCATGTGTGGACGAAGTCTGCCGTTTCCCGAACTGCCCAAAGGCTCTTCAGAATTAGGCGAGCCACCGCCAAAAGCCGAGTAGGGCTACGCTGTTGAGCAACGTAGCTCTACTCTGAATCTGCCCGCCCGCGTCGCTAGTTGAATGGCTCAGCGATTCGTGATCCGCATTGCGACATTTAGCACTGTGGAAAAAACGATCGCTCCTACTATGGCTGATAGAAGTGCCCCTCCGATCAGACCGCCGCTAACATCATCAAGGAAGTCGCGCATCATCAGTCCGGCAAACGCACCGAATCCTCCTGCAATGGCACTGGCTTTGAGTCCGTTGCTAATGTTTTTGAAAAGCAAGCAGATCAAGGCACCGCTGCCCATGCCGAGCAGCACTATGAAAATGGGGATTAGTAATCGCATAAGCTTTCTTCAGTTAATATGAACATTCTAATAATTTGGAACAGACTACTCCTATTATGACCGCCGACACGACGACGAACAATGCGCTCAAAGGAGCTGGGCTGGGTCTTATCGGGTTCGCAATTTTTTCCCTTCATGATGCGGTGATCAAGAGCATTGCCGGAATTCCGGTATTTCAGATCGCTTTTTTCGCGATTCTTTTCAGTTTTGTACCGTTTACGCTGTTTCTGGCATTTGAGAGCACTGCGCGTTCGATGCGGCCCAGATTACCTGGTCTTATCGCGTTACGTTGTTTGTTCAATGTGGTTGGGTTGCTATCGGTTTTTTATGCCTTCGGTAAATTACCGCTCTCTGAGGTTTATTCGCTGCTGTTCGCGGCGCCCATTCTCATAACGTTACTGGCCATTCCCATTCTTGGTGAACGAATTCGCGCTATTCGCTGGTTTGCGATCATTCTAGGGCTACTTGGCGTCTTGATCGTACTGCGGCCAGGCTCCGATTCTCTAACACTTGATCATCTAGCTGCGGTCATAGCCGCGGCCTGTGTTGCGTGTAATTCGATAGTGACCCGAAAAATTGGGTCGCGGGAGCACAGTCTCACCCTCATCATGTATCCCATGTTGACAAGTGTTGTCATAACCGGAATTGCAACGGCCTTCGTCTACGTTCCAATGGCGGGTGAAGTGCTGCTGAAACTCTGTGCGATTGGCGTCTTGAGTGTTTTTGGACAAACGCTGATGATTCACGCGTACCGAAGCTCAGAGGCGCAATTTGTCGCTCCTATGCAATACAGCCAAATGCTGTGGGCACTTATTTACGGTGCTTTGATCTTTGACGAGACGGTCGATAGCACCGTAATGTTAGGTTCGGCGGTTATTGTTTGTTCCGGTCTATTGTTTATCTGGCGTGAGTTGGTGGCCTCAGTTAAGCAGCCTGTATTACGCAACAGGAACGTTCGATTCGCAGCGGGGCCACAAACCCAACCTGTTGAATCAGATAGGAATCAGAAGAAGTCGGAGTTTTCGGGAAAAGTATCTGATGAGCGTTGAAAATTTATCGGAAGAGTTTCTGGCTGCCGCGTCCATGCCCATGCCTTTTGGCAAGTTTAAAGGTCGACGACTCATTGATTTGCCTGAGCCCTATGTTGTTTGGTTCAAAACCCAGGGCTTTCCCGCGGGCTTGCTGGGGCAGCGATTGGCCCTAATCTACGAAATCAAGCTCAATGGATTGGAAAAACTCCTTCGTCCACTACTTGATGATCAACGCAGCCTTGACCCAGTAGGCAAGCCAGACTAATCTGGACCTATGACTTCGATTGCGCACCTATTTAGAGCTGGCGTCATAATAACGCCAGCGCTTAGGCTTATGTACCCGGCCGCTCTATAAGGCGGGCCGGGACAGCATTGCCTGGTTTTTTTGTGAAAAATCATGAGATCACCACTTAACTCTAGCCAATCCGCTTCGGATCGACCCTCTACCTGATTATTCAGCGCCAAAAACGTCGGTATAGCCTTCGAGAACGTCATGCCTCTTTCAAACCCTATAATATCCACTATCTGCACACCCTATTTTGGTGTCTTACCACTTGAGTCGACAGTGCTTAGCTGCCGTCGCCCGGAATCGCGTAGCCGGGCGGCGGCTTTGCATATAGCGCAGAACCCTCAAGCTCAAGCACCAGGAATTTAATCATGTTGAACGACCCAAGTTCTAAATACCCTCCATTTCCTCAAGTTCCCTTGGTGGACCGCCAATGGCCAGCAAAGACGCTTACTCAGGCACCTCTGTGGTGTAGCGTAGATCTGCGCGACGGCAATCAGGCGCTCATCGAGCCCATGGGCCCAGAGCGCAAACTACGCATGTTCGATCTGCTTGTCGCCGTGGGATTTAAACAGATAGAAGTGGGGTTTCCGGCAGCCTCACAAACCGATTTTGATTTTGTTCGTATGTTGATCGAAGAAAATCGAGTTCCCGCTGATGTCACTTTGCAAGTGCTCACGCAAGCGCGTCGTCCGCTGATAGAGCGCACGTTTGAATCTTTGAAAGGTTGTCCTAGTGCGATTTTGCACTTGTATAACTCTACATCCACTCTACAGCGCAAAGTCGTGTTTGGTATGGATCGCGCCGGCATCAAGCAGATTGCCACTGATGGCGCAGATATCGTTGCAGAATATGCTGCCAAGCAAACGGATACACATTGGCAATTCGAATACTCCCCAGAGAGTTTTACTGGTACTGAGTTGGACTATGCAATTGAAGTGTGTGATGCCGTAAATGCTATCTGGCAGCCCACCATCGAGAATCCTACGATTCTTAACTTGCCAGCCACGGTTGAGATGTCTATGCCTAACGTGCATGCAGATCAGATTGAGTGGTTTTTAAAGCATGTTAAAAACAGAGACACTATCTGCCTGAGCCTCCATCCTCATAATGATCGAGGTTGTGCAGTGGCTGCAACTGAACTTGGCTTGTTAGCCGGAGCCGATCGCGTTGAAGGTACGCTTTTCGGTAATGGCGAGCGGACCGGAAATGTCGATATAGTTACGTTGGCGTTGAATTTGTTTACGCAGGGCGTTGATCCAAAGCTTGATTTTTCAGATATTTATGAAGTGATGCGCACAGTTGAACATTGCAACCAGTTGCCCGTACATCCGAGACATCCTTATGCGGGTGAATTGGTGTTTACGGCATTTTCAGGTTCACACCAAGACGCTATCAAAAAGGGCTTTGCGGCTATGCGTATAAGTAATTCACCGCTTTGGGAAGTTCCTTATCTGCCTATCGATCCGGCTGATCTGGGCCGAACCTACGAAGCTGTCATTCGAGTGAATAGCCAATCTGGTAAGGGTGGAGTTGCATTTATTCTAGAGCGCGATCACGGATTGGAACTCCCCAGACGTATGCAAATGGAGTTCAGTCAGGTTGTACAGCAGATTAGTGAAGAGACGGGTAAGGAAGTAGACTCAGCCACTATCAAAGCAGCATTTGATCAGACGTTTCTTCAGTTGCAAGCACCGCTATCATTCGTAAGTCATACCAGTGTGCAGGATCCTGACGATGATGCGCTAAGGTCATTAACTGCAAAGGTTATGCTTAACGGAAAAGTGCGTGAGATCAACGGCCAAGGCAATGGCCCGATCGATGCTTTTGTGCATGCGATCAAGACCGAACTCGATGTGGATTTCAGGGTCGTCGATTACCATCAGCATGCCACCGGTATTGGGGCAGATGCTCAATCTGCTTGTTATTTTGAAATACAAGCGGGGAAAGGGGCAACACGTTATGGTGCTGCGCTGAACAGTAATATAGTGTCGGCCTCGCTAATGGCGGTATGCAGTGCGTTCAACCGCGCGGTTGCTGATAAGTTGCTCACCCCGACATACGAATAATAAAAAAGGAAATCATCGATGAGTGATCAGCAGAGTGGTCCGTTAGGCCACAACAGCTCTGAGTTTACTGAGCGTGCTACGCCCGAGTCTCTGGCAGAAGCTGCGCTTAATTATCATCGATACCCGGTACCTGGAAAACTGGAGATATCGGCGACGAAAAACATGGTTAACCAGCGTGATCTTGCGCTGGCGTATTCCCCAGGAGTTGCTGTTGCATGCATGGAGATTGTGCGTGATCCTTTACAAGCGGCGGAACTCACTGCTCGCAGTAATCTTGTTGCGGTCATTACCAACGGCACGGCAGTACTCGGATTGGGTGCGATTGGCGCGCTGGCTTCAAAACCGGTGATGGAGGGTAAAGCCGTTCTGTTTAAAAAATTCGCCAATGTTGACGTATTCGATCTCGAATTAGATACGACTGACGTTGATCGTTTCTGCGATGCAGTGGAATTACTTGAACCCACGTTTGGTGGTATCAACTTAGAAGACATCAAAGCGCCTGAGTGTTTTGTCATAGAAAAACGCTTGCGTGAAAAGATGGGCATTCCGGTATTTCACGATGATCAGCACGGAACAGCTATCGTTGTTGCGGCGGCAATTCGCAACGGTTTAAAAGTTGCTGGGAAGAAACTGACTGAGATTACTCTCGTGTGTTCCGGAGCTGGTGCCGCAGCACTTGCCTGTCTCAATCTGCTTGTATTCATGGGATTGGACAAAAGCAAAGTCACTGTGTGCGATGAGTTTGGCGTCCTTTTTGAAGGACGCAACGACAACATGGATCCGTATAAGGCGGTTTATGCACGCAGCACTGACGCGCGTATTTTGGATGATGTCATCGGCGATGCTGATGTCTTTTTGGGGTTGTCTGCACCGAATGTGCTGACGGGCGAACAAGTAAGCAGGATGGCTGATTCACCGTTCATTCTTGCACTAGCCAACCCAGATCCTGAAATCAGTCCTGACATAGTTCACTCAGTGCGAGACGATGCCATCATGGCTACGGGGCGCTCGGACTATCCAAATCAGGTCAATAATGTTCTGTGTTTCCCATTCTTGTTCCGCGGCGCATTAGATGTGGGTGCAACAGAGATTAATGGTGAAATGCAGGCTGCGGCTGTAGAGGCTATTGCGGATATAGCGACTAAAGAGGCCTCGGATGTCGTGTCTGCCGCTTACGGTGGTAAACCGTTTACCTTCGGTCGTGACTATCTGATTCCCAAGCCGTTCGACCCTAGATTGATGATGGAGATACCTCCACGGGTTGCACAAGCAGCTATGGACAGTGGCGTTGCGACCCGTCCTATCGCCGATTTTGACGCGTACCGTCGTAAGCTTCGTGGATTCGTATTTCGTTCAGGTTTGGTCATGAAGCCTATGTTTGAACAAGCACAGGCGGATATCCAGCGAGTTGTTTTGGCGGAAGGGGAATCATCGCGTGTCTTGAATGCTGCACAGATTCTAGTAGACGATGGAATTTGCCATCCAGTATTGATCGGTAGGCCTGAAATTATTCAATCAAAGATTGAGGATATGGCTCTGCGATTGACAATTGGTAATGGTATTTCTGTTATCGATCCTATGAATAATCCGCGATTCGATCAGCATGTAAAGTCCTATCATCAATTGATGGAACGAGCCGGAGTTTCTCCGGAGTACGCTGCCAATGTTATTCGAACTCGACCGACCGCTCTCGGTGCTCTTATGGTCAGAGAGGGTGAGGCGGATGCACTGTTATGCGGTACGCAAGGCGCTTATGCTCGACATATTCGTTATTTGGTGGATGTCATCGGGATACGCGACAATGTCACTGACATTTCGGCTTTAATGCTACTGATACTGGGAACAGGTACGGTATTTCTAACGGATACGCATGTCACGGTAAACCCTTCTGCAGAGGAGATGGCAGAAACTGCCTTTATGGCATCAAAAATTGTTAAACGCTTTGGCATGGTGCCGAAGATTGCCATGCTTTCACATTCCAACTTTGGTAGTCGCAACAACGAGTCAGCTCTCAAGGTTCGCAAAGCAGTACAACTGGTCAAGGAACGTTATCCTGATCTCGCGGTCGAAGGTGAAATGCATGCAGATGCTGCAGTATCTGAAGAAACGCGCAATAGAGTATTTCCGAACGCGAGCTATCGTGGTGGTGCAAATTTGATGGTTATGCCAAACCTTGATTCTGCAAATATCACCTACAACATGGTCAAGGCATTAGGCGATGGTCTACCGGTTGGTCCGATGTTGATGGGGCTCAAAAAGCCTGCGCATGTCGTTACTGAATCTACGACCGTTCGCGGTATCGTCAATCTGTGTGCCATTGCGGCAGTTGATGCCATCGACTACAAAGCAAGTCAGAAGTCCTAATTTATGGAACTAGAGCTTTTCCTTAATCGTTTAGAAACTCAGCCCAAGAGCATCGAATTTCCGGATGTTATTGAGTTGATCAATGGTCTATACACCTATATCCCTACGGCGTTTCGTAATTACGAGATACTCAGTGAGGCGGGTCAAAATACGGGCTCGTGCAAAATTTTTGCCTTCGCCCGTTTGCATGAGCTAACTAAAGATCAAACACTGAGTTTATTTGGTGCGTTCTATCGAGCTGATGTTCTGAAAACACCGGAAGGCGATAGCCATCCCAACATTCGCCAGTTTATGCTAACAGGATGGGAGGGAATTGAATTCGACGGCGTGCCGCTACGAGCAAGAAGTTAGAAGCCAAACAACGCTGCTATTAGTCCAATTAATCCACCAAAAACACCACCCCAGACAACCAGCCAGCCAAGATGTTCGCGGATCATGCGCTGCATGATCTCTTTCACCATTTCTGGTGTCATTTCATCGAGACGTGCGCGCAGCAGTTGTTCCAACTTGCTGACGAATTGATCGCTGCTGGCGGCTTTACTGAGCTGTTCACCGATGGCTGCCTGTATTGGAGGTGAGTGGGCAGCATCTTTAAGAAAGGTTTCCATACGTTTCTTAAAAGGTTCTCGCAGCGGTTGAAGTGCTTCTTCTCCGCCGACCATTGCCAACATTGATCCGAAGGAGGATTCAACCACAGTGGCAACGAGTTGATCATAGGCGGCATCTAGATCTATGGCCTTTAGTAAGGGTTCTATATCGACCGCATCGACAAGCGAAAAGCTATCGCTTGCGTCGCCAGTGTCCGCATTTTTTGGAGAGGACAGTAACCGTTCAACGTTATCTTTGCTGAATAGTTCTTCATGCACCATTCGCAGAATTCCGGCTTTGAAATCTTCGAAGTGCAGAGTCACGACGCCGGAGCCATACAGGCCAGGAACTCGTTCAAACAACATGTGAACGGCGAGCCAGTTTGTCAGGGCGCCTGAGAGTGCGAAAAGCCCTGTGGTGAGCATCACCCCTTGCCAGGGCTCCGGCAACATCAAGCTAATGATGATCAGCAGTAGTGCTACCAGATTGGGCGTGAGGTTTTTATCTAACATGGTTATTGCCGTTTAAAGTCGTGGGCGAGTTTTCATTCTCAACGGTAAAAGCTAACAGGTTAGCGTTTGCGACGAGAGGTTCGACTTCCTCGGCCAGAGGTTGAACCACCTGCAATTGACAAATCTCCAGACATTTGGGCGCGGGCGCC
>JBLHWG010000021.1:0-27727 GCA_047629055.1 Halioglobus sp.
CTAATAAACTGATAGAGGAACTAGACAACAATCCAGCACAAATTCACACGGTTATGTTCCTTGACCTGAACGGCTTTAAGGATGTAAATGATTTCTACGGCCATGCAGCTGGCGATGAAGTTCTTATAGAAGTCGCCGAAAGACTAGTTCACGCTATACCCAACAACGCAACACTGGCAAGATGGGGCGGTGATGAGTTTGTAGTGGTACTTCCCGCAACTGATCAGGCCTGCGCAAAAATATTTTCCTCTTCTGTGTATGCAGCATTCGAAGCACTGGTACCCACCTCTGAAGGCAATCACGAGATTTCCACCAGCATCGGCCTCGCCACTTCCAATCCAGGAAAATCACTGCACGAAGCTCTCGCCGAGGCTGATTCATTGATGTATGAAGAAAAAAAGAAACTTAAAGCCTGTCGCTCAATCACCTCAATGGCCGCCAGAACTCTGGAGCGTGCCTTACTCGAAGATCGCATTGAGCTCTGGTACGAGCCTATCGTTAAATATGATTCCTACGGCTGCGAAAAACTATATGCAGCTGATGTAAAAATTCGCATTCGCACTAGCGTAGGTGGCATCGTTTTGCCCGAAGAACTAATGAACGACATCGGCAATACTCCTTTAGCTGTTGCGCTCTATAGCCACGTACTCTTTGTCTGCGCCAAATCAGTTACACGCTGGATTGATTCAAACATCGTGTCTCCAGATTTTAAGTTGCATTTCGATTTAAACTCGGACGTATTAACCAACAAACAGTTTACTGACTCAGCCATGCAATTTCTTCGAACTGATGGGCGGTCAATCGCAAGCCACATTACATTCAATATCAATTCAATCTCGAAGATCGATAACAAGGCCATCGTACAATTCAGATCGGAAGGCCTAGGCATTGCGACAATTCATTCTGGCATTCTGGCATCCTCCATGAAATATGAAAAAGATTGCCAACCGGATATGACCAAGATCGACATCGAACATTTTAGCGATGATGTTCTGGCGCCTAAACTGGTATCTGACTGCAACAGAAACAATATCCACATGTGCGTCAGTGGCGTTAATTCACAAGATGAGTTATCCAAACTCACACCACTGGGAGTCACACTATTTCAAGGGAAGCTGTTTGACGGGCCATTACGCGCGGTAGACTTTATTAGTCGCTGGGGACAACCCACCGAAAACAATCTTATTGCGTTGACAAAGTCAAACTTCAGATTAAGGCTGACTGGATGATGACAAAGAGCCTCTTCGCCAGCTTTCATAGTAGTAGCGCGAGTCAGGTGATGGTGTGTAGCCTAATTGGTATCTGAATCGGGTATTGGGAACAACGTAGTCAGGAATTACAAATTCCACCTGTGTAGCAACATCGCCACTTATCAGACGACCACGAAAGGTATGATCTACACTCGCTGCCAATTTGCTAGTGACATTGCCTATTCGAATGATATAGCGCTCGGGCCTTATAAACGATGGTTTACTGTCATTGATTGTCGTCGATAACGAGCCCGCAGCCGACCCTGGGTTTGAATTCTGGCCACTGCTAGCTACCAGAGTGGCCAGAACTTTAATGCTATTCGAAGTCGCGTCGTGCCGAATTGAAATATCAGAAAATTCTGGAAAACGATTTTCATCAACCTGCTTATAGTACGACAACATTCTCTCTCGCCATGCCGCATTGACAGTATCGAGATCGCACCCTATCACTTGCATTGTGTCACGCCAGAAAACCCTGGCGATTAATCCATTGGGCGTCTTGTCTCTTCCTGTTGCACGTACAAAATCTCCAAGGGAAGACTCGCCACAGGTCTTTACAAGCGCTCCTGCCCACAAATCCCCAAGACTGTAGTGTAGCTCTGCATCAAATTCTTTTGAAAAACTCGCTGCATCAATCAAATCATTAAACTCAATGTTCTGACGTCTCCAGGCCACACTGGCAAGCTCCCAATTACTCTGTCGTCGGCCAATTTCCGGCACCACTTCAAAAGATGTAAACTGCGCCATGCCCTCAATGAAAAACTTCACGGCATTGTAGTTGTCAGCCATCGCGCGGTCGGATTCAACCCCCTGCAAAACATGAGTGGCCTCGTGAACAAGAACACGACGTTGTGATACGTCGTTTTCAAATCCATCCAAATCGATTTGTATTTTTTTCCATTTGGCTAGCCCTATTGCGTGTTCACTATGGGCGGTTAGATCTACCCTAATGTGAGGTAGGTTTTTCACTCCCATCAAATCAGCGAGCTCGGATAAATCAGCTTCGGCGTGCTTGACGATATAGTCCACCACTTCAGACTTTGAAGTGTCATACACAAACCGGTAATGCTCTGTGGCAACAACTTTGAGAGCCTGATCAGGTGCCGTCCCAGTACCAACCTGAATCTGAAACACTAACAGGCCTGATAGCATCAGAAAACCGATGACGGCAGAGACAATTTGCACAAAACGAAACGAGCGAGAACCCTTCTTTTGCTCTGTCCCACCAGATTCCGTTCGGTTCCATAAACGATAGGATAGTAACAATACAAAAATAGCGACTACCGAGTGAATGGTTAAGGCATGAGAATTAACCATTAATTCAGACCCACTGTATTCATTAGTCAGAAGCGTAAACACACTCCAATCGCCAGAGGTGCCAAGGTAGGTTTCTGCCAGCACCAGAATCAATAAATACAGAAAATATAGTATGAGACCTAGCGTTCGAAACCAAGATAATAGGACACCGTGAGATAGGATAATAAAAGCAAACAGACAATCTCGCCAAAGCAAAGTAAACCAGACTTGCCTATAAAATTTCCCACCGATCGATTCTGGATTAGTTGCTAGAAGAAACACATCGAAGCTGTAGCTCAGAACGTTAAGCGTGGCCAACAGAAACCACGCCGCCAGCACTTTGGCTATAAAAATCGATACTCTGGATACCGGCAACGCTCGAAGAAAATCTATCGTTGCTTCATCATGTTCTCTTGGGAACAAACTGTAGGCAGTCACCAGGGCCAATATAATTGTAACCACGGCGACTGTCATATTGGAGTTGTAATCACAATACCCTTCGCACCAACTGCCAAACGTCTCCTCGTCAACGCGCTCGGTGAAGAATTGAATCACATAGCCAAACAATATTATGGCCAACCACAAATAGGCAATGGGTTTTAATTGACGTAATTCTTTGGCGATCAAGCGAATCATTGGATAGTCAATCGCTCGGCATGCAAACGCAGTGGTTGATGGAAACCACCACTCTCATAATCCAATGCAATGAACACCCTGTCACCTTGCGCATAAAAACTATCTACGCTATGGGTAGGCAACTCAACTTGGCAAAACGAGGTGTCTTCATAATCATCTGACACTTCAAACTCCGCATCAAAAGGTCCAATATAGTTATGCTTCATCGAGCAAATGCCCGTTAGACGCATTATGTCTTCGGAATAATTCAGCTCGGACTTCATAAGCTCGTAAGAGGCGCTGATTCGGTGCACACCAGTAGAATCGAATTCACTAGTCACCCGCCCTTGCAAACTGGGTATTTGCTGCAAAAAAGAACTAACCAGCAAATCATGCTTTTGCAAATCTAACCATACCGCCCAATCTCTAAAAAATTCACCAACCGGTACGCCAATAATTTTCCCCACACGAAACGCCGGCGACTGCCGCCTGTCCAAAAACGATGAAAGAATTGAATGTCCAACAGGACGGGTTAGAAACTCCGACGCAAGAGCAAGCACTTTTCCTCGTCCTTGCTCGTGCTCTAGAAACATCATGGCGGACCATGCAAGCGCTTCGGCCGAAGGGTAAGCAAACCGATCGGCAGTCATCTGCCAACGGCTAATCAACTGTTGTGCCGAGGGTTCAGAATCTAGCGCCCAAATCGCGCGCGCCAAAAGCTCTGCTTCATGCCGAGGATTGATATCGTGAGCACCCTGCTCCACCCACCAGCGTGTGAAACCATCCAAGACCCAATGATAGGGCTCCGTCATCGCCCGACCGCTAGTCTGCGCGCTAAGAACGCCATGCATTACTACGGAATCGAGAATGGCATCATCATAGGTGTCGTGCTCCAACCAATTCGCCGATATGAAAACACCATCAGATGTAGCGTAGTCAACATCGTGTTTTTCTCTATCGGGGGACAATGCTAACTTAACGGTAGGGAGCGCCTCTAACCCCAAAGACGCTTGCAGTGCAACAAGTGAATCACTTAAACGCTCAGCGTAATCCTGTGCCGATGCCTGATATTGCTCCTCCAGATACAAAACTGACACCGCTGGATCCTCCATACGAACAACCTGAGCACTAGAGAACTCCACCGATGCTACAGAGTTCTTTTCGATAACCGCGGACCAGACCGCAAGCCCAGCAGCGATTAGCACACTGATAGCGACAAAATCCCTTCTCGTCATGGGCTTGGAAAGGCGCTCTATTACTGAACCTTCACCAACGTAGACAAGCACAAAGCCTCCGATAGTGAACGCCATGGCTAGCGATGAGGTGCCGATGATCGCAATCCACGGCGTCACATCCCTTTCGAACACAAAAAGTTGCTGATCCATTAGGGCAATCGGCGGGATCAGGTCCGCATTCACATTGGGTAGGAAAATAAACGCAGCCACCATCGCAACCAGCAGCAAGTACAACATGACGCGGAGATAGCCACACAGACTAAAGCAGAAAACGATGCTCCAGTACAGCCAGATCATAACTAGAGTCTTGGACGTAATTAACGCGAGATAGGCTAACGTTATTTCATCTGCAAGGCTCGCTGAATTCACTGCAAGCAGAATTAGCAACACCGCGATTACAGAAAGATAGCCAAGCCCAGTTAAATACTTAAGAATTAAAGGCAGACTTTGCCCCAATGGAAGTGCTTCGACGAATAAGCGTGTTCCACTCAAGTACTCATTAACGATTAGTCGGTTACCGACAATCAGAGAGACCACTGGCATGAGATACAACAGCGCATAACGCACTATTTCCAATGAGCTCATGCTGTAGACGGCACCTTTGTTTTGTATCAACAGCAATAAAAAAACGGTGATGCATCCAAGGGACAGAAAGAGTAGGGATACCCAGTGTTCTCTGAAGTCCTTTGCTAGTAGTGCTAGAGCAGCCATGGCGTCTTTACGATCTTGCCACAACCGCAATAAAGACATCTTCGAGCGACATAGGCTCATTTCGCCATCCCTCGTTTACGACTATTTCTGATGATGCCAGCACTCTTTCAGAAAACTGCAACGTGACCACCCAACGCCCTTGCCGCTCGCCTTCCTTCAAAATTCTCAGCCTATTCCTTGCAAACTCTCCAGGCAAATCACCGGGCACATAAAGCTCCTTAGGGACCGACCAGCTATTTATACTATTTCTGAGCGGGTCCAATGCCCCATCATAGATTGCTCTCCCCGATTCCACGATGCCAATGCGATCTGCAATTGCTTCGATCTCATCAATCAGGTGCGTTGAGAAAAATGTCGTTGCTCCGTCGTTTACAGTTTGCTCACGAACCAGATCTAGGAACTCACGACGCGCGACTGGATCCATGCCAGCGGTAGGCTCATCTAGAATCAACAATTGAGGTCGAGTCGCCAGCGCCAGCGTTAGGGCAAGCTTGGCTTTCATACCACCAGAAAATGTACCTATACGACGCTTGGCAGGTAACTCGAAATCGTTAATAAGCTGCTGATAGCGCTTCTCATCCCAGGCAGGATAGAAATTTTTCACGAATTTTGACAAAACCCGTGGCGTCATCCAGGGATACATATTTTGATCTTGAGCCACGTAACCTATTTTTTGTCTGATGCCAATCAGGTCGTCTTTCAATGGCTGGCCAAAAACATCGATATCACCTGCATCACACTGAGTGATACCCATGAGCAACCGAATAGCCGTGGATTTCCCTGCACCGTTACGCCCAAGAAATCCAAACACTTCACCGGGGTAGACCGCGATATTCAGGCCATCCAAGACTTTCAAAGATCCGAACGACTTATGTACGCCAGTGAGTTTAAGCACCGGATTAACAGCGTACGCGCGCGCGACTTGCTCCACTGATGTGCTGTCGGTCAGATCAATCATCAATCGTACTTTTCAGAGGATTTATAATTCCTTCTATGTTACGCGAATAGGGATTCAGGGTAAGTTACATTCCGACTAAAATGGTGAGACCACCGCTTTGTCATACAATTACCTTAAATTTGTATAACATCTTTACGATTGAAGCATAAGCTTTGATCAACTTATTTGGACGAGACACTCACCACTATGTCAGCAGACACGATGCAATCCAAACTCTTTGTGTCATGCCACTGCGGGCAGTTCAAAGCACTAGTACCCATTGACGAACAAGGCAAACCCACTCGACTCAAATGTTACTGCGTTGACTGCCAGACATATGCTAGACATCTGAATCAGGCCGAAGTTCAACTAGACGATAACGGCGGAACGGATATCCTGCAAATATCCCCTGCACAATTCAGCATTACTGCAGGAGAAGAACGTCTAGGAAATCTAATGCTCTCGCCCAAGGGAATTTACCGATGGCATACAAGCTGTTGCCAGACACCAATTTGTAATACACCGACTAAAGCTGAAATGCCTTATGTGGGCTTGCTGTTGAACAATATTAGTAACATCACTAACGCCAACATTAATACAAACCATCAACAATCGTCTGGACAAGGCAGAAATAAAACGTTGACAGATGAAAACCGTCTAGCCCAGCTACAAAATGTAATCGGACCGGTGCAATTTGGGGTTGGCGCGGGCATTAAACACCCCATCAATGCTGACTGGCCAGTATCAAAAGGGTTTGGCTTTCGAGGCATGTTCGGCACATTAAGGAACATGGCGATATGGCGTATACGAGGCGACCACAAACGCTCCATATTTATTGATAGTGTAAACGGCAAACCGCTCGTGCAACCCACTTTGTTCACAATTGGACAAAGACAGGCAGCCAGGAACAAGGTTTGACCACGTCCAATCTCGATGTCGCCTGTGTAGGCGCTGGCTACTTCAGTCGCTTCCACTATGACGCCTGGTCTCGCATGCCGAATACCACCATCGTCGGATCGATGGACCAGAGCATCCAATCGGCACTTGATACCGGATATAAGGCCTTCGATGATCTGCTACACATGCTGCAGAGCACACGCCCAGACGTGTTGGACATCATCACGCCGCCTACCACCCATCTGGCATTTATAAAAAAGGCGCTAGCTCACGGTGTAAAGGCAATAATTTGTCAAAAACCGTTTTGCAATTCGTTGACTGAAGCACGCGAAGCAACACAATTATGCGCGGCAGCCAAAACCCCACTCATTATTCATGAGAATTTCAGATTCCAACCGTGGTACCGCTGCATAAAAGCTGCCATCCAGTCAGACAAAATTGGCACTGTTCATCAGATAACTTTTAGACTCAGAACTGGTGATGGCCAAGGCAACGATGCCTATATGGACCGACAACCCTATTTTCAAACTATGCCTAGATTGCTTATTCATGAAACTGGCGTGCATTGGATCGATACGTTCCGATATCTGCTCGGTGATCCGATTTCGGTCTACGCAGACCTGCGTAAAATGAACCCTGTCATCGCTGGCGAAGATGCAGGCTTTGTGGTGTTTGAATTCGAATCAGGCAAACGGGCTTTGTTCGACGGTAATCGTCACTTGGATCATGCCGCAGAAAACCATCGTATGACATTGGGTGAATGCCTTGTTGAAGGCACCCAAGGATCCTTACAGCTCTTCGGTGATGGACGGGTAAACCATCGAGAATTTGGCAAGCTTATCGAAACCGTATTATTACCAGCCAGGGATTTACCTGGTTTTGCCGGAGACTGTGTTTTTAATCTTCAAGAGCACGTAGTCAATGCCATGCTAAAAGGCACGGCATTGGAAAATCAGGCTGCTGACTATTTAACCGTTCTGGAAATAGAAGAGGCAATTTATCAGTCAGCAGCCGAGCATAGGCGCATAGATATTTCCGGAAAAATCTAGAAGCAGGATTCCAACAGCGCTCGCGTATTTTCCGTTGTCATAACAACAGGGTTTCCACCTGTACTAGGGTCCGCTAGAGCCGATGCCGTTAGCGCTTCGATATCAGGATTGGTGACTCCTAGCTCGGTAAGATTTGCAGGAATTCCAAACTGGCGATTCAGTTCGCCCACACGCGCATGAAACCCATCGAATCCGCCGACAATACCCAGGTACGCTGCAGCCTGATCAAGACGTGCTTCGATAGCACCACGATTAAACGTGAGCACCTGCTGCATAACTACCGCGTTGGTTGTACCGTGATGTGTATTAAAGACAGCACCAATCGGATGTGACAATGCATGAATCGCACCCAAACCCTTCTGAAATGCCGTTGCTCCCATTGCAGCCGCACTCATCATATGCGCGCGGGCAGTTAGGTCGGTTCCATTTTCGTAAGCGGTTGGTAAGTAATCGTTAACCAGCCTTAAACCTTCAAGCGCTATGCCTTGGCTCATTGGGTGATAGTGAGGCGAACAGTAAGCTTCCAGGCAATGCGCAAAGGCATCCATACCAGTACCTGCTGTAATAGCAGCCGGCATACCCACCGTTAATTCGGGGTCGCAGATAACAATTGCGGGCAGGATTTTCGGATGGAAAATGATTTTCTTTTCGTGTGTATCGCTGTTTGTGATAACCGATGCTCTACCCACTTCCGAACCTGTACCCGCCGTAGTGGGTACCGCGATGATAGGGGCTATGCCGTTAGGATCTGCTCGAGTCCACCAGTCACCAACGTCCTCAAAGTCCCATAGCGGTCGGTTTTGACCCGACATGAATGCCAGAGCTTTGCCCAAATCCAGTGCCGAACCGCCGCCAAAAGCCACAACACCGTCGTGCCCTCCTGCTCGATAAACAGCCAAACCTGCTTCGACATTCACACCTGTCGGATTCATATCGACATCCGCAAACAGGTTGCGCCCCAAGCCACCCG
This sequence comes from Halioglobus sp., assembly GCA_047629055.1. Taxonomy (GTDB): domain Bacteria; phylum Pseudomonadota; class Gammaproteobacteria; order Granulosicoccales; family Granulosicoccaceae; genus Granulosicoccus. Next base: position 8,961 of record JBLHWG010000021.1, read on the forward strand.
CTTCGAGCAAGTCGAGCGTTGCGGTGGTTATCGGTAAATCTCGTAAACCGCGATCTGTTACAAATAGTGGATTGGACATGCCCACCGATTTGCAGGCGTTAGCGATTTCAGAAATTCTTCCTGCACCAAAGCACATGTGCGTAGGGTAATTCCAGTTTCCAGTCAGTTGCATCTTTATCAAGCCTTCTATGAATTAGCCGTTCTTTTTTAAGTGGTATGACTTAGGACGCGTGACGCTTTGATATCCCAACAAAGACAATCCCGCACCTCGTCCAGTGTCTTTGCAACCCGTCCAACACAAGGAAGGATCCAAGTAATCACAGCGATTCATGAACACCGTACCGGTCTCAATACGGCGACCAATACCAGCCGCACGTGTTGCATCCTGAGTCCACAGTGAGGCTGTAAGACCGTAATCACTGTCATTCATTAAGGCAATAGCCTCGTCATCATCTTTGACGCTCATTATGCCAACAACCGGTCCAAAAGATTCTTCCTTCATAATTCGCATATCGTGATTAACATTCACAAGAATCTGTGGGGCCAGATAAGCGCCACAATCGTCTGCAGAAAACATTGCCACATCGATTAAAGGACTTGCACCTGCGGCCACAGCTTCACGTGTTTGTTCGCGTACCAACTCGGCGAATCGCCGGTGTGCCATTGGCCCCAGAGTGGTGGCTTCATCCAGCGGATTGCCGAGGGTATAGCCAGATACGATAGCCACGGCTTTCTCCACAAATTGATCGAAGAGAGATTCAGCCACATAGATTCTCTCGATACCGCAACAACACTGCCCGGAGTTAAACATGGCGCCATCAATGAGGGTATCGACGGCTGCATCAAGATCTGCATCTTCCATGACATAACCGGGATCCTTTCCCCCAAGCTCAAGTCCAACAGGTGTGAACGTACCAGCAGCGGCAGATTCCATAACCTTGCCGCCAGCAACAGATCCGGTGAAATTGACGAAGCCAAAAGATTTTCGCCCAATTAGTTCAGCTGTAAGACCATGATCTAGGTAGATGTTTTGAAAGACACCGCTAGGTAATCCAGCCGCCTCGAACGCCTCCGCCAATTGCTCGCCCACAAGTAAGGTTTGCGTTGCATGTTTGAGCATCACGGCATTACCAGCAATTAACGCCGGAACAACGGTATTGATCGCTGTCATAAAGGGGTAATTCCAAGGAGCCACTACCAATACCGTCCCAACAGGTTCACGCTCTATGCGTCGTTCAAAGGTATCACTGTCTTCGACAACAATAGGCGCAAGACCTTCTGTCGCAAGCTCGGCCATACGCGATGCACGTTCCATGACACCTCCAAACTCTCCGCCGTATCGAACAGGCCGCCCCATCTGCCAGGCAAGCTCGGTTACCAAAGCCTCTGTCATCGTTCCTAAGTGCTCAATGCCTTTCATAACAATGGCAATACGATCGGACAAAGGCAGCTGCTGCCACGCAAGCTGCGCCTGCTTAGCCACATCCAGTTTGCTCAGCGCTTCGTCCAATGATAAGGACTGCCGACTGGCGTACACGTTGCCATCGATGGGCGAGACGCATTCAAGAGTTTTTACAAAGGTCATGATGGAACCATTAATCGATTAAATTGAAATGGAAGATTGCTTAGGACCGTTCAAAGCCACGTCGGATTTCGTAGTCCGTTACGATGCGATCGAATTCCTCTTGCTCCCAATTAGCTGCACGCACATAGTGATCAACAACATCGTCGCCCATGGCCTTACGCAGCATTTCGGAGTCGTTTAAGGCTTTCGCAGCATCACGCAAATTACCAGGAATTTGCGGGGCATCCTTGGCAGCATAGGCATCGCCCTCTAACGCATCATCCAGAGACAAGGCTTGTTCAATGCCGGCAATCCCAGCAGCAAGCTGAGCAGCCAACGCAAGATAGGGATTTATATCAGAACCACCCACCCGACACTCTACTCTGACGTTTTCAGAATCAGGAGCAACGATTCGATAGCCTGCCGTTCTGTTATCGACAGACCAAACAATTCTAGTTGGAGCGAAGGTTCCTGCGCAAAAACGTTTGTACGAATTAATGTAGGGTGCCAAAAATACCGTAGTGTCATTGGCATACGCTAAAAGCCCAGCCAGATAATGCTGCATAACAGATGACATGCCGTGTGGCTGGGTGGCATCGAAGAAAACGGCAGAACCATCGTGAGCACGAAGTGATTGATGAATATGACTCGATGAACCCACCGTGTCCTCATGTGGTTTGGCAACAAAACTCACACTACAGCCACTATTCCAGGCAATTTCCTTAGTGGCATGTTTAGCCACGCTGTGCGTGTCAGCCATATCCAGCGCATCAGAATATCGTATGTTCAACTCAGCCTGACCCGCCTCAGCCTCACCCTTGGTGCACTCAACAGGCACTCCGGCATCGAATAACTGATTACGCAAAGGTCGCATAAAGCCCTCTTCCTTAGCGGTTTGAAAAATATGGTAATCCTCGTTGTAGGCGCTGATCGGGGTTAGCTTTTGATAATTTTTATCACGCGCCTCCTCATAGGTTTCACGGTAAACGAAAAACTCCAATTCGGTAGCAGCCGAGCAGGTATAGCCAAGCGCCTTTAGCCGTTCGATCTGGCGTTTTAATATGGCTCTGGGCGAATGAGGAACATCTTGATGAGTATTGTGGTCCTGGACATCACACAAAATCATTGCCGCACCTATTGCCCACGGAGTTACGCGCAAGGTGTTCATATCAGGCTTCATGACGTAGTCACCATAGCCTGAAGTCCAACCGGTGGATGCATACCCATCTGGAGTTGCCATTTCAAGATCAGTGGCTAACAAATAGTTACAACAATGAGTTTCGTCAAACGCAACATTGATGAAATTCTGAACGTGGAAACGCTTGCCCATCAATCGGCCCTGCATATCCACCATCACAGCAACGACGGTGTCAATTGTTCCATTTTTAGCGGCTGTTTTCAGCGCTTCAAAGGTTAGATTTCCAGGCATGTGTGTACCGCTAAGTAAAAACGCACCTGCAGAATAAGCAAGTGCGAAAAGTTGATTTCAATCGAAATGATAAGGACGATCTGCCTTTTTCATCGCCGCATTGTACTTTCTGACATTCTAACCACTTTAGTTACGCAATATGTTCTGTGTCAAGCATTGCGCTCGATTGAGCTCGGGAATACAGTAGTTCCGGCACGACCTGTGCGCTTTTATTACTGTTAATTGCGACATATACTGTAACCATGAAAGGATATGCACGAATAGCCGCAGCGGTACCGGCAGCCGCAGTTGCCGATATTGATGCCAATAGAGGCCGCACCTTAGCGCTTTGGCGTGAAGCTGATACCGCGGGTGTCAACTCCGTGGTTTTCCCGGAGTTGGGCCTGAGCGGCTACAGCATTCGCGACCTAAGTCTCAACACCACGCTACTGGATGCCTGTGAAGCTTCGTTGTGCTCGTTACTCGAATCTGGGAAATCACTAGAACCCGTTGCCATCGTTGGCATTCCTCTGCGCTTTAATCATGGACTGTACAACTGTGCCGCCGTCATTCATCAAGGCAAATTACTCGGCGTGGTGCCAAAAGCCTATTTACCTAACTACCGAGAATTCGAAGAAGCCCGCTGGTTCCGCAGCGGGTTTGATGTACCACCTGAGGCCGTCATTCAAGTGGGCAAACACGAAGCCCCATTCGGGCTGGATTTACTGTTCAAAAGCTCACTGAGAGACTTAACTCTGGGCGTGGAAATCTGCGAAGACCTGTGGGTTCAGATTCCACCCAGTAGCTTTCAGGTGTCAGCAGGCGCGACCGTAATCTGCAATCTTTCGGCATCCAACTTTACGATTGGCAAAGCAGAGATCAGACGCACATTGGCATCATCTGCGTCCGATCGCGGCAAGTGCGCCTATGTCTATGTTGCGGCAGGTCCTGGCGAATCATCGACTGACGTCAGTTTTGATGCCGACGCATTTATTTGTGAAAACGGCAATATCCTCACACAGTCTCAGCGCTTCCAGCGGACCGGACAGCTTATTGTTCAGGACATTGACCTTGAAACTCTAGCATTCGAGCGACGCTCAACAACCACCTTCGGAGACTGTGCTAGAGAAACAACACCTGAGTACAGAATCGTCAGGTTTACGTCACACAGTCCGGATGGTCTGATAAGGCAAATTTCCAAAACACCTTTCTTACCCAAAGATCCAGCCACGCTGTCCAACCGTTGCTGGGAGATGTTTGAAATACAAAGCAATGCGCTGGCAACACGCATGGCAGCCATTGGCAAACCCAAGCTTATTCTGGGTGTATCGGGTGGCTTGGATTCCACCCATGCAGCACTCGTCGCAGCAGCGGCTCTGGACTTAGCGGATCAGCCGCGTAACGATTTAATCTGCATCACCTTGCCAGGTTTAGGCACATCTGATGGTACTCGCGACAACGCGGAAAGTCTCTCACGCACATTGGGCGCAACATTCGAACAAATCAGTATTTCTGACGCCAGTCGAACCGTACTCACAGCCGTCAATCATAACGTCACTGATCGCGTTGAGTCAGTCCAGCAGTTGCTCGAACAGCTTCGAGCACACCCAGAGCTGGGCGATGTCACATTAGAAAATGTGCAGGCACGGTTAAGAACTCTATTATTGATGACATTGGCCAACCAGTATGGAGGCTTGGTAGTCGGCACGGGTGACCTTTCCGAGAAAGCCCTAGGCTGGTCAACCTATGCTGGCGATCACATCGCTATGTACGACGTGAACGCAGGTGTCCCAAAAACGTTGATTCAATTTGTTATCCGCTGGGTGGCCAACGAGCGAGCCTCCACGTGGAGCGATAGTGAAGCCCTGTGCAAAACACTGTTCGCCATTCTGGATACTCCGATTTCTCCAGAGCTACTGCCTGCTGACGCCGATGGTCAGATAGCTCAACTTACAGAAGAAAAAATCGGGCCCTACGAGCTGCATGATTTCTTTCTCTATCATTTCGTACGACACGGAGCACGACCCTCCCGCATTCTGGATATGGCACGAGTCGCCTTCGACGAAGCTCAGTACGATGATGAAACATTAAGGGGTTGGTTAACCGTTTTCATAAAACGATTTTTCATGCACCAATTTAAGAGATCGTGCACTGCCGACGGCCCTAAAGTCGGCAATGTTGCACTGTCACCGCGCGGCGACTGGCGTATGCCTTCAGATGCCAAGCCTGACACCTGGCTTGCCGATATTACCTCATGGCGTAATACCTAGTTACCATAAACATAGTTCGGAAGCCACAACGCTATTTGCGGAAAGAAACCCACCAGACACAGCGCCACTAGCATCACCAGGACAAAGGGAATAACCGAGCGGTAGATGTCTATAATCGTGATTTCTGGTGGAGCCATTGCGCGCATTAAAAATAGGTTGTATCCGAAAGGCGGGGTCATATAGGCGATCTGGCAGGTTATGGTATACAGAATTCCGTACCAAATTAGATCAAAGCCAAGCGCACCAACCAATGGGATGTACAGGGGCGCAACGATAACCAGCATTGCAGTATCGTCAAGAAATGTCCCCATTAGCAAAAAGCTAAGCTGCATTAGAATAAGAATTATCCACGGGTTAAGCCCCCACTGCCCAACGAACAAACTCTCGATTGCCTTGACGGCACCCAAGCCATCAAAGACTGCACCGAATGCCAGCGCCGCCAAAATAATCCACATAAACATACAAGACACACCTAGCGTTGAGCGCACGGATTCTTCGAAAACCCGTTTCGTCATACGCCCCTTAAATACTGCCGAAAGAAATGCAGTCATCGCACCGATCGCCGAGCTTTCAACCAGTGACGTCCAGCCTTTCACGAAGGGGATCATCATTGCGAAGAAAATGAAGAACGGCAACACCCCGGCTCTTAGCAGGCGTAACTTCTCGGATAGCGGTATATCACGATCTTTTTCCGACAGTGGTGGGCCCAAATGAGGCTGTATGCGGCAACGAATACCGATGTACATGACAAACATAAACGCCATCATCAAGCCTGGAAACACACCGGCAAGCCAAAGTTGTCCGACTGGCTGACGAGCAATCATTGCATATAATACCAGTACTACCGACGGTGGCACCAATATTCCCAGCGAAGAACCAGCCTGGATGACACCCGTCACCATTAACTTATCGTAGTTTCGTTTCAAGAGCTCTGGCAGCGCAATGGTTGCACCAATGGCCATGCCCGCAACGCTCAGTCCGTTCATGGCTGAAATTAGCACCATTAACCCGATGGTTCCAATCGCCAGACCACCGTTGACAGATCCCATCCACACATGGAACATTTTATATAAGTCATCGGCTATGCCGCTTTCAGACATCACAAAGCCCATGAAAATAAACATAGGCAACGTCAGTAAGGGATACCAGTTCATCAACTTTATCGCCGCAGAAAACGGTATATCAGCCCCGCCAGTTCCCCACAGAAAAAACGAAGAAATCGCTGCAACAAACCCGATAGCTGCAAAGACGCGTTGCCCGGTGATGAGCAAAATCATCATCGATGAGAACATTAATAGTGCTATGGCTTCGTGCGACATTAGTTTAGATTTCTATTTTTAGGCGCTGTACCGAACGGGTCCTCGAGCCCGGTTTGCATACGCGCAATGTCTTTGATGAACTCAGCAGTAGCCTGTAGAAGCATCAGTATAAATCCGATGATCATGATTAACTTAATGGGCCACATCGGTGCCCGCCATATAGAGCGAGAGCGTTCAATAACACCAAACTCTGCCGCCGCACCATCGAAACCATCGGTGAAAAACGCTCTCACCACACCGTACAAAAACGGTATGGCGTCTTGGCGAAAATTGCCAAGCGAATAGGAGAACGAATTCAAGGCACCGACAAGAAGAAACCCCAGGTAGATCATCAGGAAAAAAATGGTGAACGCATCGACCAGAGCTTTATTTTTTTGACTCAAGACACCATAGCCAAGGTCCATTCGCACATTGGAATTAAGCTGTATGGAGTATGGGCCACCCAGAATGTAGTAAGCGACCATCAGGAACTGGGCTATCTCCAGCGTCCAGAGTGACGGGCGCATGAACGGAGAAACCTTGGTAATGGAAGACCACAACAAAACGGCCATCATTACAAAGATCAGGTACATCGCTAGCCGGCCAATGCGGTAGTTGAAACGCTCTACCATGCGTACATAGCGCGCTAGTATGTACATTTTGTGGTTTCTTTAATTGCTTTATTCGTAAAGTTGGGCCAACCATACTGGCTGACCCGTTTTCCGCAAAAAATGATCAACTGCGGTTATAGGGGAAACCAGCTGCATTAATTGTGTTGCGATATTCACGGAATATACCGACAATTTTTTCTTCTAACTCGCCTTGCTCTGCAACCTCGGTCCAAAATTCAGCTGCTGCATCTTCAACCTGTGCCCATTCTTCCTGGGGAACAGATGTGAGTTCCAACTTGTCTCCTTTTGCACGCAAACTTGCTTCACCGCCCCAGTACCACTGATTGCGATAATGATGTCCGCTTTCGACAGCAGCCATTACCAGTGCTTGAAGGTGTTCCGGCAAATCGGCCCAGGCTTTCTCATTGATGAAAAATGAACCAATCCAGGCACCCGAAATATTGTTTGAAGTAAAGTAATTGGTCACGTCAGCCCAACCTACCGTGTAGTCCTCGGTAATGCCAGACCAGGCCATTCCGTCAAGCTCGCCTGTTTGAACGGCAACTTCGGCGTCTTCATAGGGAATGTTCACAGGGACCACACCAAAGCGCGTGAGAAACGCACCTGCTGTTGGGAATGTATAGAGACGCAGGCCGTCTAAATCCTTGAGAGATCTGATGGGCTTCTTGGTGTTGAAGTTACACGGATCCTGACCAGCTGCGGAAAGCCATTTGACACCAACTTTCTCGTATTCGGCGCTCCAAATATCAGCCAAACCATATTGGTTAAACAGAACGGGGACATCTAGAGCGTGACGCGTTGCCATAGGGAAGTAACCGCCGAACTGGCGCACTGGTGTCGGTGACGCCATTGAGTCATCGTCAGAATGAACACCATCAATTGTTCCCCGCTGTAACGCCTGAAAAAGCTCACCGGTTGGTACGATTTGATCAGCATAAAACAGCTCAATTACTAGCTCGCCATTTGATGCCTTGTTGATGGCATCGATAACAGGTTTAGTAACGTGCTCACCCAGAGCGGCACCCGCATATGTCTGAAAGCGCCATCGAATAGGTTCAGCTGCTATCGCAGGCGTTGCTGCCAAAACTGATGTGGCAGCGACCGCGCCTGCCTGCCCAAGAAATTTACGTCTAGTATTTTTTTGCATTTCTAACCTCCAGGTAAAAAAATTGATTTACGATTTTTGGTTGGATATCTTTTGCGGATTTTATGAATGTGCCATGTTTCAACCAGCATAGCGTTATCTGCAAAGACTGTCTCTACTTTTACAAAGCTCAAAGCATCGTCCAGCTCCTACAAGCCGTGAGGCGTCGTTATGAACCCTCACTCATTGGTAGCCTTTGACCGCCGCACTACACTAGCATGCCGACGCTCAAACTGATAATCCGCTCAGAAACCCTTCAGGTGGCCATCGCGCGATACGCCGAATAATTCCGCACAGCGAAATGAACACCCAACCCAAACAACACAACCGCCAGTGCGGGCCTGACAACACCGCCCATCATCACCAACGGAACAATCAACGCAAACAAGAACGCAGGGGCGTACGCGAGTGTCCAGAGCTTCGTGCCACGATCGCGTTGATACACATTAAAGAATATAGAAAACACACTGACGGTAATAAAAAACAAAGACCAGGGATGGGTGAAAAACTCGGATACTTCAGTTGATAGTGCCAGTGAGCGCGACAGCCATCTTTCTGCAATCGGCCCGAGCACTACGCCCAGTATCATCGGTGCAAGTGGGAATCCAAGGTTGCGCATCACGTAGCCGATCACTCCAAACACAGCCAACGTCCACATATCGCTCACGATATTGTTTAACGAAAAAACACCAATACCGCAATACACTAGGATCACTGATGCCAACACATACATTCGAACTCTGGTCACCTGCACAAACGCACGCAATGCCACCGACTGCAAACCGAGCACCAGAAAATTTGCGAAAAAGAATGCGATAAAAATGCCGTATGCAATCGTGGGCTCTTCAGTGATAAAACTGGGGCTCGGGACTACATCGTGGATCAGCAATGCACCCAGCATCACCGCGGTAATGACATCTCCGGGTATACCAAGCGCCATCATGGTGATGAGCGCGCCACCCGCTGTTGCATTGTTGGCAGATTCAGGTGCGATGATTCCATCGATGTGACCCTTACCAAAATTTTCAGGATCAGACACCGCCTTTTTAGCCTGATCGTAAGCAAGAATATTTGATATCGACGAACCCGCGGCTGGCAACACACCGGTAAAGACGCCGATTATTGACGATCGTAGTACATTGATCCAACGTTTGAAAATGGCCTTAATTGCCCGCTTGTGCTCTATTCGGATGTTTACCGCCTGCATATCACTGAGCGCTTTTCTGGCACCCGAGCGGTCGCGAATATCTTTCATTAATTGGGAAAACGCAAACAAGCCGATCAGCACAGGAAGAAACGCAAAGCCTTCACCCAGATATTCAGATCCAAAATCAAAACGCTTTACGCCGTTGATGTCATCTTCACCAACGCAGGCCATCACCAACCCAAGCGCACCGGCAATCAGGCCCTTTATCATGTTCTCGCCAGCCAGACTCGCCGTTACAGTGAGCGCAAAAAAGATCAACGCGAAATAATCCCAGGGCTGAAACTCAAGGCCCACCTTAGCCAACTGGGGCGCCACTGTGACCAGCAGCACGGTAGAAATAATTCCACCAAAAAACGACGACCACACTCCAAGACCTAGCGCGAACCCAGGTTCGCCTTTACGCGCCATTGGAAATCCGTCAAAGGTGGTAGCAACAGACGATGGAGTTCCGGGAATACCGATTAAAATCCCTGACATCAAACCACCGGACAAGCCGCCCACATACACACCAATCATGGTGGCAATGCCCTGTGATGCGTCCATGCCAAATGTAAACGGCAGTGTCAGCACCACCGCCATCGCGATAGTAAAGCCCGGTATCGCACCAGCGATCAATCCGGCAGTCGCGCCTATTGTCATCAAAAACAGGGTTTGCAAGGTGGCGAGTTCGGTGACAGCCGCCGAGATGTTTTCGATAATCATGCGTTACCCTGATAGGTGTGTTTAATCATATACCCGGGATCAGTACGCCACGCGGCAGCAAGACGCGCAAGCCAAAGGTAAATAGCGCCCACATAGCACCAACGGTTATTACCGAAATCAGCAAGTGCAAGCCAATTTGTCTGGGCTGTATACCACCGAGCACGCTCATCAGTGTAAACACTAGAGCAATGCCTCCGATCAACGTACCGAGATAGGGCAGACTAAATAGAAAAAGAAAGTACACCGCAAAGCATATGATCGGGTTAGCGTAATATTGCAGCCAGCCGAAAAAGCCAGGATTCATGTCGCTTGCGTCTGCATGAACAGATTCATCTGACCCCACTTCCTTGCGCTTGTCCGCCATCAGTGACTGCGCTAAATAGATCAGACAAAAAAATGTGAGTACGTATGAGACGGCCTTCGGCCAGGCGGCGGGGGACAACTCACCAAACTGCGGGTCACGTATTTGAAAACCAGCCCAGATCAGGAAACCGCAGAACACCAACAACGCTATTGATACCAGCGTGTCACGGCTAATTGTTGTAATCATTGCCGGCTCATTCCAAAAGAGTTATCAGGCCAAAACTTAGGTGTCAGGCCAGAGTTAAAATCGGCCCGATGTCAGGCCATACCAGTAGTTCAGCAAGTACCCGGCAAGTAAATCTACCGGGTACGCCGCTCACTTATTGAAGGTCTACTTCTTGTACATACCTATTTTTACAGCAACTCTTTCGTGTGCTTCGTACTCATTTTGAAACCACTCGGCATAACCTTCCGGACCAACCCACTTAACAGGTGTTCCCTTTGCATCGAGTGACTCAAGCAGACTTTCGTCTTCAGCAGCTTTCTTGAAAACGTCTGCCCACATAGCGATAACATCAGGTGACGTTCCCTTCGGCGCTACGATTCCACGATCTAGCGAGTAGGTCATGTCAGTGCCGAGTTCCTTCAGGGTTGGTAAATCCGGGAACTGCGGCGAACGCTCTGCTCCAGCAAACGCATAGGCTTTTAGCGTGCCCTGTGCAACATTTTTCTTGGCTGTTGGAATATTAATAGTGCCAAGCTTAATGGTATCTGCAAGAAGAGCGGTTACCCGTTGCTTTGTGCCATCAAACGGAATGTATTTGAACTTGGCACCAGGGTTAAGATCTTCGATTAGCAACCACATAAACTGACTGGTTGATCCGAGTGTTGCACCTAACGGGATGGTTTTAGGGTTGGCTTTCGCATCGGCAATCATCTCACCAAAATCAGCCCATTTGGCAGTGCCAGAGGCACCGATAATTTCCGGCGTTGAAGTAACCTGTGCGACCATGTCGAACGCATCCCAAGTGAAGTCGACCCGGCCAGCTAGATAGCTAACAATTGCACTTTGATGTATCGCGAACAGCGTGCAGCCATCAGCCTTTGCCTTGCGTGCTTCCTTGGCGCCTTTGTTGCCACCCTGCCCACTGATCGTAACCACCTGAATCTTTGGTCCATCCATCTTATTGATGGTGTCCTCAAAAATTGAAAAGATAATGTGGGTGCCTCCTCCAGGTGACCACGGGACAATCAGCTTGGCAGTTTTACAGGGAATATCAGCCGCCGACGCATTCGAGAAGGACATCACTGCCAACGTGCCTGCAGCCAGAACACTGAGTACCGGTTTCAACAATTTCATGTATTTTCCTTATTTTAGTGAACAGTTCATTTCGTGTGCCGGCTCGACTATAACCCAAGACATGCAGCGTTGGCGAAACTGTGTAGAAGCACCGCGCGCCAGCGGTGTGGACCACAACGCCAGCATAGTTGCAAACACAAACACCAAAGGTTTGCTAAGGTAACCGCCTTTATGGTCAGATCGGGCGGCCATCCAATTTACTCAATAGCATTTGTATCAAGGAGCAAATCATCAGCGCTCAGCACAACAAAACAGTCACTGTTGCAATCGGTGGACTTGGAGCGATAGGGCTTGCGGTCGCTCGCATACTAGACGCCGGAGAAATTCCAGGTATGGCCCTGTCAGCCATCGCCACACGAGATCATGACAAAGCCCGTCGAAATATGGCAAGCTTTAAGCAGCAACCGGAAATTGTAACGCTGGATCAACTGGGCAGCCACGCCGATATCGTCATTGAGTGCGCACCCAAATCGGTATTCGCCGAAATCGGCAACTCAGCCATCAGTCGCGGAAAAACGTTCATGCCTTTGTCGGTCGGTGCTCTGCTCGATAATCCTGAACTTTTGCAAAATGCCGAGAAAAACGGTGCGGTCATTTTCGTACCCACCGGCGCTTTACTCGGCCTAGACGCCGTAAAGGCCGTTGCCGAGGGCGACGTAACATCAATCAGCCTGGTTACTCGTAAGCCACCAAACGGATTGCGTGGCGCTCCCTATCTGGTAGACAATCAAATCAGTGTCGACAACCTGGAGCAGGCGAAACAGGTGTTCAGCGGAAGCGCTAGAGAAGCGGCCAAAGCCTTCCCTGCCAATGTAAACGTCGCCGCCGCACTGGCACTAGCAGGAATTGGCCCTGAGCGCACTACCGTAGAAGTGTGGGCAGACCCCGCGATCAACCGAAACATACACACAATCAACGTTGAAGCAGACGCGTCCAGCTTTACCATGAGCATACAAAACGTACCCAGTGAAACACCCGCCACCGGTAAAATTACAGCACTCAGTGTAATTGCCGCACTACGTCGCTTTACTGCAACTCTCGTCGTTGGCACCTGACATACCGGAATAATAGACTCAGTTGACTTGATGTTATCAAGTGTCCCAATCTCGGCCTTGTCTGTAGCCATTATTATTGTTTTATAACGCTAGGTGGCCCCAGCTGGGCGGCCTCTCTTATCCAGAAATTGAAAATCACACGAAGCTATCCCTCACAGTTACTCTAGCTTATCTTTGTAACAACGATTTAGATAATAAACTTCTAGTTGTTTCACGACTCCACACTTGTAGAGTCGTGTGTGGATAACTGTACACATCATTATTGCGTGGATTCGGAAATTAGACACAGTGGCACGATTAGACAACATGGGACGCCGAGAATTTATTGTACTAATGGCTGCGATGTCAGCGCTTGATGCATTCTCTATCGACGCTATGATGCCAGCGCTTGAGCAAATCAGTATGGATCTCGACATATTGGTCGAAAACCAGCGTCAGTACATCATTACATCACTTTTTTTCGGCTTCTCTATCGGAGTCCTGGCCTACGGCTTCGTCTCCGACAGTATTGGTCGGCGCGCACCGGTACTTGCAGGCATAGTGATTTATTCCGTTGCTTCGCTCATGTGTATCTTTGCCGATACGCTCACCGTACTGCTGGCTGGGCGCGCCTTGCAGGGAGTAGGCGCTGCAGGACCTTACGTAATTGCAATTGCCATCGTTCGAGATCGCTTCGAAGGACGTGATATGGCAGAGATCATGTCGCTAATCATGATGGTGTTCATAGGCATTCCAATGATTGCCCCTTTTCTGGGCCAAAGCATCATGCTGGTCACGGGTTGGCGTAGTATTTTCATCGCTTTAGCCATATACGGACTAATCGTGATGCTGTGGTTTTCGTTACGCCAGGCGGAAACTCTGCCAATCGAAAAGCGCGTAAATCTCAGCCTGGCATCATTCTGGAGTCAGATAAAAGAGATTTTGTCTGATAAACAAACTATGTATTACACAGTTTGCATGAGCGTAATTTCAGGAGCGTTCATTGCCTACCTATCAACCGCACAGCAGGTGTTCCAGGATATCTACTCTCTGGGAACCAATTTTCCGTTGGCAGTTGCTTTGCTTGCAAGCTTTTACGGGATAGCGTGTTTTGCGAATTCGCGAATGGTTCAGATACTCGGCATGGCAAAGCTGATCAGTCTTGCGCAAATTGGCATTGTTATCAGTTCTACAACCTATGCACTTATAATTGCGCTTACTGCGACATTGCCACCGTTATGGATACACATTGCCTATACGGGATTCGTGATATTTTGCTTTGGTTTTCTTTTTGAAAATATCATTACACTGGCACTTGAACCCATGAGCCATATTGCGGGTTCTGCGACGTCTGTCATTACAGCCATTAGCACACTGGTTGCCATTGCGCTTTCTACCCTTATAGGCGCATTCCTTGTCGATAGTGCAATGCCGCTTGTGCTCGGGTTCCTTTTTCTGTGCGGTATAGGTTGGGTAGCGTGCAAATTCGCAGATGGAATTCGTGTAGCAAAAGCCAGCTGAATCTTCGTTCAGATCTCTCCTGAGTACAGGAGGACGGTGAGGTCATGTCAACCGACCTAACAGGCAGCTACGAGGCTCTGGAAGCCGCTTTCGAGCGCCAGAAAAAGACGGGCTGAGATCCTTAGTTATAGGTCGATTTCTATAACACCAGCGGGTTCAGCCGCTCTGGATTGACACAAGATTATTGTGTCGGTTCTTTGCTTCTTAGACAGTACAAAATCGCGATGCTCAACCTCCCCTGATACCAGGCCGCATTTGCAAACCCCGCACAAACCATCTGAACACTTCACATCAACGTTGTAACCGTTTTCATTCAATACATCAGCAGCGGTTTTCTTCGAAGGTACAACAAACGATTTACCAGATTTCACAAGTCTCACAGTGAAGTCATGATTCTCATAGTCTGGTATCTCAGGAACTGAGAAGTATTCAAGATGCCGAGCCTCTTCGGACACCCCCGCCTGCTCGGCAGCTCTCATCACAGCCGTCATATAAGTTTCAGCACCACAGGTATATACATGCGCTCCAGCTTCTACGTTTGAAAACGCATTGCTTATATTCAACCGACTGCCTTCATCAGATATATGCAATTGAACATGCGATGCCCATGGTACTTGTACAAGTTCATCGATAAACGCCATGGTCGAACGCGAGCGTCCTGAATAATGGACAACAAATTCCGCGCCCAAAAGATATAAAGAATGCGCCATGGCAATCATCGGCGTAACGCCAACTCCACCGGCCATTAGATACGTTTTACTAGCAGATTCTACTAGCGGAAAATGATTGATCGGCTTGGACACAAAAACCCTGCGGCCTTCAATGAATATGCGGTGCATCAGCTGTGAACCACCTCGCCCCTCGGGCTCTTTCAGCACCGCGATTTCATACGAACTTCTATCTGCAGGGTCGCCACACATGGAATACTGCCTGAGGTACTCAGGTGCTACGACAATATCCAGATGTGCGCCGGCCGTCCAGACCGGCAGGTCGCCTCCGTCCACAGATTTCATTTCATAGTGACTGATATCTGCTGTCTGTTTGGTCGCCCTGGAAATCACAACCTGAATAACTGGACTCTCGTCCGCATTGGAATAAACGTGTGCTACAGAATCTACCGTACCTTCGGCTATATGCTGCTTGTAAGCTTCAGCGGTAATCATCGCCTGATAAGCTTCTATTCCCTTTTCACGATCCATGGGAAACGGATACGGGTACGGGTGAGGCGCTAACGGTGCTGGATAAACCGCCAAGGTCTGATCTTTGTATTTCAGATGCAGGTCTTTTTGTAACTCTCTTTCATTAACAGGCTTTTTGGTAGGTCGATAAGCGCCATCGTTCTCCAGTTCTAGATCCCACCACCATTTCTTGACCTTGTTCAAACTACCACGGTTGGCATAATCATCCAGACGAGCAAGCGCTTTCGCTGTTCCTGGCAACTTCATCGCCGTCCAGCGGAACACACTGTCTGCCAACAAGCCTTCTAGATTCCAAGGGCAGGTTTTCATGCAGCGCCCACACATGGCACCACCTTCGGTATTGATTCTATAGGTCGCACATTTTTGACTGTCGGACTTCCAAATTTCATAGCCATTAAACATCAGCTTAGGGCCTGCGGTAATGGCACCCGAAGGACATTCCCTTGCACATTTGTTACAGTTTTCGCAAAACGATTGCAGACCAAAATCAATGGGCTTATCGTGCGTCATGGGTAAATCGGTTGTGACAACTCCTGATTTTAAGCGCGGCCCCAGAAACGGATTCAGTACAACTTCGCCTATACGGCTTACCTCTCCTAAGCCAGATAGAAGCAACAAAGGCGGCTGTAATACTTCACCATCGAGAACGGTATGCGCTTTAGCCTTGTAACCCAGATTGCGTATTTGCTTGGCAATGACACCACCGAGTAGTGAAAAGCGTAAGTAGGCTCGCATTGATAATGCAACAGATATCCAGTCATCACCGGAAGAACCGTCCATTGTGCCGTAGCCTTGATCAATAATCATGGAAATAGCTTGGTCATGAGGAGGACTTAACACCTCTCCTGCGGCATCATGTGAGTACCAGGTCCAATCTGGGCAGCGTGATATCCCTACTGCATCAACGCCTAAAAAATAGGAAGTTGCTTTAACAAGATTCGCTGCGATTTCAGGATCAATCTTGGCTTTTTGCTCTATGGACTCACCATCCTGAAGCAACACAAAAGCACCCAAAGCTCTTCTTTGCGCCATAGACGGAGCCGATTTTTTGGCATAATGTCCGCCCGTAGCACCTGCCTGTGTTTGCTTACCCATATCACCGAACTGCGCCCGAGCAAACATATCGGCACGTTTTGGCACCCGGGCCACGCGAGGCTCATCTATATAGGTGGTTGTCTGATCCACTCGCTTGAGTGTTTCGAAGGGATGAGCACCATCAACAAATCTGCGCTTAGCGTATGGCTGATTGTTGGACGCAGATTTAGAAAAACCTTTACCGACTTTCCAGGCTAATCCAAAAGCTGATTTAGGCTGTTCTACCAGTGGAACCAAAGGCTCATCAGGAGCCATGAGGAAATTGGTAGTCAGGGCGCCAATACCGAAGCGACTGTCTATATAGGGATTAACCAATTCGCCATTTTCAATGGTTGCAAGGCCTGCTGCAACAGCTAACTTATTGAGGTCTACGAAGCTGCTAGTGCCTGTGTGGGCTAATGCATCAAATCCTAACAGGCGAATGTAATTAGCGAGTACAACTGAGGTTTCAGACGCCAACAGACAGGCTCTGTGAGCCATCGCATCCTGCACCCATGCAGTACCTACCTCACCTTCCGCAGGATCTCGAGGATACTGATACAGAAACACCAACGCATGAGTATGACCATCCGTAGTACCCGAAAACGATCGCGTGGATTCTTTAAGATCCGCCATGATCATGTCTATGCCGGATGCCAGTGTTTTAGTTTGCCGAGTTTGCAGATCATGCGCTAGATTCGCAACATCAGGATTAACGAATGACGCATCCAGAATGGCTTCGTCAGGCAATTGGCAAATACCGGCGAAGGATGCATCTGAAAAATACGCAAAGGCTTTCAGATGATCGGCTCGCTCCTGCAAGTCATCGGGGCATGCTGCTTTAGCCATGTTGACATTGCCATGACGAATGGCATCAAGCATGGCTTGATGCTCGCGCATGGCATTGATAATAGACAGAGGGGCGTCAGGCATATCAAAGGACAACTGCTTGAACGTAGGCGTCGTTGATAAGTCCGGGACACTCTTTTGCCTAGACAACATTTCAACAGGAAAATGTCCCGCATGAATCGGTCGTGACTTATCCGAAAAAAAACGCATCAATATGCCCGTGTTTGAATCAGAGTTTTTTAAACGCCATAAGGCATAATTCGCCTCCCAAAGAGAGGCGCGCAGCCTTACTTCATTCCCATTCCACCCATGCCGCCCATACCACCCATTCCAGGTGGCATCTGACCTTTCATGGCACGCATCATTTTCGCCATTCCACCCTTGCTCATTTTTTTCATGGTACGAGCCATTTGTTGATGCTGTTTTAACAGGCGATTAAGGTCTTGCACTTGTAGGCCTGCACCTGAGGCAATACGTTTTTTTCTGGACCCTTTCAGGATCGCAGGGTATTTTCGCTCTTGTGGCGTCATGGAATTAACCAGCGCAATCATGTGAACAAACTGTTTGTCATCCATCTTGTTTTTGACAGCATCAGGGACGTTCGCCATGCCTGGCATTTTATCCATTAGCGAGGCCATGCCACCCATGTTGGCCATTTGCTCCAGCTGGTCTTTCAAATCATTAAGGTCGAAGTTTTTGCCCTTCTTCATCTTGTTTGCAAATTTTTCAGCCTTCTCGTGATCAACTTTGGCTGTTACTTCTTCAACCAGACTGACCACGTCTCCCATTCCCAGAATTCGCGACGCGATCCGTTCAGGGTGAAAGGTTTCCAGTGCGTCGGTTTTTTCACCGGCACCTATGAATTTGATCGGCTTACCCGTAATGACACGAACCGACAACGCGGCACCACCACGTGCATCACCATCTGTCTTGGTCAGCACAACACCTGTCAGAGGAAGTGCCTCACCAAATGCCTTGGCGGTATTGGCTGCATCTTGGCCCGTCATGCTGTCGACGACGAATAGGGTTTCTACAGGATTGATGGCTTTATGCAGTTGCTGTATCTCTGCCATCATTTCTTCATCGATGGCAAGACGACCCGCAGTATCCACAAGCAGTACATCGACTAGCTGCTTCCGTGCGGCATCCAAGGCCGCTTTTGCAATAGCCACGGGTGACTGGTCGATAGAACTATGAAAGAA
>JBLHWG010000022.1:0-27459 GCA_047629055.1 Halioglobus sp.
GATGTAATTCATTATCAGATAGACCGCAATGAACGGGTCTATCTCGATGAGCTGAACGAATCTGATCTGTCTTTGCCAACCGGCCGTGAAACGTCTGAACCTGAATCTGTGGAGTGGATCGAGCACAGTGATGATTTAAGTTACAAGCCGTATTCATTTCTAGTCATGAACGCAATGACAAAATTGGTTGCCAATTGGGATGGTGTGGTTTACCGCACACCCAGAGGAGAGCGCTTGCGGGAGACTGCCTTAAACGCCACTCTTCAGGTGATTGACGCCTGCGTCTGCAACCGATTTGGATTATGGGGCATGGTAAATTTGACGGGCGAAAAGACTTCAACTGACTCGAATGGGAACGCGGGCGAGACTGCGCTTGATAGTGGTAATCGTCAGCTAGGCTGGGTGCCTTTGTAGTTTCCGTCGAGCCTGTTACCTATAAAGGTCCAGGTTTTTCGAGTCAGACTGTCGCCGTGAAAACGCTGCCAGGGCCTGCCACAATATCCAACGTTATAAATTCCAGCCCGATGCTGTAAAGCTCGGTCGGCCCAAACTGCTTTTGATATCTGACTTGGCAGATGCTGTTGAGCATCTGTGTGTCCAGCATGATCACAGATTGCAAAGTAAGCGCAGTGGCGCAATGGATTGCACAGCCAGCAATCGATAAGTCTGTCATGGCCGCGGTTATTGCAGTTTTTACTGGCCACCCTGTGTGAAGCCAGACTTGAGAGTGGTGAGTATGCCGATAGATTTTACGGATATCGTCGGCTGCGCCCATTGAAATATTCTCTGTGAGAGTAATTGCCCCTTTGCATTGAGCACAACGATTGTATTCCCTATATCCAGCTACCCCTATACCTTTGGATGAGTAAGCGGCGTGACAAAATGGGCACTGTTTGCGACGGGGTAGTTGGCTTCGATCGCCCAGATCCACTCCATGGGAAGCTTCATAGCCAGCAGGGTCGTTAGCTGAGTCACTGGAGCCAGCTGATTTCTCTCTTTTCGCCTCGCTAGGCGAGCGCTCATGGGCAGGTTTCTGGCCGGATGCGGTATTTTTACGACTATTTGCAGCCAACCAGTGATCATATTCTTGTCGACTATCAGTCTTGCTTAAGGTAGCCACTGCTTTGTTGAGTTGCTGAGCGAGCAATTCATCACCGCCTAAATCTGGGTGAAATCGCATTTTCTGCATCATGGCCCTGTAGCTGGCCTTTATTACCGGAGCTGGGGCATCAGGCTGCAAGTGCAGTAGTTCGTAGTAGTTTGGCTGGTTGTCCACAATCTTCTATCGGCGCGTTGCATGAAAATAATTAGAAAATAGTGTCCTGCTTTTCGTTACTGTGGTGCCGGCGGTCCGAAAGCGTGGATCGTTTCAAATTCCAGCCAGATTTGGAAAAGTAGTCCGAGGTTGCTACGCTTGCACCCTTTGGAGCTAAAGGACAGAGCCGTGCCCAAAATTAACGTTGATTCGACTATCGACATAGCTGCGCCCGCAGAAAGAATTCTAGATGTTTTGGTGGACTTCAACACCTGGCCTATTTGGTCGCCGTGGTTGTATATGGAGCCTGAGACACAAGTAACCTACCGCGGCGAAGTGGGGAAGACCGGGCATGGCTACGACTGGCTTGGCAGTAAAACAGGTTCGGGTGGAATGACATTACTAAAGTCGTCACCCAGCCGCATAGATTGTGATTTGCAATTCTTGAAGCCGTTCAAGTCAGAAGCGGAGGTTGCCTTCGATATTCAGGCACTAGAAGATGGCCAATCACGTGTTACTTGGTACATGAAAAGCAGTTTGCCGTTTTTTATGTTCTGGATGAAGCCGTTGATGGTCGGAATGATCAAGTCAGATTACAACCGAGGACTTTCATTACTGAAAGACTATATTGAAACGGGGAGCATTCGTTCCTCAACAACCATTGATGGCATTGTTGACGTCGAGCAAGTCTATTACGTTGGCACTCGCGAAGAGGTACCCATGGCTGAAATGTTGGGCTCAATGGGAAGCAGCTTTGAAAAAATGATGGAAGCCTCCACCTCGGAACCGTTTTCCATTAGCGGCTCGCGACTCTGCCTTTATAACTCGATAGATTTTAAAACTCACCGTATCGATTACACCGCAGCAGTGCCAACATTTGACCCCACACCTGTGGATGCGCCCTTCATTGCAGCAATAAGGCCTGCTTGCTCAGCTCTGAAAGTGATACATGCTGGCCCTTATCGTCATCTTGGGAACGCTTGGTCGTTGATCATGGCCGAGGCAAAAGAACGAAAGCTCAAAACTTTAAAATCACAACCACCTTTTGAAAGATATTTAAACAATCCTGCTGAAGTCGATGAAAATGACTTGCTTACGGAAATTTATCTACCGATCAAACTTTAGGGTTGGTGACAAAATAAGTTCTGCACAATCATGGTTTGATTCTGTGGAGCAACTTTTCCATATCAATGGGCTGCTATTAATGAGTGTTGGGTCACTAGATGAACAGCTGGTGAGCATTGCAAACAGCATCGTTAAAATAGTGATGTAGCGTTTAACAGACATGGTTCATTTTCTCCAATCGGGCTTTGTCCTGCGGTAGTGAACATAAGCGAGTTGCGAATTTTTCTTGGTAACAGAGTGTTACCGTCTCTTTCTTGCGCTTGCAAGCTGGGGCACTGCTCGAGAATCTGGTTACGCAGCGTTACAGATAAACGCATTACCTTTTCGTATGCTTTCTAGCACACGCTATCGCTCAGAGTAGAAGCTATGAAAATAGTCAGACCATATTCGGTGATTTTAGTTTTTCTATTGTTTGAATCCAGTTTCGAACTCGCCCTTGCTGGTGATATCGGCGATGATATTCGCGGTACTGATGCGAGCTCTGCGACGAAAAACGGTGGTTTTCTAGAGATAGGGTTGGCAGCCACACTTGAACGGCGCAGCGACCTTCGAGTGAATCCGGAGTCTGATGAAGACATTCAGCTAGGCGTGGGCTTCTCTCTCAGTGCAGGGTATCGGTATCGAAGATTCTTCATAGAGGCAAGTGAAAGTGGCTTTGATGGGTTAAATATGGGATTCAATTTGTTTGATTCCGATCGCTGGAGTGTTGACTTGCTTCTAGCGAATATCTCAGGGAATATCACTATCGAAAGTGACAAGCCACCACCGCCTGATACTGAGTCCGAACGAAATCAAGCTATTTTGGAAAGGGACAGTCTTTTCATAGCCGCAGGCACGCGCCTGACAGGCTATTTTGGTGACAACATAGTTCAACTGCGGCTGGTGTCTGATTGGTATGGCGACAACGGCATCCTGGGTAGTGCTCGAATTGGCCGACAATGGCAATTAGGAAACTGGAACGTCCAAGCCATTGCTGGTTTGCGATATAACTCGGCCGAGATTAATAACTTTGTCTACGGTATTTCCAGTGAGGAGCAGTCGCAACGTTTTCCTCAGTACTCAGCCGATCGGGCCTGGATTCCTGAGATCGAATTTGGCGCAAGTTTGCCAGTAAGAGAAAACTGGGTTTACACCACACGATTGCGATACCGCGAATATCCGAGTTCTGTGACCAATAGCTCTTTAGTAGTGAACAACAGTGATGTGATTCTTTCTTCGGGAATTCGCTATGTTTTCTAGGGCTTAAATTATCGTGAACATCTTTAGGAAAAAGTCGATTTGGTTGCTGTGGATATGTATATGTCTGTCGGTGACGCGTCCAGCGATGGCTGATGATTTGAAAATCAGCACACAACTCAAAGTGAAGCCTGCTTCGTGTGTTGCTTTGCACAGAGGACAACTATGCTTTCAGAATATTCGATTCTTCTGGGAGGCTGTTGATGAGCTTGAATACTGCCTTTATAGTGACACTCATGAGCGGCTGCTTTTTTGTGCCATTGGCGACAGCGATGAATTTATTCATGACTACGTGTCAGAGACCTCGGAGTCGTTTTCATTACGCCTGAGCACAACTGGGCGCTCTGTTGCAAGCATCACGGTAAATACTGCTTGGGTTTACCGGACAGGCAGGCGTAGTTCCAGTGGTTGGAGATTGTTCTAGTTTATGTCTGATTTACCTGTAATTACTCAACACATCATGGTGGTCGAGGATGATGAATCTCTGGCTCGTTGGATAGCTGACTATCTGGCGACACATAATTTTCTGGTATCCGTTGCGACACGTGGAGATGCCGCTCTCGAAATGATCAGAAATGATATGCCAGATGCCGTTATTTTAGATTTGAATCTACCTGTCATGGATGGATTGGAAGTGTGTCGTCAGGCTCGTCTCTTTTTTGATAATCCGATACTCATGTTAACCGCTCGCGATACAGATAATGACGAAGTTGCGGGTTTGGATACAGGCGCAGATGATTACCTTTCAAAGCCTGTAAAACCGAGCATTTTACTGGCGCGTTTGCGGGCACTATTACGACGGAGCCAGAAATCGAACCTGGAATCCATTATATGTATTGGTGGGTTGCGGATTGATCCCCATTCGCGGACTGTCATGCTTTTTGATGATGTCATTGCATTGTCGTCGCATGAGTATGATGTTTTGCAGTTGTTGGCAAGTAACGTTGGGAAATCGATGTCACGAGAGTCATTAATCGAACGTATTCGTGGCATTGAATACGATGGTTTTGATCGTTCGGTGGATATCTGTATTTCGCGATTGCGTCGTAAGCTAAAAGACGATGCGCATGTACCTCGACGCATAAAAACGTTGCGTGGTGTAGGGTATCTGCTCACAGCTGACGCTTGGTAGTGTTGCTAAATGCGTAGATTGGGAATATCTCTATTAGTTGTCGTAGTTATCTCCATCATAGGTGCCGGATGGATTATCGATAGGCTC
Source organism: Halioglobus sp. (assembly GCA_047629055.1). GTDB lineage: Bacteria > Pseudomonadota > Gammaproteobacteria > Granulosicoccales > Granulosicoccaceae > Granulosicoccus. The sequence continues at coordinate 4,836 of JBLHWG010000022.1, forward strand.
TTTTCAAGGCTGAAAGCGCCCGACAACACCATTGCGGCGGCCCAAGTAATTGGAAGTCAACTGGCGGCGCAGCTTGATCATTCAGCACAGGAACTCGTCTCACTCGCCGCCACTTCTGCAACGGTCGGATTCGACTTAACGTTGATTGATCGTGATGATATAGCGATTCCAGAATCCTTGCAGCCGGTATTAAATTCATCGGCGCCCTTGATTCTCGAATCCGAAAAAGGGATATCGCTGTATTTTTTGTTGCCAAATACGCACCGTGTTTTGAGTGTTGATCTACCTCGTGTTGTTGAGACAAGGCTTAGGCTTATCCTGACGTTGCTATTTTATACAGCCGTAGTCTTTTTGCTTCTTTTGTGGCTTTACCCTCTGGTACGACGACTACACAGACTTGCAACCGCCGCCAAACAGTTTGGTGAAGGGGAGCTTTATCAACGAATTTCGACACATAGTCGCAGCCAATTGTATGATATAGAATCTGAGTTCAATCGAATGGCGCAGCGTATTCAGGATCTCGTTGGTGACAACAAATTGCTTAGCAGTGCAGTGTCACACGATTTAAGAACACCTCTGGCTAGATTAAGGTTTGGAGTTGATGCTCTTTCAGAGCAAGTGAGTGAGCCTATTCAGGAAGACTATATTCTTCGCATTAGTCACGATTTAACCCTGATGGAAGAGCTTGTTGAAGTGCTTCTTGAGTTTGCCCAACTGGACCAGCGACTTAATCAGATGCCTCTTGAGCAGGTATCGTTGATAGAGTTGCTTGAAGAGTGTGTACAGGGTTGTCAAACAGGTACACGTCACCGCGTTAATCTTAACGTCTCATGCGTAGAAGTGCAGCTGTTGGCTGAACCAAGATATTTAAAGATGATGTTCAATAACGTGCTGAACAATGCTGTTAAGTTTGCACTAAGCGAGATTCAAATTACTGTTGATTCAAATCGCAAGTTTGTCAGAGTGTGTGTCGAAGATGATGGGCCCGGATTTGAGGGTGCAGATCCTGAGCGCTTGATAAAACCTTTTGAGAAAGGATTGAATTTACCCAGCGATAGCGTGACACGCGGCCATGGTATCGGTCTGGCAATTGTCCATCGTATTGCGCTTTGGCACGATGTGAGTCTAATAATGTCAGATGGGGATTCGCTTGGCGGTGCCACAGTTCGCATGAATTTCCCTTTAACTCCATGACATAAACCTACTGTTCTATCGAAGGTCGTGAGCTGAGAGTCGTCGCTTTTGTCGTCACGGATGTACCGCTCAGAGCCTCTGTGTTCTCTCCGGTATACTAGGCATTATTCTGAAGCACGACGATATCGTAGCGAGTTCCTAAAATGCTTGAGCTCGCTAATTGTTGTTGTTGAAGCAGTGATGGCGCCTGGCCATCCAAAGTCACGGACTCGACAGTGATGCCAACGAAATCGGCAACTCCGCGGTTTGTATCAATAGTGTCGCCAGAGTAGACGAATGAGATTTTCATAACCGTTTGACTAGGATTAGCCGGCCATGTGCAACCTTTGTCCAAGTAGTTGTAAGTGGTAATTGATCCTGCGGCTCCGTCAATAGTGGTCACGGTGACCGCTGTGTTGGATATTGGTGCAAAGACGGAAACTCCACAGAATGTCTGATAGGTGCCGTCGTAATTGGTCACGACAGTAGCTGTCTCGTCTTCCAATAGGTTTGAGGACGTGTCTAAACCGCTACCTCACTGATTCGAGTCGCAGGCAACAAGTGCTAATGTGGCTAGGGGCAATAATGTGAGCTTATTAAAAGTGAAATCCATGAGTGTTACTACTGGCAGCGTTAAGGCAACATCCACTACCTTGCTGATTCAGGGCCAATTCTATTAAATTACGCCTTTAAGACGTTATGTATCACAACTCAGACGTGCCCGTTTAGGAGAATTTGATTCGCAGTGTTGTTGGTGAATTGTTTTACTGGCCTTGATTTGTCATCAAAATACGTGCAATCTCAGACTGATAACAATAAAAATACCCAACCAACCATCGAATTTGGAGTGTAATACATGAGAAGGTCCCGTTTGCTGTTTTTAGCCCCAGTCCTACTGGCCGGCAGTGTTGTTTCCCCATTACATGCAGCTGAAAAGCTGACTTACTATTGCAGTGCTCAAGAAGACTGGTGTCAATTGATGGCCACCGGGTTTGAAGAAGCCACTGGCATAAAAGTCAACATGACACGCAAGAGCTCTGGTGAAACCCTGGCTCAAATCAAAGCCGAATCAAGTAACCCTAAAGGCGATATTTGGTGGGGTGGTACTGGTGATCCGCATCTACAAGCTGCAGAAGAAGGGCTGAGCGAAGCCTATGTATCGCCAATGCGCGGTGAGCAGAATGATTGGGCCATTAGTCAATCCGAATCAGCCGCTAACCAAACCATTGGAATTTATTCTGGCGCCTTAGGTTATGGCTACAACGATGAAGTGCTGAAGGCGAATAATTTGCCTGCACCTGCTTGCTGGGCTGATCTACTTAAGCCTGAGTATAAGGGACATGTACAAATGGCCAACCCTAATTCATCAGGTACGGCTTACACAACGCTTGCCACCATCGTTCAGCTATTTGGTGAAGACGAAGGTTTCGAATTCATGAAAGGTTTGCACAAGAACATCAATCAATACACGAAATCAGGTTCAGCGCCTATCAAGGCGGCTGCTCGTGGAGAGAATACGATTGGCATAGTGTTCTTGCATGATGCGGTCAAGCAGGCTGTTTCCGGATTTCCAATCAAAGCCGTTGCACCTTGTGAAGGTACTGGCTACGAAATCGGTGGAATGACGCTGATCAAAGGTGCTCGTAACCTTGACAACGCCAAGAAATTCTACGACTGGGCACTCACAGCAGAAGTGCAAACTCGTGCTTTAGAAGTCAAAGCGTTCCAGGTAATGTCTAACAAAGGCGCCACAAGTTCTCCGATGGCTCCAGATTTGGCCTCAATCAAACTAATTGATTATGATTTTAAAAAGTATGGTTCTTCGGCGGAGCGTAAGCGCCTGTTGAAAAAATGGGACGACGAGGTCTCTGTACTCCCACAATAAGTTGACTGACCTCACTTAGTAATAATAGTTAAGGTGTGATGTGAACAAGAGTAATTACCTGTGGCTCGCTCTTGGCATCGTCGGCTTCTGCATACTGCCTTGGTATGTTCAGGAAGACGGCTTTTGGGGATTCGAGTGGTTATTTGACGGATATCCATTCGATCCCGATTACGCCCCTGCATTGTTTTTGATATTCCAAGGGGAGAAGCTTTGGCTCTCCCCTTTATTAGTGTTTTTACTGTTGCCTCTAATTGCCCTGCGCAACAGAGGTACTGAACCTGTCGCAAGCGCCCGTTACCGCGCAAATGTGCTGTTGCTTGCTGGCTTCCTTGGGCTGTTATGGGTGGCAATTCAAGGCTACAGCATCGGTCTGCGTGGTTGGAATTACGAAGGGTTGAGCTATTTGTTTGGCTCCCTGGAAGATCGTCAGTATGGAATGGGTGCCGGCGCATTGTTCGTGGTTGCTTCGTTTCTGTTTTTTCTCACAACGGGTATTGCTGGCCGCGGAGCGGTAAACGGAGATGTATTCGTTGTCGGTGCCATTGGGCTGATTATCGCCATGGTCACTGTCTTCATCTTTTTCCCTATCGTTCAGATGCTCTCCAGTGCATTGAGAGACAACGATGGTGTGTATTCCTTAGGAATATTCACAGCCAAATTTTTTGAAAATAAAATTTGGGGTCTTGGCTGCGTGCAAGAAGGAACTCGCTGTGGTGTGGCCTGGAATTCATTGTTTCTTGCGGTTTTGGTTGGTTTTTCAACGACCGTTTTGGGCTTGGCATTTGCCCTGGTAGCGACCCGGTCCGGATTCAAGTACAGCAAATTGCTAAGAGCACTGACTGTACTGCCAATCATTACGCCGCCATTTGTTATTGGTCTTGCCATCATTTTATTGTTTGGATTATCCGGCACGATTACCCAATTTGTTTCAGAGATCATTGGGGTGCGGCCTACCCGATGGGTATATGGGCTGCCGGGTATTTACATCGCTCAGATGCTCTCGTTTACGCCTATAGCATTTTTGGTGCTTATCGGAGTAGTGGAAGGCGTCAGTCCCTCTATGGAAGAAGCGGCACAGACGCTTCGTGCCAGTAAATGGCAAACGTTTAGGACAGTGTCATTACCGCTTATGCGTCCGGGATTGGCGAATGCGTTTCTTCTAGGCTTTATAGAAAGCATGGCGGATTTTGGAAATCCGTTGGTACTAGGGGGCAACTACGATGTGTTGTCTACCGAAATATTTTTTGCCATTGTGGGTGCTCAGAACGATCAGGGTAAGGCTGCTGTGCTTGCTATTGTTTTGCTCATATTCACATTGACTGCGTTCTACGCGCAGCGAAGATGGCTGGGCAAAAAATCGTATACAACGCAAACTGGCAAAGGCGATGGTGGAATGCACGTTCTACTGCCCACCCGAGTCAAGCTACCTTGTTATTTCATTACAGCCGTTTGGACTCTATTCACAGTGACTGTGTATGGAATGATCTTATACGGTGGTTTTGTTGAGACCTGGGGCCTGAATCACACCTTGACGTTTAAGCACTACATTACGGCTTTTGGCATAGGATTTAACGATTTTGGTATTCATTTCAAGGGTGCTGCTTGGGATTCATTCTGGACGACGCTGAAAATCGCAGCAACCGCAGCACCACTGACTGCCATCCTCGGGCTGCTGACAGCTTGGTTGTTGGTTAGACAGAACTTTGCAGGAAAATCGGCATTTGAATTTGGCACTATGCTGAGTTTTGCCATTCCTGGGACAGTTATTGGTGTCAGCTACATACTTGCCTTCAACGTGCCGCCCATTGAATTGACAGGAACTGGGGCAATTCTTGTTATAAGCTTTATTTTCCGCAACATGCCTGTTGGCGTTCGCGCTGGTATTGCTTCCATGTCACAGATTGACAAAAGTCTGGACGAGGCATCGTTGACGCTCGGTGCAAATACCTGGCGAACTTTTACTCGAATAATATTGCCACTGATGCGACCCGCTATTCTTGCCGCTCTGGTATTCAGCTTTGTGCGTGCAATGACAGCTATCAGCGCCGTTATCTTCCTTGTGAGTGCCGAGTACAACATGGCAACCAGTTACATTATTGGCCGAGTTGAAAATAACGATTATGGCATTGCGATAGCGTACTCATCAGTGCTGATAGTGGTTATGTTGACCGTTGTTGGTTTAATGCAATTGATCGTTGGTCGAAACAAAACCAAGCGTCGACTAGTCCCGTCTGACACCTAATCGTAGTTCTGGAATCGTCATGAGCCAAACAACCATAGCCAGTAAAGCGGCATCGGTAGAATTTCAGCAAGTGAGTAAGGTCTATGGGACCGACGTTACGGCTGTAGACAATGTGTCGTTGCATGTGGAAGCAGGGGAGTTGGTAACCTTATTGGGTCCCTCTGGTTGTGGCAAGACAACCACCCTTCGCATGATTGCCGGATTGGAAATGGCGACACAGGGGCGAATCATGATTGGTGACACTGACGTCACGCAGTTGCCTGCAACCGACCGTGATGTCTCCATGGTTTTTCAGTCCTACGCGCTTTTTCCACATATGTCGGTTATGGAGAATGTGTCTTACGGCTTGAAAATTTCCAAGCGCAAGAAGTCAGAAGTAATCGACAGAGCGCAAGCGGGTCTTGAGCTGGTCGGCTTGTCCGGTTACGGATCACGCTTACCTAGCGAACTGTCGGGTGGGCAACAACAACGCGTAGCCGTTGCCCGTGCATTGGTGTTAGAGCCACAGGTTCTACTGTTTGATGAACCATTGTCCAACCTGGATGCAAAGCTCAGACGTCAAGTACGTGAAGACATTCGTGAAATACAAACAAAGTTGGGTCTTACCGTTGTGTATGTCACACATGACCAGGAAGAGGCCCTAGCAGTTTCCGATCGAATTATCGTTATGAACAATGCCGTCATTGCACAAATTGGAACACCCAGAGAGCTGTACGATCAACCCGTCAACGAATTTGTTGCGGATTTTATTGGTGAGGCAAATATATTCGACGCCACTGTGGTAACCGTCAATGAGGGTATGGCGGAAGCGCATATAGATGCGATGACTGTTTCTATTCCTGCCAACGGTAACGTTGAGGGTGCTGCAAGATTGGCTGTCCGACCTAGCCGTATTCAACTCTTTGATGCAGGAGAGCCTAATACGGTTCCAGGTACTGTGCTAAAAGCTACCTATGCGGGTAGCCATATGGAGTATCAGGTTGAAACTCCAGTGGGCGAAATATTCGTTGTCTCCGATGTTGAAAGCAACTACCAAAAAAATACAGCTGTCAGTCTTGGCTTCATGCGTAAAGGGCCTGTCCTTTTGCCTAAGAGTTAGAATCTAACCCTCACTGACTACTTCTCTTTAACTTTGATAAGAACGACGGCACACAGCATACATGGTGAGCCCTCGGAATTGATTTAACAGTCGCGTGAAGGTGGGTACAATAAAGTTCTACGTATTCTAGCCAGAGTCACCTAATGAAAGACGCAGTCATTGTATCTACCGCGCGTACTCCCATCGGTATGGCCTTCAGGGGAGCATTGAACAATATTAAGTCGCCCACCATGGCAGGTCATGCAATTTCCCATGCGGTGCAACGCTCTGGTGTTGATCCTGCCGAAATAGATGATCTGGTGCTCGGCTCAGTCTTGACAGGGGGGACAGGTGGGATGAATGTCGCTCGCATGTCGGGTATTGCCGCGGGTCTGCCGCATAGTGTCGCAGCGCAGACCATTGATCGCCAGTGTTCTTCAGGTTTAATGGCAATCGCTACGGCCGCCAAACAGATTATGGTTGATGGTCAGAACATCGTAGTTGCAGGTGGCCAGGACAATATTTCTGCGATTCAGAGCACCTACATGCAGTGGGCTGCTGATGAAAAGGACCCTAACGTCACCGCAAAATCAGAAAACGCCTACATGCCGATGCTGATGACCGCTGAGACTGTGATCAGTCGTTATTCCATTAGCCGTGAATCACAAGATCAGTATGCGTTCATGTCGCAGATGCGTACCGCTGAAGCACAGGCGAGAGGAGCTTTTGATGATGAAATTGTGCCTATCAACGCGACGAAAATTGTTAAGAATAAGGAGACAGGTGAAACAAGTCTTGCTGACGTGACACTAAGTAAAGATGAGGGCAATCGTCCAGGCACAACCTTAGAGGGATTATCGGGCCTTAAATCTGTTCTTGAGGGTGGTGTTGTGACAGCCGGCAATGCCAGTCAGTTATCTGATGGCGCATCTGCATCGGTGTTGATGGAAGGCAAACTTGCCGAAGCTCGTGGATTATCACCTTTAGGAATCTATCGGGGTATGGCGGTTGCCGGAAATGCTCCAGAAGAAATGGGTATTGGGCCTATTTACGCTATTCCCAAATTACTTAAGCAGCATGGACTAAAGGTTCAGGACATTGGCCTGTGGGAGTTGAATGAAGCGTTTGCCTGTCAGGTTCTTTATTGTCGAGACCAGCTCGGGATTGATCCAGACATATACAACGTTAATGGTGGTGCTATCTCAATCGGACATCCTTATGGAATGACCGGTGCCAGGCAGGTGGGTCATGCACTTATCGAAGGACGCCGGCGTGGTGTGAAATACGTGGTGATTGCGATGTGTGTTGGCGGTGGTATGGGAGCTGCAGGTCTGTTTGAAGTTGCTTAAGAGCGAGAATTTCGAAAAACGGTGTAATTGCTTAAGCAATCGTAGTGTTGGAATGCGACACGAGTAGAGACTGGAAAATAAAACCCGATGACAGATACAACTCAGATTAATCAAGACGATCCTATGATGCGCCCTCGGTATGTGGGTATACCCACGTTTTTCCGTACACCGCTGTGTGAAAATCTGGAAGACGTTGATATTGGAATTATCGGTGTACCTTTTGATGGTGGGGTCACTAGTCGACCCGGTGCCAGGCACGGACCTCGCGAAGTCCGTAATCAGTCAACCATGGTTCGAATGATAAATCAGGCGACGGGAGCTGCTCCTCATTCCGTGTGCCGGGTAGCCGACTTGGGTGATGCCTGGGTGCCGTCACCTTTCGAGCTTGTTGGTAGCCACAAGAGTATTCAGGATTTCTTCGATCGTGTATGCGAGAAAAATATCATTCCTCTTGCCGTTGGTGGTGATCACTCCATTAGTCTTCCCATTTTGCGTGCGGTCGCTGCGCAGCGGCCCGTGGGTATGATTCATATAGACGCTCACTGTGATACTGGTGATGACTACATGGGTTCAAGATTTCATCACGGTGCGCCTTTTAGCCGTGCGGTGGAAGAGGGCCTTCTCGATCCTAAGCGTACTGTTCAAATCGGTATTCGTGGCTCCATTAACGATCGTGATCTCTGGAAGTTCAGTCACGATAGTGGTATGCGAGTCATTTACATGGAGGAGTTCTATCGTTTGGGTATTGATAAAACGATTGAAGAGGCACGCCGAATAGTCGGAGACGGTCCGGTATACATTAGTTTTGATATTGATAGCCTTGATCCAGCGTTCGCTCCTGGAACTGGAACTCCTGAAATTGGTGGATTAACCAGTCTTGAAGCTCAAATGTTAATTCGTGGATGTATGGGGCTGCACTGTGTGGGTGCGGACCTTGTTGAAGTGTCCCCCGCGTTTGACCCAGTGGGTAATACAGCTCTGGCAGGTGCCAATTTGCTTTTTGAGCTGCTTTGCATATTGAGTGAATCGTTTAAAGCAGGCCGGTAGGTCTATATTTTGGCATCAGGCAGACAGCCGTGAATTCGTGTTGAATACGCATTTATATTTATGTTGTGGCGGATGTAGAATTATTATTCACAATATATGAAAAGTTGGATTAGCTCAGCACTGTTTTCCTATTCTAAAAAGTTCGAACTTCACATAATTCCATTGGATGCTAGAGTTTTTCCATATTAGACATTAAGATGGTGTGGATGCGCAATTTCTTGATCTAAGAATCAAAGCCTGTTTATCAACAGTAATTACAATCACTTGGAGAATACTTATGCTTTCTAAAAAGCTTTTGGCCATTAGCTGTGCCACTGCTATATCTGCCTACGGCTCAGTTGCACAAGCGGCCGACGTTGTTATTGGTGTGCCTAACTGGCCATCAGTGCTGGTCACCGCGCACGTACTCAAAGTTGCTATGGAAAACAACCTAGGTTTAGAGGTTGAATTGCAGAGTGCTACTAACCCGGTTGTGTTTGAAGCTATGGACTCAGGTTCAATGCATGTGCATCCTGAAGTTTGGATGCCAAATCAGGTCAACCTGAACAACAAATTTGTTGTTGAGAAAAAGACAGTTAGACAAAACCCAAATGGCGTTGCTGGTGATCAAGCAATGTGTGTGACTAAGGGCACTGCTGAGAGAACTGGTATTGTAAATTTAAGTGATCTTACTGATCCTGAAATGGCCAAAAACTTCGATACTGATGGAGATGGCATGGGTGAAATCTGGATTGGTGCTGCCGGTTGGGCTTCAACAGTCATTGAGAAAATTCGTGCTAAGTCATACGGCTATGACGCTACGATGACGTTAAAAGAAATCGATGAGACTCTGGCATTAGCAGAAGTTGATTCAGCAGTTGCCAAGGGTGAAAACATCACTTTCTTTTGTTACACGCCTCACCACATGTTTGCGCTGCACGACCTGGTTATCTTGAAAGAGCCGGCACATGATCCTGCACAGTGGAATGTGATCCAACCTACTGATGATCCAGAGTGGCTGAGCAAGTCCACTGCGGGTGTTGCGTGGAGTTCAGCTTATTTGCACATTCACTACGCTGCATCGTTAGAAAATGATCAGCCAGAAGCCGCGGCAATGCTTGCAAAAGTAGCGCTAGATACAGCCACTGTTTCTGCAATGACGTATGCGCTAGTGGTTGAAAAGCAAGACCCTGCGACTTTCGCAGCGAAATGGGTAGAAGACAACGCTGAGATGGTTGATAGCTGGTTACAGTAAGTTTTCACGGTTGTAAATGGCATCAAGCTGCGCTCATCTGTTTACAGGTGACTGCAGCTTGATCGCCGTATCCCTCCATCAGGAGCTTTCCGGCAAATTCACCTCTCCCTGGCTACGGATGTACATACCCTATGACTGACGACGTCATCATTCTGGAAAACGTTTGGAAAATTTTTGGGGAGCGTGCGGATGAAGCTCTGGAGGCCATTAAAACGAGAGGGCTCGGCAAACCAGAGGTTCTCGAAGAATTTGCCTGTGTTGTAGGAATAGCAGATTGTTCGTTCACGGTAAAACGTGGCGAAATATTCTGCGTTATGGGTTTGTCCGGATCCGGAAAATCCACCATGGTTCGACATCTCAACAGATTGATTGAACCCACCTCTGGCAGCATTCAAATGTTGGGCAAAGATGTCCTTGCGATGGGCTCAAGTGAGCTTAGAGAATTGCGGGCTCGGCATATAGGTATGGTCTTTCAGCACATGGCCTTGCTTCCGCACCGGACTGTGCGCGACAACGTTGGTTTTCCGTTGCAAATAAGGGGTGAGCCTAAGTCACGACGATGGAAAGTGTCCCAAGAGTGTTTGACGCGCGTTAATCTGGACGGATACGAAGATCGTTTCCCCAGCGAATTATCTGGCGGTATGCAGCAGCGGGTGGGTTTAGCCAGAGCGCTTGCTTCCGACCCAGAAGTGCTGCTCATGGATGAACCTTTTTCCGCGCTAGACCCGTTAATCCGTCGGCAGCTGCAAGATCAATTCATGGCTCTGTCTGCAGAGATGAACAAGACCACCGTATTTATTACTCATGATCTGGACGAGGCGATTCGCATTGGTGATCGAATTGCCATAATGAAAGATGGCAGAATCGTGCAAATAGGCACACCAGAAGAAATCGTGACGCAACCTGCTGACCAGTACGTTAGCGATTTTGTAGAAGGGATCTCCAAACTCAAGTTGGTATTTGCTCATTCAATTATGCAGCATATCGCCACGTTTGTACCGCGCGCCATCGACGATCTGTCGCAAAGTCCCAGAGTTGATCACGGTACTGATTTGGATAGCTTGATCGATATATCTACTACTACTGAGCACCCCATCATCATCACAGATGATGATGGTAAAGATGTCGGCGTGATTACCAGAGCGACCCTGTTAAAAGGCATCAAGGGAGGAAAAGCATGAGCACCGATACAGGTTTAGAATCTGGACCAAGTACTCAGGATGCCTCCATTACTGAGTTCGTCCAAGAGAATGTACTGTTCTATTCTGAGGCTTTTTCCAAGATCCAGGATGCAACTGGATTTGTTGTGTCGTGGAATTCATCCGCGGCACTACTGGGGCCGGTTTGGGCGGCTTTTCGTGGAGTATGGGGCTTTTTCTGGACTTTTCTTATACTTGAACTGTTTGCATTTGTGCAAATTGGTAGAGGTCTATGGGGTGAGCTGGGTGCTGATCAAATTGCACGCTTTGAAAAGTTGTCAGAAAACATCGCAAAACGAGAAGTTCAAGTAAAAGAGCTTCTAGCTGTCGGGGATGCTGCCGGTGCAGCTGCCAAGCAAAAGATTGCGGACAACCTTGGCAAGGTTGCAGAAACAGCTCGTGAAAATGCCGACTTGGCAGCCAATGAAGCGACCAGCATTCTGTTAACTGGAATCGCTCTACTGATTGTCGTTAAAATTTTGGAAGGCCTGTATGCGAACGTCGCCTACGAAAAACAGTACCTGACCTGGCGCGCGAAACCTACCAGTGTGTCCTCAGGCATCAGTAAATCAGGTTTGTGGTTTGGTGGTCTCATGTTGGTTGCGATCTGGCCGTTAACACTGTTTCGTTTTACCGTGGCCGACCCTGATGGAAAACTGGCAGCATTAACCAATGGATTTCTAGGAGATAAGATTCCATTAACGGAATTTCCAGTTGGGCGTGAGTATCTCGCTAAGTTTTCAAAAAAGGGTGACGCTGGGTTCGATTGGCTGGCCATCCATTTCAGTGATGTTTTTGATGGCATTACTGCAACTATCCGCACAGTTCTTGATGGTCTGGAAATCGTGTTGATCGATACGCCGTGGCCAGTGGTCATGATTGTAATTGTGGTAATGGCGTATCGCCTAGCAGGTCCTCGAGTTGCAATTTTTACAGCAGCTTCCCTAGCTTATTTGGCGTTTATGGGTTTGTGGGAAATGTCCATGATAACGGTTGCGCTAATAGGCGCAGGCGCCTTCCTGTGTGTTTTGATCGGTATTCCATTGGGAATCTGGTTCGGTAAATCCCGTCGTGCTTATGCCATTGCCGAACCTGTACTCGACTTTATGCAGACAATGCCTGCCTTTGTTTATCTTATCCCTATCATTGCATTCTTTGGAACAGGGAAACCACCCGGTGTGTTAGCAACATTGATTTTCGCCATGCCTCCGGTCATCCGGCTAACAGCCCTGGGAATGAAGGGCGTACCCGAAACCACCAAGGAAGCGGCGGTGGCATTTGGGTGTTCTAAATGGCAGCTTCTGAAAAATGTAGAGCTGCCATTAGCGTTGCCTTCGATCATGACCGGGGTTAATCAAACTATTCTCATGTCATTGAGCATGGTGGTCATTGCATCGCTTATCGGAGCAGAAGGACTAGGTGCCTTGATTCTTGAATCATTGCAGTATGCTGCCAAAGGTCAGGGATTGCTCGGTGGCCTTGCCATTCTGTTGTGTGCCATGGTTATCGATCGTATCGCTCAAGGCATGTATCGACGCAAGGTTCAGGGGCAATAAGTCGATAGTAGTGCGGACGGATAATTTGTTTATCCGACCGCACCGGTTGTTCCACCTGGGTAAGCTGGCCTACCGCCGAACATTCAGGCTTTGGCTTTAACTACGTTTTCAGCCATCATGGAAATCATTTCGAACATGACGGCCGCTGCAGTTAATGCTGTTATCTGATTAGGGCTGTCTTTCGTAGGCATCATGCACACCACATCGCCGCCGACGATGTTCATTCCTCGTACTGCTTGCAACAGCTCTACAGCCTGATCGATATCGAATCCCTTTGCGCCTGCTTCAATGTTAGATACACCTGGTGCAATAGTAGGGTCGAGGCAGTCTAGATCAAAGGTGATATAGACTGGCCTTCCAGCAAGAACTTCTTTGATTTGTTCGATCACATCCGCGGCGCCACGTTGCCGATACTCCTTCATCGTGACCACGTTGTATCCGTATTCGTACGAAGGCTCGAGCCAGTCCAGAGTGCGTGCGTGTCCACGTAAACCGATTTGCATGGAGTGCTTTGGGTCGACAAGGCCTGCATCGGCGAGGTAGGCACCCCAATGAGCTGCAGATTTTTTTGCGCCCAAAAAATGATCGACCTTGGTGAAGACGTCGGTGTGTGCATCAAGGTGCAAGAAACACACGGGTTCACCGTTAGTGATTTTTCCCTTGCCTAGCGCCTGCACGATTCCACCTGTTATTGAATGATCCCCACCAACAGACACCGGTTTGGCACCGGCTTGGTCCAGTACCTTGAAGTAGTCTGTAATCTGCTGGATGCAATCTTCGTTGTCGTTGGCGCGTGGAAATGGAACATCTCCAACATCAACGATTTTTGCGCTGTTCCAAGGGTCCAACTGGAAGTCCCCGTGCACTCGACGCTGCACTGCGGATACATTTCTCAGGGCTCGAGGCCCGAGATGTTGATCCCGCTCGGTAGTGCCATTACCTGCCGAGTGGGGGATACCGACCAGCGCAATGTCACATCCATGTGGTGGTTCGTTAGGGCATCGAAACAGTGTTGGGATACCCCACCAATAGAGGTTTTCCATCATGGAGTTCAAATGTTGATCAGACATGTATATAGCCAGGGTTTAGTGGTTGTGTGTGAAAAAATTATGGCCTATCTGACATCAATTTACCGGCAACACCCCAGTTTTTTTTCAACGTCAGATAGCACCACATCTTAATTCGTAAGGATGCCAAGTGCTGTTCAAGCTGTATTCAAAATCCCTGGAAGCGGGAACACGGATGGGTCTTCACCTATGGCCTGAAAATAGTAGGTGCTACTCGTCGTTGATCCAGTACTTCATTGGTGTAGGCGATACATTGTTGCGATCCAGGGTAATAGAAGGCGACATCGCGAGTGAGGTTTTCATTTCCACCATGTTGTCCATCGACATTCATGCCGTGATCGGCAGTTACAAAAATCTGATATCCGAGTTCCAGCCAGATGGGCATGACTCGAGCGAGAGCATTGTCAGAAGTCCACGCCTGTCTAAGGTATTCTGGCGAGTCCGATGTGTACAAGTGGCCCAAGGTATCCCCGGCGCACATATGAATCAGCATATAGTCTGGACTGAATCCGCGAACCAAGGTGTTGGCTTGCGCACAAAGATCTATATCAGCGGGCTGAACCGGATTTGCCTTTGAATAAGCTTTCATTGAATAATATCGCCCATGCTGTATAGCCAGCGTATGCTCGTCAATTTCTATGTCCTAAAGTATGTTGTACGTTCGTCCACAGTACAGATCGAAGAGAAAACTGTGCGCCACAGCTGCTGTTACATGTCATGAGTCGTGCAGCAAGTCGAAAATGTTGGGTACAGTGGATGCTCTTAGTGCATCGTTCGACAAGAGTCCATGCTCAATCGGAGATAGCCCGGTATGCAAGGTTTCATATAGAGGGCCTGAGAGAAGTCGGTAGGCAGTGCAGCCTGCCTCTACTGAGGATTCAAGGTAGCCGCATTGTGACACCATGGTGTCATAGCCCACTCCATCGACAATCATTAATATGGCTTTTTTCATCGGCAGCATCATCTAGCTAGAATGTGAATCAACTATTTTTTGAATTGTTGATAGGTAGTGGGCAAAGGCTGGTGTTTCCATTTTTGGTACTTTGCCTTGATCATCAAATCGCCGAACTTTGACGATTGCCTCGAGGTTCGGGTTGCGTTTAAATTCAGCGATTTGTGCGGCGTTCATCGGACCTCCCTGCAATTGCAGCGAATGTACTGACGCTGCCGACAATTGATTAAAATAAATGGTGTCAGTCGCACACAAGTAACGTTTTGCGGCGACATGATAGCGGACGCAATCTGTAATCAATACTGGAAACAACGGCTCAAGGATTCCCCGCATCTTCATGCCAGCGATGTTATCTGTATGGGCTTGCAACCCCAAGCCGGTATAAGCAAGATTGCTTAGATTCACCTCAGTTCGAACTTCAAACCATTTGCCGTAGTTAGTTTCTCTGATGTAGCCAAACAGTTCGGCAACTCTCAGGAGTGCGCCGTTTTCTACAGGCCCATTATCCAGCTTGGCAATGCCATATCGTTGAATGCTCGTAAGCCATTCTCTGAGAGCTTCAGAGTTTTCAGCCACATCGTTGTGTTGTGCGGTTATTTTACTTGGTCATAGTTGAGCATCCCACGTTTCCAGTGTTTTGTGAGTCCAGCCTTGGTGTTGTACTGGTGGACGGTCAAAGCTGTGCTCCTTTAACCATGAGGAAGGGAAACGGCTACACATATTCTCTGGTAGAAAGCTAACGAGCAATTCGTTATTCACGATGCTTGCAGAGCCGATGGAGGTATTAGAGGGAATGTCGCTAAGGGTTATAAGCCGTTGTCCATTACTTTTAGATCGAGTATTTTCATCCAGTGCACTATCGCGTAACCAGATTGAGTGAAATCGAGCCGACTGGCCATCCTGCCACTGCACATTCAGGCCTTGGCCCTCATCAATTATCTGTTGGGTATGAAGAGCGCTCATATCTATTGTCCAATTTCAGCTTCTTACTGATCTTAGAGCATTCTTCTATCAATTTCGAACCACTTTAGTGGTGGCGCGCGAACGGGCTATACCCAAAATCAAGCTGAGTTGCATATTTTTTGTGAACCACCAGCAAGCCTTCACTTAGACAGTTAATAACTACTAGGTAGGGCTAAGCAACCGCTTGAGCGCCGGTTATCTCCACTAGTGATCCACACATAAAAGCGGCTTCATCACTAGCCAGAAACGCTACAAGTGCTGCAATCTCTTCTGGCTTGCCGATTCGTCCATAAGGGATAAGTTTGTCCAGATCTTCAAACGTTCGGCCGGTTCGGGCAAGGCCTGAAGCAAGCATGGGTGTTTTAACTTCGCCAGGACAGACCGCATTTACTCGAATTTTGTCGGGCGCGTAGTCTCTGCCCAGATTTTGAGTAAATGCAGCTACAGCCGCTTTTGAGGTGTTGTAGGCAATGTGCGCAGGGGCCGGATGCAGTCCCCATTGTGATGCTGTATTTACGATAGCGCCACCGCCTGCGGCAATCATGTGGGGTATGGATGCTTGGCACAAATGAAACATGGCAGTCAGATTGACCGCAAAGCTCGTATGCCAATCGTCTTCGCTCAGGTCCATCAGTGCACCACGCCTGTTAATACCGGCGTTGTTGCACAACACATCTATCTTCCCGTGTTCAGTGACCACCCGTTCAATCATGGAGCGCGCTGATTGGCTGTGAGAGATGTCAACTGTTTCAACGGATGCATTGCCTAGCTTACTTGCAAGTGCTTCTGATGCTTCTGCATTCAGATCGCAAATTACAACATGCGCACCCTCGTCCGATAGACGTTGGCAAATAGCAGTCCCGATACCACCACTACCACCTGTAACAACAGCAATTTTTCCTTCAAAGCGGTTCATTTTTTTTCCTGAGTTGGTAATTTTCAAATGGTAAACGAGCAGAACAGTCTGCATTAATAATATTAGAGCTAATTATACTGCTTCAAAGGAGTTAACTTATTCCTGCGCAGCCACTTAGTCTAGTAATGTGGCCCTGTTAGGCATCGAAAGTTGGGATGGTCTAATACTGTATGCTCGAAGATGAGCCTGTTCAGGTTTCAATGCACACTTAATCTTTCGCAACCCAAACTGCCTTTCATTGAACAAGAGAAAACCGCCGAGTACGTTTGTAACGGCTGTAATTATCATTCTGGTGGCGATCCTGCTGTTCGACATCCAAGGTGCCATGATCAAGCATATGGGATCTCGCTATCCGGTTGAACAGATCGCTTTTTTCCGAAATTTCTTCGGCATTCTGCCTAACTTGGTGGTTCTGTATTTTTCTACACAGTGGCGTAGCTCGGGTGCTACTTGGAAACTCAGCCGTTGGAAGCTGGGCTTTGGCCGAGGCGTTCTATTGATTTGCGCACAGATGAGTTTCTACACGGCCGTCGTTCATATTGAATTGGCCACTGCCACGACGCTGGCGTTTGCAGGCCCCTTCTTTATCACAATACTGTCTATTCCTCTACTGGGTCATAAGGTTGGGCGATGGCGCATATTCGCTGTTCTATTAGGCTTTGTAGGTGTCGTTCTGGTCATGCAGCCCGGTGGCGATGCATTTACTCGGATTGCCATTTTGCCTATAGCCGCCGCATTTTTTTACGCTATTTCGAGTCTATCAACACGGTTTTTTACCAAGGACGTTCCCATCGCACTGATTGGAATTTATGCGTCGGTAGGTGCACTCGTGGCGGCCTTGGGTATTGTTCTGTTCACCGGCAATTGGATAACACTAAATTCTTTACACGACTGGTTGTGGTTTATCGGCATGGGGATGGTGGGTGGTTGTGCTGTCCTGTGTCTGATTACCGCTTACAGAATGGCCGATCCAAGCAGTCTCTCACCGTTCGAATATTTCGGCATTCCATTTTCCTTTTTTCTTGGGTGGATGTTTTTTAACGAGACGCCGTTTGACTCACTCTTCCCAGGCGTGTTGTTTATTGTTGCCGGCGCACTATTGGTGATTTGGCGTGAACGGCAGGCTGCAAAGTCGTAAGCTTACTCAAGAAAGGGACTTAAAATCTGGGTTATAGTCGTCTCGAATTCCTTCCTAATTTGCCTTGGTTATGACAGACGTACTCCTCCTGACGTTTATTTTTCTAATTGCTGGCGTGGTGGCTGTACCCATTGCGTCGCGACTCGGCTTAGGCTCTGTACTCGGATATCTGATAGCAGGAATACTCATTAGCCCGCTATTGAGTTTTTTGCATGTCGATGTTGTGTCCATTCAACATTTCGCAGAATTTGGTGTCGTCATGATGCTCTTTCTCGTCGGGTTAGAGCTAGAGCCAAAGCTGCTGTGGGAAATGCGATCACGTCTGCTGGGCTTAGGCGGGGGGCAAGTTGGAGTTACCGTCGCAGCTGTTACAGCTATTGCCATGTTGTTTGGACAACCGTGGACGGTCGCGCTGGCGATTGGACTGGTTTTTTCCCTTTCATCAACGGCAATCGTGCTGCAAACCCTGAACGAAAAAGGTTTGATGAAAAGTGAGGGTGGTCAATCGAGCTTTTCGGTTTTACTGTTTCAGGATATTGCAGTCATTCCGATGCTGGCTTTGATCCCTCTGTTGGCAATGCCAGAATTAATGGATTCGGGAGCGGCTATGGAGGCAATCGAGGTAGCCAGCGCGGGAGTGGCAGGGACTGAGGATCAAGGCGGTGGCATGAGCCTAGTGGATGGTCTGGCTGGATGGCAGCGTACCCTAATAACCATTGGCGCTATCGCAGCAGTTGTGTTCGCCGGTAACTACCTCACGGGTCCGATATTCCGTTTTATTTCCCAAGCTAAGCTGCGCGAGCTTTTTACAGCCACAGCGCTAATGATGATAGTTGGCATTGCTTTGTTAATGACACTGGTTGGTTTGTCGCCGGCACTGGGAACATTTCTGGCTGGAGTCGTACTCGCTAATAGTGATTATCGCCACGAGCTTGAATCAGATATAGAGCCATTCAAGGGACTTCTACTGGGGCTGTTTTTCATGACAGTAGGAGCAGGTATCAACTTCGGATTGCTTAGCGAAAACTTGATGCTTGTTGTTGGTTTAACTCTGGGCCTCATACTACTCAAGGCGCTTGTCGTACTGGTTTTGACCTATGTTTTCAAAATAAAAGGGGCTGATCGCTGGTTGTTTGCGCTGGGCCTCGCTCAAGCAGGCGAATTTGGCTTTGTACTGTTGTCCTTCACTGTTGCAAACTCTGTTATCCCTATCGCGGTGGCAGATCAATTGTTACTAGTTGTAGCACTTTCCATGATCTTGACTCCTGCGCTGTTCATTCTCTACGACCGTGTCATTGCGCCAAAATTTTCGGTAGGACAAACTAGAGAGCATGACGAAATCACAGAACGAAATCATATTATTGTTGCTGGGCATGGGCGAGTTGGAGGGCTAGTCAATCGCATGCTTTCGGTTGCAGGCTTCAAGGCAACGGTGATTGATTTCAGCTCTAGGCAGCTGGATTTAATCAGCAAGTTTGGAATGCATGCTTATTTCGGCGATGCAACCCGGCCCGATATCTTGCATTCTGCGGGCATCGATGAGGCCAAGGTTCTAATTGTGGCTATTGATGGGAAGGATCAGATAACTAAGCTGGTCAAGCATGCGATCCATCAATACCCTTACCTTCATGTTATTGCCCGTGCCCTCGATCGTGAGCATGTCTATGAGTTGTGGGAAGCTGGCTGTCGCGACATCATCAGAGAAACCTATGACAGTTCGATTCGAATGGGCCGCTCTACCTATGAGGCGTTGGGAATAGAGGAGTCGGTTGCCCGGAAAATGTCTTATGCCTTCGAAGGCGTAGAGCGCAGTTCAATCGCGATATTAGCTGAGTATCGCGATCCGGATGTTCCAGCGGCTGAGAACAAGGCTTACCAAGCGAAGGTGCGCGAGCTTGGTGCGGGATATCAGAAAGAATTGAAAATTCAGATGGACGCGATTCGTCAGGAAGGCACTAGCGGTTCGGGTAAATAGCAATTTTGAGAACGCTCTGCGACAGGCGCATGAAACAATAAATTTTGATTCGGGATGTATCCCGTTGCCGCAATCTGGCAAAATTGGAACTTAGCAAACGCTTTTAGTGAGTCTTAAGATGTCCAAGAAGTCCAAATCCGTTGTTTTTGATAGCAACCCAGGCCGTAATGCTCAAACCTACGGCGTCGCACGCGAACTCAATCAGGACATGGATCTAATCCATGAGCCCTCGGTCGGTGTTATTGGTACAAAGGGCGACAGCCAATGCTACCTGGGGGTTCAGCGCAAGGTCGAGGCAATTCAAAGTCACCTCAGTGATCGCCTTGGGCGGGGGCCGGGCCAGATGTCGATGCGACTTGTCCAGCCAGAATACACGGTGGCGACCTCAGACGGTATGCGCAACGGTACCCGCGAAATGCGCTATTCCTTAATCGGCCGAGAAGTCACCCATGACACCGTCTGTGAGCATCTGAGTGCCAGTGGCCTTGAAGGTACTATTGCCGTAGTTGCCTGCGACAAACCACCGGTGGGTACTTTGGCAGGACTACTCGAGCATAATCGTCCAGCCATCATCATGTCCGACGGCCCAATTCGTCCGGGCAGAGACTCTGTGACTGAACAACCTATCGACATCGTTTCTGCGTTTCAGGTTGCAGGAGATACGGATAAGGATTTCAAAATGCGCATCGCTAAGGAAGCGTGTCCGGGGTACGGCAGCTGTGGCGGCATGTTCACCTACAACACCATGCAGACTTTCATTGGCGTCGTGGGTATGCAGCCGTTGCATATGGTTGCACCACCGTCAGACGATCCACGTCGACTCACTGAATTTCCAAGCCAACTAGTTGATTATCTGCAAGGCATGATCGAGCGCGGTCATACACCTCGTGACATCGTCAGTCGGGATGCAATCCGCAATGCCGTAATCGTATCCATGGCAGTAGGTGGCTCTACAAACGTTCTTTTGCATGCGCCTGAGATAGCCCGAGCTGCTGGGTTCAAGAGTTTTGCAGATGACATCATGTCTCCGGAGGAATTCAACCACTTATCTCAGAATGTCGTGCCGGTACTGACCGATGCTCGTCCCTACGGTAAGTATTCCATGGTGGATATAGATAACAAAGGTGGTGTGCAGGTCATTGTAAAAGCACTGCTGGATGCCGGTTTGTTATACGGCGATACACTGACATGCACCGGCGAAACGCTGGCTGAGCAAGTGGCAAGGCTTGATACTGGTGAGCCGGATGGCGTTGTTGTCTACCCCGTTGAGAACCCGTACAAACCCACCGGTGGTCTGCGCGTTTTAGGTGGAAATTTGTCTCCAGAATTCAGTGCTGTATTGAAACTAGCCGGTGTTGAAGGTGGTCTTGACGATAATCGTTTTGTCGGTAGGGCTCGTATCTTCAACGGTGAGCAGGCCTTGCTTGATGCTCTTGAAGCGGCTCCTATGGATTTTCAGAATCACGACATGGTTATTGTCCGTTATGAAGGGCCGAGCGGCGCACCAGGAATGCCTGAAATGCTAGATTCAACATCGCGTATAACAACGCTGTGTCGAGAGCGGGATATCGTAGTCGGCCTTATGACCGATGCACGTTTCTCCGGTGGATCTGTTGGTTTGGTTATTGGGCATGTTGGCCCGGAAGCCGCATTAGGTGGCCCCATCGCTTTTCTTGAAGATGGCGATGAAATCATTGTCGATCTGAACACCAATGAGCTTCGTTGTCCGGCACTGGACGATCCGGCAACGCTAGGTTCCAGAAAGGCTGCTTGGGGAAAAGTTGTTGCCGACAATGGAGGAATTCACCCATTGTGTGGTGAAGTGGATACGCGATTGTTAAATCGAATGCGGTTGTCTGCTGTCTCAGCCGTCTATGGCGCTGGTATGCATCCGGATAGAGTGTTGTGGGTACCGCAGCCACGCGATGCTGTACGAACTGGGTTTGTGCCACAGAATATACACCGTGAAGGTTCTCAGAAAGCGTTTGATTAAAGTTTGAAGGCCCGTGTCAGCTGCTCTCGTTTGTTGGGCAGCTGGCACTTAATAGCGCCGATGACACTCCAGCTAATCGTTGCTTAATGTGAGATGTATTGGCGAAAAATCAATTTCTCTTTACGCAGTAACACGCAGTTGTATGCTCGAAGATCAGAGTACAGGGGATCCAAGAGAAAAAAAACATGGCTAAAGTTACGGGAATTGGTGGCGTGTTCTTTTTATCGAGCAGCAAAGGAAACATCTTTTCATCGTGGTACGAGAAACATCTCGGTATGAGTCTCGAAGACTGGGGTGGCGCCTTACTTCAGTGGGAGGAGGATGCTGCTGCTGAAGACAAGGGAATGACAGTGTGGAATATCGCTGACAGCGACTGGTTTGGCCCTGGCAAATCGTCCTTTATGATCAATTATCGTGTTAACAACATGGACGCTATGTTGATGCAACTGACCCAGTCCTGCATCAAAATACTCAAAGGCCCGGAGTATGCCGAAAATGGTGTACCCGCTTCGATCATGGATCCAGAAGGAAACAAAATAGAGCTGTGGGAACCAAAAACTTGGGATGAAAAGAACTAGAGATAGCAGTGAGCGCCAATCATTCCAGCAACAATTTGCTCATTCCTGTGAACGCGATGCAGGCAACATTATCTCAAAATAGCGGTTGCTAAGTTTTCAGAAATTTGACGCTGCGACATTTTTGTACGGGGTGTCAATTTTCGACTTAATGGTTGTGTTTGGCGAGCTAGTTCTCTATAGTCAAGACATATTCGAGGGCTGCCACTGTCTTTTGCCAGTGTTCTCACCTTCCCGAGTCCTTTGCCGCCCCCCCGTTACCTTCTCGCTTATGCCTGCCCA
>JBLHWG010000023.1:0-27060 GCA_047629055.1 Halioglobus sp.
GTATTTTGTAGAGCAAGGATCACTCAAGGTCAATAGGAGGAAGCCAAAAGACTTCCTCCTTAGGGTTTACTCAGTAATGCTTTTTGCAGTTACCTGGATTTCGACGCGACGATTCTGCGCTCGGCCTTCAGGTGTAGAGTTAGTTGCAACCGGGCTATCTTCACCCATGCCACTGCTGGAAATTGCAGTATCAGGGTACGCAGCGCTCAGATATTCTTCAACTGCAGCAGCACGTGCTTCGGACAACGATTGATTGTTAGCATTTGCGCCTGTGGCGTCAGTATGTCCAACCACGTCGATAGCTGAGATTTCCTGAAATTTTCCGAGTTGAACAACAAGCTTTGAAAGTGAGCCGCTGCTAGCTGCGCTCAGCTCACTCGAACCAGTGGCAAATAGTGCTTCACCACCAAGTGTTGCAGTTGTAACGATAGGCTCTTTCTTGACAGGTTCTGGTGCTGGAGCAGCTTCTGCATCAGCAGTTTCTTCTACAGCTTCAACTTCAACTTCTTCTTCAATCCCAGCGCAAGCATTAACAATACTGTCGTCGCTGTAAGTACCTGATGTGAGGCAGTCGCCTAGTGCTGTACGAACTGCATTACCACCAGAATTTAGATATCCAGCGTTACCACCAGGAATTTCTATCGTTCCTTCGAGAGCGGTATGGCCAAGGGCGATACCACTACCCATTAGCAGGGCCGCGATGGTACTTAGAGTACTAATTTTTCTATTCATAGCTAGCTCCCACTAGTTAAACTTTCTTTTTATAACTAAAAATTGCAAAACTGACGCGATCAGCTCGCCATCGATGCGTTAATTGCTCGATTTTGGCTGACCTGAGTCCCTATCGTTAAGATTCGAACCGGTTTACTCGTTCTGCACGAAACTGCAAAGACAAGAACACCACATGGCTTTGTTGTATTTTTGTCTTGTATAGCGTCACTTGAATCGAGTGTAAACTCATTAGGGGCTTGTTGTGTATGTAAAATACAACAAGCACACACAAAATTTTTTCTTAATGATTGACTCAGTGTAGGCTAAACAGACCAAATCAGAAGCAAAAGGATTATTGCTAATGCATTTTAATATTCCAATTTTCAAGGAATTGGCCAATTCAGTCATGAATCGACTGAAAATTGGCGCTTATTGCGTTTTATGTAACCGACCCAGCTACCAGAATCTGGATATTTGCAGCGATTGCGATAAATGGCTAGCTCCCAGAATTTTAAAAAAAAATAGCACCTCGTGGCATTACCTATGTGTGATGTGTGGATCCGGGCAAGTTAAAGACGGGATCGATCCTCTGGCAGGTGATAAAAAAAAATCTAAGACTGACGCTGATGTTTTATATTGTTGTAGCTCTTGTCAAAATATCGACAGTATTTTTCATAGAATTGTTGCACCGTATCGATATGAATTCCCGATCGATCACATCATTGGTCGCATGAAGTACGGCCAACGGCGTGTTTTTGGTCGAGTGCTTGGTGGATTGTTAGCGGCCTCTGTAAAGCCGCTAGGATCATTTCCTGATGTCCTTGTTCCGGTGCCTCTTCATACCGCCCGTCAGGCTGAGCGAGGATACAATCAAGCAGCTGATATTGCGCGATGGTGTGCTGTCGAGCTTGATCTTCAGTACAAGCCCTTGCTGGCATCCCGGGCTTTTGACACAGGCTCATTAGCAGGCCTGAGTAAAGCGGCAAGGCAGCTTCGAATTCTTGGTGCGTTTAGGGCGTCGCCTGACGTCAAAGGGTGCCGCATTGCGATTGTCGACGATGTAATGACAACAGGTGCCACTGCGAGGGAGCTAGCCCGAGAACTCTACGATACTGGAGCCTTGTCGGTGGAGCTGTGGGTATTGGCACGAACATCCAACGATCGATGAACATTTTCAGTCAGCTCTGATGCCAGCATTCGTTTTACAGGTTCCGGCAGCCCTTCAGTATTAGGCGTTCCTAACGTTTGCCAAAGCTGCTGGTAGGAGCTTGCTAATGCATCGGAACTCTTTTTAAGTGAACTTAGCCCATCAGAGACGGCATGCTGAACATTGCTAAGCGCTTTTTGTAGGCCGAGTTTCATGCCTCGTTGAGCGGCTCGTACTGGAGAAGGCTTGGACTTGCGGTGTAGGAAAACGGGAAGCAGCCAGGACAGCCCCAGTAATAACGACGCGTTGATCGCGAAGCTACTGCCCAGGTAGGCCGCCGGATTACTACCACCTTCTGCAAAGCCTATCACTACACGCCAGACTATCCAGATCATGGCACTCAAGGGCAATACAATGCACAGGATGCCTAAACCCTTATGCAGGGCACGTTGGATCGCACTTCCGGGCAGTGCTAATGATTTGTCGAGCTCTGAGATAATTGTGGCTGAAAAATTTCGCCTGGCGTTTGCATAAGGTTTGGCAATACTTTGTTTTATGGCCGCGATCGGTAGTGCCAGTTCTTGAGATTGCTGATTGATAAAATCAGCCAAACTACTGTCCAATCGAGAAAGAAAAGAGTCGTCTATGATGGTCGCCGGATTTGGAATTTGTGCTGGTGGCGCTTGATCGCCACGCAAACGATTTAACCAAAACCCCTTTTTGATGGCGTAATTTTCTGAAAACTGCAGAATTTTGAATCCCGTTGCTTGTTCAAGGGAGCTGTCATGGGAGGTACAATGATTTGTCCAGTTTTCAAAAAGAGTCTGAAATGTTTCTGCTTGACCTAGTTTCTTGCTCCAAGGGTCACTAAGTGCTTTCATAGCCTTCAGACGCGCAACTACCCCGAGATCCTCAAGAGACCGGATAATGGATTCGTCCGAAGTCTCCTGAATTAGCAATTGCAATGAGTCGAATTGGTCGGAGGTGGCGTCAGATTGCGATGATGAGTCGGTTTGGAAGATCAATGGGTTGGTGAGGCCTGCCTCAGCCAATTGGCTGGAAAAATCAGCTAATTGCTCTGGCACCCCCCTGTCCCAATGGTTCATGACAAACACCCAAGCATGTTGGGTGACATGAGCCAACAGCAGTCGCCAACCTTGGTCGTCTCGATAGCGTTCTGGGCTTACCACGTACAGAACCAGATCCAAGTGAGGAAGCCAGGCATCAACCAGATCACGGTTGGCAGTTTCGACACTGTCAAAATCTGGCATGTCGATAAACATGACGTGTTGGTACTTTTGATTCCCGTGCAACGATGTGCGCATTTTGTGCATCGGAAAGTTATTGGGTAACTTGTCGACCGAAATTGATCGATGTACGTATACGGTAATGTCGCGGGAAGTTGGCCTCTCTGCGCTGGTCTGAGCGACTGCCTCTTTGGCGAAACGGTTCAGTAAGGTGCTTTTACCCACGCCGGTTCCACCGAAGAGACCAACTACGAGAGGACGTTGCTGCGCGCCGAACATATTTGAGGGCGCGCCTACAACAGCATTGCTCAGTGTAGATGGCACGGTCTCGGATAGCCAGCCGGCGGCAATTGCGTCGTTAGCCCAGTGTTCAAGTGCCTGTTGCTGTGCCGCAGGAAGGTCAGACATGATGAAGATACGTGGTCGTTGAAGGTGTTGATTGATCGTATTGTGGCGTTTTCCACGCCGACGAATGGAAACTAGGATACACGCAGTTACGTGCTTAAAGAGAAGGCAGACAAAAACGGAAGCATTGGAGGCGCTGGAGCGAAAGCGGTGGAATTGAGCAGTGCCGCTGGATGTGCACGCAGTTTAGCTGCCGCTGCATCGCTCGAATTGCTGAATGGTTCTCCGGAGTCCGTTATGGCGCGTGGCCTGTACGATTCAATAGCTTTGAAGAAGGCGCATCATAATGAGCATATGCAGCTGCAGTTCGCACCTGAGCATGCGCTAAGTCGCACTTTGTTTAACATTATAGAACGGGAGCGTTATGAGGCTCTGGGTGCCAATCAGTTTGTGGGTGTTCAGAAAAATCTTGATGCACGATCTGGCAACATCGGGCCAGACCTTGTTTCCATCGGGAGGGCTGGTTTGGGGCCGGGGCCGAGTTCGGAACCAGCAACAGAGGAGCAGCTGCAAGCGTTTACTGCTTTGATGTGTCGCCGAGCGTTTCGCGCCGGTGAAGGCAGCGTTAATGATCGCAAAATCGAGATAAATGATCAGCATGTGGTGCTGACACTGAGTCAATTTAAGCTGAATCAATTGACGTGTGTACTGCACGACCAGAATAGATTTGCCAGCTTGGCATCTTCGTTGGCTGATCGGCTTACCGCGAACCGGCGAGGGGCTGCGAGTTTTAACTCTGAACCACCGGAGGCAAGCGAGGACGCCGATGAGATTCTGCCATCCGATGACACAGATGAAGATTCTGAGCCTTTGGAGTTAGGAGAGTCGGAGGCCAGCGACGACACCGATTATGCTGAAGAATGGACTGCAGAAGATGATAGTGATGGCGAACCCACTGACGATTTGCCAGAACAGGCATTAGATGAAGCTCCAATTTCAGGTCCGGACCCCACTATTCAGATCAGTGGAGATACCCAGCCTTACAAAGCGTTCACGACAGATTTTGATGAGACAGGGCACGCGTCCCAATGGGCCGGCAACGATCAACTGGCGCAATGGCGCATTGAACTGGACGATCACATAGCGGTACATGGGCGGTTGGTCAGGCGGCTTGCCACCCGTTTGCAGCGTGTCCTTCTCGCACAGCAAAAAAGGCATTGGCAATTTGATCTTGAGGAGGGGCAGCTGGATTCAGCGCGACTATCGCGCATTATTTCTGATCCTTTGATGCCATTGAGTTTTAAAGCAGAGAGTGAGATGGCTTTCAAGGATACGACGCTCACCTTGCTAATCGACAATTCGCGATCAATGCTTGGCAAGCCAATTATGATCGCTGCTGTGGCAGCCGATATTCTTGCCCGAACTCTGGAGCGCTGCGGTGTCACTGTTGAAATTTTAGGATTTACCACCTGTCATCTTCACGGAGGTTTGTCCACGGAGGCCTGGAAGCAACAGGGCAGCCCAGAAAATCCAGGGCGTCTGAACGACTTAAGACATATAATTTACAAGGCAGCGGATACACCTTATCGACTGGCTAAGCGCAACATGGGGTTAATGCTCGATCGCGATATTTTGAAACAGAATATCGACGGTGAGGCATTAACCTGGGCGTATCAACGATTGCAGAGGCGTTCAGAGCATCGCCGGATTCTCATGACCATATCCGACGGTGCACCCGTAGACACAAGCACATTGGGTGCTAATGCTGGAGACTACCTTGCACGCCATTTACAAGGTGTTATCGACAACATCGAGGGGTCATCCGGTGTCGAGCTAATGGCGATTGGAATCGGTCACGACGTTAGCAGGTTTTATTCTCATGCTGTAAGTGTGTTCGACGCTCGTCAGTTGGGACCTGTGATGCTCGATCAATTGGAATCTTTGTTTCGTCAAGCCGCCTGAGGTCAATGGAACAATAAGTGGCTGTGCAGCCACTCAGGTATAATTAGATCCAACATTGTGTAGTAACTCATCTATTTAACCAAGGATTTAAGAATGATCAAAGAAGGCGACAAGATTCCTGACGTAAAACTGAAGCAAATGACTGCTGCAGGCCCTACAGATGTATCACTGACCGACTACTGTGCAGGGCGCAAGGTCGTTATTTTTGCACTGCCTGGCGCATTTACCCCAACGTGCTCCGAAACGCATGTGCCTAGTTATATCGAGCATGCCCAGGCGCTTCGTGACAAAGGTGTAGCAGCGGTGGCTTGTATTTCTACAGCAGACTTTTTTGTTATGAATGCATGGGGCAAGAGCATGGGTACGGGTGAGCATGTTGATATGTTGGCCGACGGCAATCATGAATTCACACGGGCTGCAGACATGATTATCGATCTGAGTGTGGCTGGCCTCGGTGAGCGATCAAATCGCTATGTCATGGTCTTGGAAGACGGCGTAGTTACACACATGGCAGTAGAAGCCAATGCAGGTGAAGCAACCGTTAGTGCAGCAGAAGCCGTACTGGCAAAGCTTTAATTTTCGAATTTGTTCAGCGCATGTAGTTAACGCGCAAATCTGATGTGATTCAGGGTGATTCTCGATAGACTAACTGTCGAGAATCTTCCTTAAAAAAGCGGATTCTCAAAAATATGCCCAGAGCACGCAGTCGCAAAAAAATTCCTGTTTACTTAGTTTACTTGTTTCTCGCTTTGGCGCAACAAACTGGTTTCGCGCAGCAGACAATCCCGCTGCAATCATCAGAGCTCACCGTTGGCTCCTATATATTCCCTGTGCAATTGCCCAAGGGTTTCGTTGTAGAGTTGCTTTCCAGTGAATTGCGAGGTCCGCGAATATTGCACTTTTCCGGGCAGAGGCTTTTTATTGGCTCAAAATCTGGCAGCGTTTACTGGTTAGACCCGCCATATACGCAGCCCAATGAGCTTGTTCGCCTCCCCGATTACCCGCACAGCGTTGCTGTCAAAGATAATCGTATCTATGTCGCGCAAACGGGAAGCGTCGCCAGTGCTCCTTACTCGCTAGAAACAACCTCTATTAGCGCTGAGCAATTTGAAGTTCTGGTAAATCTCCCCGGTGGCCGCGGTCACAATAGTCGAACCTTGAAAGAGGGACCAGACGGCAAATTGTACGTCAGCTTGGGAATTACGGGCAACTGCAGTGATGAATACTTAAGCGAATCGTATTCTTTCACGGATAGGCGTGGCGGTGTTTTCATCATTGAAATGGGTGACGGCAAGAGCTCATTGAAACCCTATGCATCGGGCTTGAGAAATCCGGTTGGTTTCGATTGGCATCCTGTCACAGCAGATCTGTACACCAGCAACAATGGCCCGGATCATTTGGGCTATGAACAGCCTCGTGAATATTTCTCGCGGGTGGAAGAAGGTTCTTTTCATGGCATGCCCTGGTATCAATACATAGATGGTCGAATGCAAGTGGATAGCTGTGTTTTGTCCGATGCACCGTTGAGTAAGGAATCAGTCACCGCTCCGGTGGCAAGCTTTCCGGCTCGAATTGCCCCAATGGATTTGACCTTTGTTCCGACAGGCGCCGCCTTTGACGAGTTCAAGCACGATGCTCTGGTTGCTCTTCATGGAAGTTGGGCAACCAGTAATGGGCGTGGCGATGGTAACCCTGCGAGTCGGCGTGAACCTAAAATTGTCAGAGTCAACTTCAACAATGGCATCGCTGGTGAAGTTCAGGATTTCATGACAGGTTTTCAACTGCCGGATGGTCAGCGATGGGCGCGTCCGATAGGAATTGCCGTTGGCCCGGACGGGCATGTGTACTTTTCAAGCGATGCGGGTATCCAAGGCTTGTACCGAATACGTTACGAACCCTGATTTGTTAGTATTGACAGGCGATGTCTTATGGCCGTGATGCAGGGGTGGTCGCACAGGTAGACAGCTACCGATTTATTTTCATCATTACAGCTGGCCCTATCTGCATGAAGTTTTTTCAGAAATAGCGTCTACGCTTATAGTTCCAAAGCTTATAAGTGATAGTTCCATGTTGCGTTTTTCAACTCGTGCTGTTTTGTTTGCCATGTTGGGCTTTTCAATGTCAAGTCAGGCCGACACGCTCGGTCCTCTGGATGGTCGATCCCCTGATCCTCGACAGATGAGTGAAATGTCCATTGAAGTGGGTTACGTAAGCGAGGGAGATTTCTCAAGCCTATCTGCCAGGTTAAACTATCAATACACCCCTTTGGTAACGTTTTACGGCGATTTCGGGTTAGTTGATCTGGGTGATAGTGCAGATGGAAACGCTTTCGGTATTGGCGCCAGATACTATTTAGATAATCAGCGGATCATGCCTGAGGTGGACCTCGCCGTCGGTGCGAGTTATCACATGAGTACCGTTGAACTTGGCTCATTTGCTGGTGCCGAATCGGATCTTTCAGAGTTGACACTTGCCGTGCATTTTGGTGGCAAAGAGGCATTTTATTCAAACGGTCTCAAATGGTACGGCGTAGTTAGCTATAACCGTCTCGCCTTCGAAACCAGATTTGGTGGACAAACCAGCGATGATAATGATTCCGAAATCGGCCTTGGTGGTGGTGTCTACATGCCCCTGGGACCTGGTGAGGTCTATGTCGGTGTCGAGAACATCGATGATATGTACTTTGGCGTTGGCTATCGACACTTTCTTGGCGGTGCGAGTTACTAGGAGGCCAAGGTGTCAATCCGCGTGGGATGCTCTATTCACAGCGTCCCTTAATTCGGGCTCCAAATGCTGTGAGTAGAGTAGCGGGCTATCAAGCTTGTTTGTAAGCTCTGACAGATGTTTGCATAGAGCCCCTCGTATAACTCGCTCAGCGATATGTGTGCGTTGTTTTTCTTTTAATTCACTCTTGATAGATTCAACGTAACGTCCTAGCGCACTTTCCGTTAACAAGGTTGTGACTGAAAGCATAGCAGGTGCGAGTAAGAGATCAATGGGGGCCAGGCCTCCTGATTTAATCGCCAGAGCAATTCCTGCCGCGTCAACAGATGCTCGAGTTGCCCTTAGGGTATTTAACAATGCTGGTTGCGATTGTAGCTGGACGTATATCTGTTGCGCAGCGGCCTCAATCTGAGGTTCGAAGTCCTTGCGTGCGTTTTCACTTTCTTCAGTAAAAAATGCTCTTATTGTTGCTTCATTTTTACGAAACACTGAGTTCAGAGCGCCCCAATAGACCGACGAGGGTTGTTCTAGCAGGTCTCCTTGCAGTGATATCAATGCCTCGCTGAACATTCGGTTCAACACATCTACCTCGTGTTCGTCGGGAGAAAATGAATAGTTTTGAGCGAACTGTGAGCGATTAAATGCGAGCTTGCCAGCGCCAATCAATTTTCTGGCAGGCCATGTGAGTATCTGGCGCGCTTTTGCCAGCGTGGGTGCCAAACCGGGTATCTCTAAAAGCGTTAACAGTTCGGCAATGGTCCGATTGAATGTGACATATTTGTCGTCGTTATTAAGATAGCCGTCAACGTAAAACGCCTCTGCCGTTTCAGCGGTGAGTTCGATAAGTGTTTGCCAATGCAGACGAGCTGTTTCTTCTTCAATCAGAGGTGCAAACCATTGAGCCTTATTATTCTCCACAAAATACGTAGCTGTGGAAACATAGTTTTCACGATGAATTAATTTTTGAGACGATTTTAGTTTCTCGAATAAGCGTAGCAATGTTTGATCTGGGAATGGCGTTACTGATTCGGTAGCGTTTTTTCTACTAAAGGGTAAGAGCATCAACTCAGGGGTTGTTCTTTGTGGAAAGTACTGAGTAAATCTGTTTAAGAACGCGGTTGATACAGTGTCTTCGTCGAAGGTATCCAGTTTGTTAATGCAGACAAGCAGTGGCTTGTCTAACGGTTCAATGAGGGACAGCATGTCCCACACACTTTTATCGCCGTATTTGTCTTTACTCACCATCATAATGATGACGTCTGCCAGTGCAACTGTATTGAGCACCGCGAGGGTATAGGTACTGGCATCAATTGAATCAAAGTCTGGGGTATCCCATACGACCGTAGGGGCGTCGATAGCTTGGGTTCCTGAAACAATACTTTCCAAGGCGTAGCTATTCAGTTCGTTTGCATCGAGCTGTGCGGCTGCGGTTCTGACCAGTGGCTCCATGACTTGTTGTAATGTTGTTAATTGAGTTTCGTTGCAGCCACTAGCGTAGCCTTGAGCATGAACAGTGAAGCCTGCCAACGCACTAATGCCTGCGACATCTGTGTCCAGCAAAGCATTCACCAGAGTGCTTTTGCCAGATTGTGTTGGTCCAATTACAGCGAGTTGCGTGGCGTAATCAGAGCTTGCATCAATAAGCTTAGCGCTATCAAGCACCGCATCTGCCAGTTGCAGAGTGTTGAAGGATGTTAATAATTTTGGTGGTGGTGATTCGATACCTCCCAGTACCGACGAGTAACGGTGTAACAACTGCGCCACCCATATTGCAGTGTTGTCCATTACGGGTTAACTGCGTAGTCGAGTACAAGGCCAATAAATATAGTCATGCCCATCCAACTGTTGTTAAGAAAAGCCTGCAGACACTTTCCTGGTTCCCGATGTCTGCAAATCCACAGCTGATAGATGACAAATCCTGACGCTACGACCAAGCCAGAGAAATAGATAATGCCGCGACCAGCGTTTGCTCCGATAACCCCCAGTGCGATTAATACAAATACTTGAAGTGCGCCAACCATAAGCAGCTCGTAGTGGCCAAATAAGATAGCTGAGGATTTCACGCCAATTTTCAGATCATCAGGACGGTCGGCAATGGCGTACAGCGTGTCATAGGCAACTGACCAGATCACCGCTGTTGCAAACAGCCACCATGCTTGAGCAGGCACACTGTTGATTTGCGCTGCGTAGGCCATGGGAATGGCAAATCCGAAGGCAGCACCGAGAACCACTTGTGGCAAATACGTATACCGTTTGGCAAAGGGGTAGGCAACGGCCAGCAGCGCGGCGATGAAAGAGAGCGAAATGGTCAATGGATTGGTGAGAAGTACGAGAATGAACGCGATTAGCATCAATACCGCGGCTGCCATTAGGGCATCTTGGTTTGAGAGGGCACCGGTTGCCAAGGGACGATTTCGCGTGCGTTCCACGTGTCCATCAAAGTCCCGGTCTGCATAATCATTGATTGCGCATCCCGCAGAACGTGTCAGCGTGGTTCCAAGGACGAATATGATCAATACACCCAGATTCGGCACACCCTTGGCAGCAAACCAAAGCGCCCACAGCATAGGCCACAGCAGCAAGTAAATGCCGATGGGTCTATCCAGTCGGGTCAGTGAAACGAAATGCGGTAGTTTTTGTCTGAAGAGGGTGATATTCACAGACGGGTACGTCCGATCAATGCTTAGCCTAGGTATAGTATCTCGAAACACACGTTCGTGACTCACGAACCCTGATTACAAACCATGCTTTGTCAGCTTTCACACATTTTGAGGAAAAAACTATGCCCTGCGACTTTGACTATCACCTAATCGCCGTCGGTGGTGGCAGTGGCGGAATTGCCACAGCAAACCGTGCAGGAAGCTATGGTGCTCGCTGTTTGATCATCGAAAGTGATCTGGTATTGGGTGGTACTTGTGTGAACCGAGGATGCGTACCCAAAAAAGTCATGTGGTATGCCGGGGCGATGGCGCACGCTTTGCGCGATGCTGAGGGCTATGGGTTTGACGTTACTGTCAATGGATTTGACTGGACTGCACTGGTGGAAAAACGGCAGCAGTACATCAGCAATATCAACAACGCCTATGCAAACTATCTGGGTAAGAACAATGTGGAAACGTTAAACGGATACGCGACTCTAGTTGATAAAAATACAGTTGAGGTAGACAACAAACGCTATACCGCCGAGAGAATCGTGCTGGCCCCTGGCGGATATGCAAGAGTTCCTGATATTCCGGGAAAGGAACTGGGCACGACGTCCGATGGCTTTTTTGAAATGACTGAGCAACCTAAAAGTGTATTGGTTCTTGGCGCTGGGTACATAGCAGTTGAGCTTGCTGGCATGATGCAAGCCATGGGTAGCCAAGTCACTCTGGGAATTCGCCACCAATCTTTCTTGCGGGAGTTTGATCTATTGCTACAGGAGAGACTCATGGACGAAATGCTCAGCGAAGGCTTGCACATCGAAAAAGGGTTTTCTGCGGCGAAGCTTGAGAAAACCGACCAAGGTATTGCGGCCACGGGTGAAAACGGTGTGACGATTGATGGTTATGACGCTGTTATTTTTGCTGTTGGGCGTTCCCCGGCAACGGACAATCTTGGCCTCGAGAGTGCTGGTGTTGAGAAAGATGCCCGAGGCTACATTCCTGTGGACAAATATCAGGAGACAAATGTGCCGGGCATATTTGCTATAGGTGATGTCACTGGACAGGCTGAACTAACGCCCATCGCAATTGCTGCTGGTCGGCGCCTAGCTGATCGCATCTACGACGCTCAGGAAGGGCGACATATGGATTACTCACTTATACCAACTGTGGTTTTTAGTCACCCACCCATGGCGACTGTTGGTTTGACCGAAGTTCAGGCTCGTAAAGAACATGGTGATGCTGTGACAGTTTATGAGTCAACATTCACAGCAATGTACAATTCATTTACTCCGCACAAATCCAAGACAGCTATGAAGTTGATCGTGACAGGCGCTGACGAGAAAGTGGTAGGTATTCACATGATCGGTCTGGCTGCTGACGAAATGATGCAAGGTTTTGCGGTTGCGATGCGTATGGGGGCAACCAAGCGTGATCTTGATGACACAGTTGCAATCCACCCGACCAGCGGTGAAGAGTTGGTCACCATGCGATAAGATTTTAGCCTTAGGTTTTTCAGTCGATAGATGGCCGCCTATTTTGGCTTATCTATCGACTAGTACGTCTTAGTCGGTTATGCCCTGGCTTTCCAGGTATTCCTCGTAGTTCCCTTTGTAGTCGGTGTGTTTGGTTTCACCGAGCTCGATGATACGGTTGGCTAAAGAGCTGACGAATTCTCTATCGTGACTAACAAAGATGACGGTGCCTGTGTACAGATGGACAGCCAGGTTCAGTGACTCAATAGATTCCATATCCAAGTGGTTGGTTGGTTCGTCCAGAATCATGACATTCGGTGATTGGAGCATAAGTTTGCCGAACAGTAAGCGACCTTTTTCCCCACCGGATACCACGTTTACAGGCTTGTTGATATCGTCTTTGCCAAACAGCAAGCGCCCGAGAATGCCGCGAATTTCCTGCTCATCCTGATTCTCGTTGCTCCACTGCGTCATCCAGTCGAGGATGGTTGTGGTGGCATCGAAATCCTCTTCATGGTCCTGAGCAAAATAGCCAATGTTCGCGTTTTCCGTCCACTTCAATTCGCCTTTGTTAGGTTCCAGTTCGCGTGCAAGCAGTTTTACAAATGTCGTTTTACCGATGCCGTTGGGACCGATGACGGCGACTTTGTCACCCGCTTCAATCATGATGCTTAGGTTTTTGATGACTGAATGATTTTCATAGCCAACGTCGACGTCTTCTAATTCCGCTGCATTTCTGAAGAGTTTTTTCTCTAATTCAAAGCGGATGTAAGGATTAACACGGCTGGACGGCTTCATCTTTACGATGGCTAGTTTGTCTATCTGCTTTTGCCGGGATGTCGCCTGCCTGGCTTTGGACTTATTAGCTTTGAATCGTTGTACAAAAGCCTGCAGGTCCGCGATTTGAGATTTCTTTTTGGCGTTGTCAGAATATTGACGTTCACGAGCCTGGGTTGAGGCCATCATGAAATCATCGTAGTTGCCTGGATAAACCTTGATTTCGCCGTAATCAAGATCAGCCATGTGCGTACAAATACTGTTCAGGAAGTGTCGGTCGTGCGAAATGATGATCATGGTGCTGTTGCGCTCGTTGAGCACGCTTTCCAGCCAGCGAATGGTATTGATGTCGAGGTTATTGGTAGGTTCGTCGAGTAGTAGCAAGTCGGGATTGGCAAACAGTGCTTGTGCCAGAAGTACTCTGAGTTTGTCGCCTGGGGCAACTTCGCTCATGGGGACCATATGTTGTTCGATGGGTATTGCAGCTCCAAACAGTAATTCGCCTGCCCGCGCCTCTGCAGAATAACCATCAAGCTCTGCGAACTGAACTTCAAGGTCTGCGACACGCATACCATCGTCTACGCTCATGTCCGGCATGGCGTAGATGCGGTTGCGCTCTTCCTTGATAGTCCAGAGTTCCTGATGCCCCATGATGACGGTGTCCAGAACGGAAAATTCTTCGAAGCCGAACTGGTTTTGCTGCAGCGTAGCCATGCGTAAACCCGGCAGCAAGGTGACTGTGCCGGAGCTCGGTTCGAGGTCGCCGCTCAATATTTTCATGAACGTGGACTTGCCGCTACCGTTGGCGCCTATCAAGCC
Organism: Halioglobus sp.; assembly: GCA_047629055.1. Classification (GTDB taxonomy): domain Bacteria; phylum Pseudomonadota; class Gammaproteobacteria; order Granulosicoccales; family Granulosicoccaceae; genus Granulosicoccus. The sequence goes on from JBLHWG010000023.1 coordinate 13,850, forward strand.
ATAGCGATTACCTTCACCGAATTTAGTCGAGACGTTTTCAAATAACGGTTTGGCACCGAACTGGATCGTCAGATTTGCTGTTGAGATCACGGCTTTTATAGACGTCTGGGCAGGCTGTGTATTATATCGGTTTTGTGCAAAAAATGACCACATGACTCTCTGAGACACCTAGCCTCACTTCTGAGCTTGCTAAAGGTGCCGTGCAGGACTGAATGGGCAGTACTAAGTTACAGGAGCTGTTCTTTGTTGCAGGGGGTTAATTTAATGAGTTTCCGTTTCTTCAATTTAGCCGATGTACCGGTCTGGTGAATAGGGCGCCATATCCATGTTTGGTGTCTGACCATCAATTAACCGTGCGATCAGACGGCCGGTTTTGGGGCCGGCGGTTATTCCAATATGCTGATGCCCGAAACCCGTAAAAATTCCACTGTTGCCGAGTTCACCAATTAAAGGCGTACTGTCAGGAGGTGTTGGTCGACAGCCCATCCATTCCTGTGTGCCTGTATATTGAAGATTGGGGAAAGCGGCCCTCGCACGTTTTTTAATTAAGACGAGAGGAGCCCTGTTGGGTTGGGCTCGATGATCGGCAAGTTCCACTGTGCCTGCGCATCGAAGTCCGGATTCCATGGGAGTCACGCCGAACTTACCGCTTGTCATAATCATTGGGTTGCGAGGGACTTCCGATGGGTTTTCGAAAAGAATGTGATAACCGCGTTCGGTTTCCATTGGGATGGTAAGACCAAGCTTTCGGGTGAGTTCTTTAGACCAAATACCTGAGGTGATAACCGCGCGGCTGCAATCGAAGCTGCCGTGGTCGGTATCGACGTGCGATACACGGCCATTAGTTTTATGTATGTCCCGCACTTCTGCTTGAACCAGTTTGCCGCCTTCATCGGTGAACACCTTACAAAGTTCAGTAATGTATTGGCCAGGGTTACTGATATGGCCCTGGCCTTCAAGCACGGCAAGGCATTGTATTGAAGGGCCTAGAATGGGTTCTTCCTCGCGAACTGCATCGCCTGTGACAATAGTGGGTTTTAGTCCTACGCTTGCTCTCATTTCCCAACTGTATGCAGCTTCGGATTCATAGGCGAAGCTGAATTTGCTGTCGATTATCCATTTCTCCGCTTTTGACTTTTGCACAAGTGATTTGTGCTGTTCGACAGTGTCGTAAATCAGAGGGTCAAGGTTTTTTACAATGCGTCGTGTCTTCGCATCTGTGGCATTGGCCATAAACTTTAAAAGCCATGGAGCCAAGCTAAGCAAGTAGCTCCATTGAATGAACAAGGGACCGCTAGGGCTCAAGAGCATTTTCGGAGCATTACGCCACAACTGTGGCGAGGTCACGGGGGCAACGGCCCAGTGAGCAAGCAACCCCGCGTTGCCGAAAGAGGCTGCCATTCCGGGTTTGCCTTTATCCATCAAGATGACTGGATGACCTGAACGTTGAAGCCAGATCGCAGTGGAGACACCGCAGATTCCTGCGCCAATGACTATGATAGGGGCGGTCGTTGAATTCACGGTGGGTAGTATCTAGGCAGGATTATGACTTATTGAACGTACTCTGTGGTTTCCGCAAATGCAATGCTCGACTTTCAGATAGGTTCCGACATAGCCATAGCGGGTGTATTTAATTCGGTAGAACTCGCAATGAGGGCAACCTTCATCGTCTTGTTCAAATTCGTCCTTCATGTACCGCTCTCCTAAAAAAGGGTTAAGCTGCGTTCCGGTTTAACGTCACGGCGCATGTAATGCAGGGTGCAGTTTTCTATCTGTTGACGGTGCTGATATGGGGGTCGACCTGGTTTGCCATTCGATTTCAATTGGGTGCCGTGGACCCATCGCTCTCTTTGGTCTATCGCTTTGGACTAGCAGCGTGTCTGCTCCTTGCGTGGTGTCTCATACGGCGTGTTGAACTTCGCTTTAGTGCTAAAGAACATCTGGCAATGGCCGCACAGGGTCTTTGCCTGTTTAGCTTTAACTACTTGTTGTTTTATTGGTGCACAGGGCTGATTACATCGGGACTGGTGGCGATTATATTTTCCACCGTCATTGTCATGAATATCATCAATGGTGCGATTTTCCTTAAAAAGCCCGTACAGAGCATTGTCCTGCTTGGCGCCTTGGTCGGGCTGCTTGGTATTACCCTGGTTTTCTGGCATGAGATAGAAGCTTCGCAGGCGGTGTCAGAACAAGCTTCAGCAAAGGTGCTGAAAGGCTTGGGAATTGGTCTTGTAGCCACATTTTTTGCATCATTGGGCAACATTCTATCGGCACGGAATCAATCTCATAAATTACCTGTGTTGCAAACCAATGCCTTTGGCATGGCCTACGGCGCCGCCTTTATGGTGATTTATGCCTTAGTTGCAGGAGTCCCTATTGTTTTTGAATGGTCGGTTGGCTATGTCGGTTCTTTGCTCTACTTGAGTATCTTCGGGTCTATCATCGCTTTTGGCGCTTATCTGACCCTGGTTGGACGAATCGGTGCGGATCGGGCTGCTTATGCCACGGTGTTGTTCCCTTTGGTCGCGTTGGTCATCAGCAGTATCTACGAGGACTTTCAGTGGACTCCGTTAGCATTGGCAGGCGTAGCGCTCGTATTGATAGGCAATATCATGGTGGTAGCTAGAGGGCTTGGGGCACGCTGGCGAGAACGTTCGGCGGTTGCCTGATTCAATACTCTATTGCACACTGCGCGCATTCCAAAACTACTTACCCTGAAATTCCATGAACGACTTTGACACAGTAATCTCCCGCAAAAATACAGCAAGTTTGAAGTGGGACAAATATCGCGACCAGGATATTTTGCCATTCTGGGTGGCGGATATGGATTTCAAGCTCGCAGCCCCTATTCAGAAGGCGTTGGAAGAGCGTGTTGCCCATGGTGTATTCGGGTATACCGTCGCCCCCGATGGTCTCAGTGAAGCGGTTATTGCGCATCTCAAAAATGAGTACAGTTGGGACGTTGACCCGAGTTGGATTGTCTGGTTGCCTGGTGTTGTGACAGGGCTTGCGATAAGTTGCCGAGCGTTCTGTGATGAAGGTGGTGAGATCGTTGTCAATCCGCCTGTTTATCATTACTTCTATAATTCTCACGAAGTCGATCGACACCATATTGTTCGTGTGCCTTTGTGTCAGATTGATAATCGCTGGACCTATGACATGCCTGCGATGGAAGCCGCTTTTAATGATAAAACGCAGCTTATGATGATGTGCTCACCCCAAAATCCAACAGGTACGGTGTTTACCCCCAAAGAATTGAAAGAACTCGCAGCATTGTGTAAGAAGCACAATGTCATCATGATCTCTGACGAAATTCACTGCGACTTGGTTATTGATAGACAGGCTCAACACTTCCCGACAGCAGCTGCCTGTCCAGACATGAGCGATCAGATCGTCACGTTAATGAGTGGCAGTAAAACCTGGAACATTGCCGGTCTGAATTGCTCGTTTGCCATTATCAAGAATGCAGATGTGCGGAGTCGTTTTCGAGCGGCCAGCCAATCAATTGTGCCTGGGGTTCCGCCATTGGCGTACACAGCTACGCTGGCCGCTTATCGTGATGCCGGTCAGTGGCGGCAAGATCTACTCGACCACCTGGCGGGAAACTACGCGTATATTCAAGCAGAAGTGGGTGCTATAAAGGGCCTGAAAGTAGAACCTATCCAAGCAACCTACCTCGCCTGGATCGACGCTACAGAATTAGGCCTTGAAAATACACAAGAATTTTTCGAAGAACACGGTGTGGGTATGTCAAGCGGCGAGCAGTTTGGGCAGCCGCAATACATCCGGTTGAATTTCGCTTGTCCAAGAGCAACGCTTGTCCAAGGTATTGATCGCATGAAAGCAGCTGTGGCGTCGCTCTCCTAAGTTAATCAGGCGGGGGTTGGGTGTCTGACCAAAGTTTGGAGCCAGGCATTACGATGTTCTCATCGCTCAATGCCTTGAGGAAATTCAGCGTCATTCTTGCTGTTGCTCCCCAGAGTGTTTCCCCGTCGAATTCGTTGTACACGATAATGGGATGGCGTCGAGCACTCTTTGAGTCCATGTCCGCTCGTGCTCTGTAGGTGAAATTATTTGTGTCCTGTAACCAGGATAGCGGCATGAGAAAAGCGCGAGCCACTTCGGATGATTGCAGAGTCAGTGGTGTTGGCCAATTCAGAATGCCAACAACCGGTGTGACGGCGTAGTCACTAATGGTTACATAGGGGGTGATTTTGCCGAGTAGCTGAACGCCATCCGGATGTATGCCGATTTCTTCGTGAGTCTCGCGCAAAGCGGTGTCTTCGTGAGAGGGATCGGTGTCTTCCATTCTTCCACCCGGGAATGCTACCTGACCACTGTGTCGGTCTTGGTCGTTGCTAGCTCTGCGGATGAACAGGATATGCCATTGATCATCCTGCTTTACCAATGGGATCAGAACCGCAGCGTCTCTCAACGGGTGAGGAGACGGAGCATCGGAATTCAGGTGCATAGCGTCATCGCTTAGCGGAGTTATTTTTGGTAACTTGTCGTACATCACTTGAGTATAGTGTGCAATTAACGCGTATCGTCCCCATTAGATTTAAATATTTAGGCCCAGTCATCAATTTGATTGTGTATGGGGTTCACCAATCATTTCTGACTCAGCCCTTGAGGCAAATATTCTGTGCATATAGACCTATCTTCTCTGACACCGGTTCAGACCTACGCCACGATGACCCAGACTATCGTGCCTCGGCCAATCGCCTGGATTCTGACTGAAAATAAGTCAGGGTCCTTCAATTTAGCGCCTTATTCCTATTTCAATGCCCTAAGTAGTGATCCGGCCATGGCGGTCATGTCAGTTGGCGTGCAAATCGACGGTAGCCTGAAAGACACTCGTATTAATCTTGAAGAGCGAGAGTTTGCTGTTATCCATATCGCGCATCGAGAGATGGCCGCGCAGATGACAGCGACTGCGGCAACCCTTGCGGAGGGTGTATCCGAAGTTACGGAGTTGGGCCTGGAGCTGGCAGATATGCCCGGCAGCACGATTCCTCGTTTAGCAGATTGTCGGGTTGCGTATGCGGCGAAGCTGGTTGATACGAAATTGATCAATAAGCAGTGGTTGGCCTTCCTAGAGCTAACCGACGTCTATCTTGATGACGAGATTGTTGGTGAAGATTCCAAGGGCAGGCTTAAAGTATTGGCTGATAAGCTGGACCCCATCGGTCGCTTGGGTGGTGGCGAGTATGTTATGGCTGGTGAAGTTGTAACGGTCGCCCGACCGGCATAATGGTCGCCTCGGCCATGATCAGCCTAGTTTGCAAAACTCACGGCTCAAGAGCTATATGTTTTTCTTGAGGTTGTCCGGGAAAAAAATCTCCCAGCTAGTGCTACTTGCCCTTTTGATGGCGGTAATCGTGTGGGCGTGGACTCGAATTCCGTTAAATGAATGGATTGAGCATTTTCGCTTCTGGATTCTGGATCTAGGTCTACTTGGGGTGGTGGTGTTTATAGTTGCTTATTCTGCATTCACTATTATTTTGGCGCCAGTAAGCCTGTTAACTCTCAGCGCTGGATTAGCCTTCGGTGTCTGGGGGTTTCCTCTGGTTATTGCGTCAGCTACTTTGGCGGCAACCTTAGCTTTTTTATTTGGCCGGTACGCTCTGCGTGATCAGGTGCTGCGATGGATCAATCAAGATAGAAAGCTGCTTTCCTTGAGTAAAGCAGTGAGCGCTGAAGGCTGGCGTATAGTGGGTCTTTTGCGGCTCAGCCCGCTAGTACCGTTCGGAATGCAGAATTACCTGCTTTCTATTACAGAGATAAAATTGGTTCCTTATGTATTAGCAAGTGCTATTGGCATGATGCCGGGTACTGCGTTGTATGTGTATATAGGTACTTTGGGACAAGCGGTTGGCCGCGCTAGCGCAATACAATGGTGGTTCATTGGCGTAGGACTTATAGCGACTGGGTTTGTTGCCTGGTTTGTGGCAAAACGTGCGAGCGAAGTGTTAACTGCAGATCGTTTAGAAGACCAGCAGACAACACCCTAATAACGAGTTGCGAAATTATCCTTATGACTGATATTAAAACTTTGCGGCGAATTTTGGATGCCAGTCAGACTGTTGCGGTTGTTGGTATGTCTAATAAGGTTCATCGTCCTAGTTATTTTGTTGGGAAATACTTGCTAGATCATGGCTACACCGTTTATCCGGTTAACCCCATGTTTGACGAAGTCCTTGGATTAAAATCCTATGCCAGCCTTGAAGATATTCCAGGCTCGGTTGATATCGTGGATTGTTTTCGACGTGCAAACCAAATGGTAGATATTACGAGATCTGCGATTGACCTCAATGCAAAGGTACTCTGGATGCAATTGGGTGTTATCAATGAAGAAGCTGCGAAACTAGCTGGGTCGCAAGGTTTGGAAGTGGTGATGAATCGATGTACCAAAATAGAACACGCTCGATTATTTGGTGGATTGAACTGGGCAGGTGTCAACACTGGAATTATCAGCTCCAGAAGGCCTAAGAAAATTAATCTTTGAGCCCCTAATTTGTGATTGCATCTAAACTGAATGAGAACATTGTAATGGCCGATAGAGAATACGCTCCTGAGACGCTGTGTTTACATGCAGGCCAGATCCCCGATCCGCTGACAGGTTCTCGTGCCCCGCCTATTTATCAGACAAGCTCCTATGTGTTTGATAGTCCTGATCACGCGGCTAGTTTGTTCAATCTCGAAACTTTTGGGAATGTGTATTCAAGGCTGTCTAATCCTACCAACGCGGTTCTGGAGGAGCGGGTTGCAGCTCTGGAAGGCGGGCGAGCAGCATTAGCGGTAGCCTCTGGAATGTCTGCCCAAACAATAGCCACACTGACACTGTGTAAAGCGGGCGACGAAATCGTAGCGGCAAGCACACTGTATGGAGGTAGCTACTCGCTACTTGATGTCAATCTCAGAAAGCTGGGTATAACAACGTATTTTGTCGATCCGGACGATCCCGATAATTTCCGTCGTGCCATAACACCTAAAACAAAATTAGTTTATGCAGAGAGCGTAGGAAATCCTGGTTTGAACGTTCTGGATATTTCAGCGGTTGCCGATATTGCTCATGAGTTTGGATTGCCGCTCATGATAGACAATACAGTGCCGTCCCCATTTTTATGTCAGCCGTTCAAACATGGTGCCGATATCATTATTCATTCGGCTACCAAATTCATTGGTGGACATGGAACCTCTATAGGCGGATTAATTGTAGAGTCTGGAAAATTTCCCTATGACAACGGTAATTTCCCTGACATGGTTGATGCTTCGGAGGGTTACCATGGTGTGCGATTTTACGAAACGTTTGGTGATTTCGCCTATACGATGAAAGCACGAATGGAGTACTTGCGAACTATGGGCCCATCTATGAGTCCGTTTAATGCATTTATGTTTTTGCAAGGCTTGGAAACACTGCATGTCAGAATGGAACGACACGTTGAGAATGCGATGGCAGTTGCTCGTTTCCTTGAGCAACACGACAGAGTCAAGTGGGTTAATTATCCGGGTTTGTCTGACAACAAGTATTACTCACTGGGACAAAAATACTTACCAAAGGGATGTAGTTCCGTCATGAGTTTTGGTATTGATGGTGGCATCCAAGCTGGCGTTTCGTTTATCGAGAAAGTGGAGATGCTTAGTCATCTTGCCAATATAGGAGATGCTAAAACCTTAGTGATTCATCCGGCCTCAACCACTCATCGTCAATTGAATGAAGAGCAACAAGTAGCAGCTGGAGTTGGACCAGACATGATTCGACTTTCAGTGGGCATCGAGCATATTGACGATATTATCGCGGACATAGAGCAAGCTCTGAATAGCTAACGAGTTATAAATGAAAAGTTCAAAAACCATACATACTGTAAGTTGTCATGCAGAAGGAGAAGTTGGCGACGTCATTGTTGGAGGTGTCAGTCCTCCACCGGGGGAGACACTCTGGGAACAGTCGCGCTGGATCGCCAACGATGAAACATTACGTAATTTCATGCTGAATGAGCCGCGAGGTGGTGTGTTCAGGCATGTCAATTTACTGGTGCCCCCCAAACATCCGGATGCCGATGCGGCGTGGATCATTATGGAGCCAATGCATACGCCACCAATGTCAGGATCCAATTCCATTTGTGTTAGCACGGTATTGCTTGAGACTGGAATACTGCCAATGCAAGAACCTGTTACCCATTTGTGTTTAGAAGCACCTGGTGGCTTGATTGAGGTACAGGCGCGGTGTGCGAACGGTCATGTCGAGAGCGTTCGGGTTACAAATGTACCCAGTTTTGTATCATCTTTGAATTCATCATTAGAAGTAGAGGGCGTTGGGACGCTTATCGTAGATACGGCCTATGGAGGAGATAGTTTTGTTATTGTTGATTCAAAGGCTCTGGGTTTCTCACTTAGCAGCGATGAAGCATTCGATCTAGCTTCACTAGGCGTAAAGATTACTGCAGCTGCAACAGAGCAGTTAGGGTTTTCACATCCGCTAAATTCAGATTGGTCACATATTTCTTTTTGCCAATTTGCTGCGCCTATTGAAATCATTAACGGCGTTAAACATGGGCGTAATGCAGTAGCGATTGAGCCTGGTAAAATTGACCGCTCACCAACGGGCACTGGATGTTCTGCTCGTCTGGCTGTTCTGCATGCACGCAATCAGATAGAAGTGGGTGAAGTGTTTATTGGTGTTTCAATAATAGATTCGATGTTTCATTGTCGGATCGAAGAAACAACATCTATCGGAGACACACCTGCAATTCGTCCTTCTATCTCTGGTCGTGGGTTCATTACAGGTACGCATCAGCACTTGCTTGATCCGGACGATCCGTGGCCATCGGGCTATCGACTGAGTGATACCTGGCCGGGTGCTAAGTGAAAAAGGGGGGCGTCAAAAGTCACCTCGTTGAAGCGTAAAACTTACGTATTGTGATCATTGTCTCGCTTATTTTTCAGTACAGTAAGGTGGAAGGAACTAGTGCTTCGTTATACTAGGGTGGATATTCTCAGCAGAGTCTTTAACTATGAAGAAGTCTTTTTTTTGGATTGGTCTTGCACTGCTGTACTTCTTGCCCATTGGCAGTGCCATGGCAAACCCGCTACAGGTATTTATTAATCCCGGTCAAATCCAAGGGTCAGTTGATGTCACTTTGACAAATACGGGAGCCGAAACAGTTTCTATTCTGCTATGGGATACGCCTTTTGAACACACACTGTCGGACAATGTGTTTCTCATAGAAAAAGCCGTCAAAGGATTTCCGTTTCTGGAAACGTCAAAGTATTCGGGGCGATTGGTTAAACGTTCAAAATCATCTGGTGAGCATTATCAAATCATTGAACCTGGTGAAATGATAAGCGCTAATGTTGTGTTGAATGATTACTACGACATCACCGAGTTTGGTGAACATAGCGTTCGTTTCGCCGGAGACATTCGATATGAGGTTGTTAGTAGTCTTCGAGGGCGCGCAAGGAATACGCTAAGCTCTATTGCTACATTGAATCACGCAGAGCTATTAACAGACAGAGTAGTTGTGAGTCTTGCGCCCAATCTGAGGCCTCGTCTACGACCGCCCATTTACGATAGTTGTTCTGTGCAGGAGCAAGCAGATATTGTTGAAGCAGCCGATATCGCTGAAACATTAACTAACACGGCTCTTAGCGACCTTCAGGGCTTGGTTGGAAACCAACGTGTTTCGTCCCCTCGTTACAACGAATGGTTTGGAGCGTACTCTGATAGTCGTTATAACCAGGTGGTTGCTAATTTTACGGCTCTTGATCAAGTGCTGGAAAATGAAACGCTACAATTTAACTGCGGTTGCATAGAGTCTGGAATTTTTGCCTTTGTTTTTCCAGCGCTTCCATACAGCATAACGCTCTGCCCAAGTTTTCGAAATGCTAGTGCCAATGGTCCAGACTCGCGAGCTGGGACCATTATCCATGAGTTGTCTCATTTTACCGTTGTCGCCGGTACCGACGATCACGTCTACGGCCAGGATGGTGTGCGCGCTTTAGCTATTTCCAATCCTGATTTGGTCATTAGCAACGCCGACACCTATGAATATTTTGCTGAAAATGCACCGGCAGTGCCCATTAGTCAAACAGGGATAGTTACGATACCAACTACGTATCCGTCATTGCAGTTAGGTGGTCAGTCCCGGAGTAGCATTGCAGCAGGGCAGGCCCTCACTTTTCAAGTTACGAATGCTAATCGAGTCGAGTTAACATCTAATAGCGGTGACGCTGATCTGTACGTATATCGGGATGATCGGCTCAACGAGGAAATCTGCCAATCTGTGAGTAGTATATCTATCTCCGATGTGTGTGAAATTTCTGTCAATGGGACGGTATATGTCCAAGTGCGTGGATTTTCAGATGCTACGTTCACACTCATAGCCGATGGAGAAACGTCTATATCTAACGATGATGCAGTTGCGTTGACTTTAGGTGTTCCAGTCACCGATTCTGTTGGCGCGAACAACCGAGACATCTATCAAGTCATTGGTGGAGCTATTGTTGAATTGGAGTCGCTGGGTGGTGATGCCGATTTATACGTATTTAGTGAATTGGATTTAACGGCCGCCTCTCTTGTCTGTTCCTCGTTTAATAGGCTTGACCAATCAGTAATGGACCGCTGTAATATTCCTTCAACGCAGAGTTCCTATTACGTTACTGTTGTTGGATTTTTGGCTGCTACTTATTCCTTAGTTGCCTGGCCGTCAGTACCTACAGATGACGATCCCATCACTCTGGTGACCAAGTCGGGTGCAGCTGGTGCATTTGGTCTGTTTTTGCTGCTAATACTTGTTGGTTTTCGAGCGACAATAAAAAGGCTAGAAAAATGAGGAATTTATTCTATTCGAAAATATTCGCATTAGTCTTCGCTGGATTATGTGCGTCTTGTTCCTCACCTGGGCAGTCAGTCCAGAACACTCTGGATGTGGAAGAGATGAGCAAACAGGCTCTTAGTGTTGGAATTGAAGGTGGGGACACACAATTAGTCGCTTTTTACGTGGCTAATAATACGGCCTCGGATATCAGTATGCTGACCTGGAATACGCCGTTCGAGCAGACACTTTCTGCAGATATATTTTTGGTCACCCGCGGTGCAAAAAAAATGGCGTATCTAGGCCGAAAAGTTAAACGGAGCAATCCTGGTAGTGGCGATTATCTGATGGTACCGGCAGGTGAGAAGCTTGAGTCTGCAATGGATATAGAGAAATATTATGATATGACAGAATCAGGTAACTATACCGTGACAATAGCGCTTCCAGAGATTGACGGCATAACCAGACTTAACCAGGAAACGGCGGTTAGGATTGACTCTGGCGTTCTGAACGTTGTTGTTAGTCGATAGGCAATGCCTAACTAAAAAAGAATAGAGCAAATACGGGATAAGTAAGTCCGACTGAAAACAGAAGCCCTTTTTTCCAAACACTAACTGTTTTTCTCCAGAGAATCGCTACGAGTGTTAGACCCAAGACGCACTCAATCGGTACCCATAAATTAGCGTAATGTCCAGCATCCCAGAAGGAGACAGTGGATGAGAAAATCCAGTTAGTAAATGGCCAAAAGTGCGCATATCCATCGTCATTATGAAGTGGTAGGTCAGTGGCTACGTGCAGCAACGATGCAAGAGACAACACCAACACAGCGAAGGCTGTGCTCATAACTTGCTTGCCTTGAAGAAATTCACTTAAAGGCACTAACGCTGAGTGCTGTGACTGCATTGAGCGTCGGATGATTAACCAACAAACCAATGAGTTTGAGAAGAAAACGGGTGCTGAATTACTAATTGCCCCCAGTTTTTGCCAGAAATCCGAATAGTACATTTCCGCCCAGATCACGTCTTTGGGCAGGTCGGTCAATTGTGCGTAGCCAAACATGATGAAAAGGCGGATGTCTGGAAGCAAAGCGCCAAAAACAATAAATACTATCGATGAGAAATTGTTCAGCTCTAAATTGAGCGATGGCCCAGCTGCGGTGCGCATTTAAGTTCTGAGAGCACCTGCTACACAAGCAACCACTGAGACGGCCAATAAAACATGAGTCTGTGTGTTCAAGAGTTATAAGTCCGTAGCTAATGCGTAACTAGTCGTCTGTCTGAGAATTGGTTGCGCGGGCCCCTGCTCTGCTGAGAGTATAGGTAATCTGTCTGGCTCTGGAAAGTGAGTGCGAATTGAGCAGCGTCTCAGTTGGAGTTGAAATATTTTCGAAAATTTGATGGATTTTACTGATTCGTTGCAATCAAACAGGTGCCTCATTCGTTTTATTGATACAGAACGAATTTTTTCCATCTCAGAGTTTAGATATTGTTGTGTTTTTGCGCGGTTCCAAGCAGGCCATCGAGAAGCTGATTCAATCGGGATATCGCTATGCGTATGCGTTGCAAAACGATTCTGGTGAGGCACAAGGTCTAGTGCATGATGCTTGGTTAAGGGCATCCAAATCTACAATCGGTACGCCAGACAAGGCTTTATTATTTCGCTGCGTGCGCAATATACACATTGATCAGTATCGACGTTCTCGAAATGTACAATTTAGTTCAGTTGACGATATTGGCCGAGATGCGGGTGATCAAACCGGAGCGTTTGATGTAACTGAAGTGCCGGATGCACAGCTGCAAAGTGCATTGACCACACTGCGAGAGACTGAGCGAGAGGTATTGTTCCTCTCTGTTGTAGAGGGATATACGGCTGGTGAAATTGCTGAATTAACGAGTAGTACGCGCGGCACCGTGTTAAGTCTGATTCATCGGACACGTTTGAAGTTAAAAAATATCATGACTGAAGACAATGTGACACCGTTCGTTAGTAGAGCTGGGAGAGTTGGGCATGACTGAGATCGATGACCGCTTGCGAGACTATTACCGGGGTCTCCTGCTCAATGAAACAGATCTGCAAAATATTGCGCTCTCTGGGAGAGGGCAAACGCGAGTCAATCATGTGCTTTTCTCTTGGAGCATGGGTGGATTTACCTGGGTTGCAGCAGCGGTGTTGTTGTTATCTATTAGTGTGGGGATACATGAATACGGTACGCACTCTGAACGTACATACCGAACCCTGAACGAAGCGGCAATGAATCACTCCACCAGATTACAGCTGGAATTTGAGGCCAGCACTATTGTGGAGATTGACCGGCACATGTTGCAGTTGCCCTTTAAAGTTCAGTTACCTACGGCATTCAACAAACAATATAGCGTTTTGGGCGCTAGATAC
>JBLHWG010000024.1:0-27018 GCA_047629055.1 Halioglobus sp.
ATCTGTTTGATTAAAAATCAGACACCAAAGACGAGCCGTGTATTTGAAGTGGCTCGTACCTATCGCTTCAAGAAGGGATCAGGTATGCCAATTTCCATCCCTGTTATTGACATGGTTGAAATTGGTGCTGGTGGAGGATCGTTAGCCAGTGTCGATGCCATGCGTCAGATTCGAGTAGGACCTCATTCAGCAGGTTCAGAGCCTGGTCCTGCCTGCTATGGCCGTGGTGGGGACAAGCCTGCAGTAACAGATGCTGATTTGGTACTGGGAAAGCTCGATGGTAATAACTTCGCGGGAGGCTCTATAACCTTGCACGCCGATGAGTCAGCTAAAGCGTTAGAAAATGTATTGGGTAATGTGTTGGATATGGATGCGCAAACCGCAGCCTATGGACTGGTAGAGGTTGTGGATGAAAACATGGCGAACGCTGCGCGTGTTCACGCAGTTGAAAATGGCGAAGACTTATCCGAGTACACCATGATTGCATTTGGCGGTGCAGCGCCACTGCATGCTTCACGACTTTGCGAAAAGCTAGGTGTTGAACGTTTACTTGTGCCACCAGGTGCAGGGGTCGGTTCGGCTATTGGTTTTCTTCGAGCGCCTTTTAGCTTTGAGGCTAATCGCAGTCTTTATATGAGGTTGTCTGGTTTTAATGGGCCAATGGTTAGCGAGTTGCTTGCAGAGCTCACTGATGAAGCGACAGTATTTGTTCGTTCTTGTGACGCTGACGCCCCCGTCGCCTGTGAATACAAAGCGTATATGCGCTACTCAGGGCAGGGTTGGGAAATACCTGTGCCGCTGACAACTGAGCAAGCTCAACATCCTGATATGCATGTGTATCAGTCGCTCTTCGAAACTGAATACTCCGCTTTGTTTGGACGTGTAGTGGATGGAATGGACATCGAGATTACAGTATGGGCGGTTAATGCAACGACCCCTGCTCAGGTAGAGAAGGCAATTTCACTTGCAACCGCTAATGGTATTGCGCAGGCAAATGAAAGGCGGATGGTGTTTGATGCGGCCTTGGGTGAAAGCGTTGATTCAGGTGTCATCCATCGCGATGATTTGAATACAGGGCATGTGCTACGTGGCCCTGCGGTAATTACTGAAGATGAAACAACCATTATCATTCCGCAGAGCCGGCAAGCTATGCGCCAGATAGACGGCTGCATCGATATCACGGTTCAGTCATGAGAAAACCAATGAGCAATAAGACGTCCAATGTAGCTAAGCAGGTCATGTGGAACCGCCTCATCTCGGTAGTGGAAGAGCAGGCACAGGCACTGGTCAGAACGGCATTTTCAACTTCAGTCAGGGAAGCGGGTGATCTTTCCGCAGGCGTATATGGCCCGGATGGTCGCATGTTGGCACAGGCCGTCACAGGCACTCCAGGGCACGTCAACGCAATGGCTGATGCGGTTCCGCATTTTATACGTCGAATAGGTGTTGAGAATATTTTCGAAGGTGATGTGTATATCACCAATGATCCTTGGGAAGGCACAGGGCACCTTCACGACATCACGGTTGTCACGCCCTCATTTTTTGAGTCAAAGCTTGTTGGTTTTTTTGCGTGCACTGCACATATTGTTGATATTGGTGGTCGTGGGTTTGGAGCTGATGCTAACTCTGTATACGAGGAGGGTTTGTATATCCCCATCATGAAACTTGCCGAAAGGGGAGAAATTGATGGAACGCTAATCAAGATCATTCGTGGCAATGTTCGAGAGCCGGATCAGTTGGTAGGTGATATTTATGCGCTGTCTACGTGTAATGAAATCGGGCACAGACGCCTTATTGATATGATGCGGGAATTCAGCCTGGATTCGCTTCAGGATATAGCAGCGTTCATTCTGGATAACTCTCTGCGTGCAACATTAGAACGTATTAATGCCCTAACGCCTCAGCAAGCTAGTGGCGAGATGCGCATAGATGGCTATAGCAACCCTATCGATTTAAAAGTTAAGCTAGCCTTCGAAAAGGATCGTATTTTGTGCGATTTCGAAGGAACATCAGGGTTGGATAAGAAGGGCATTAACGTTCCATTGGTATATACAAAGGCCTATGCCTGTTATGCGCTCAAGTGCGCTATTGCTCCAGAAATCCCCAATAACGCTGCTTCTCTAGCACCTTTTGTAATCACTGCCCCTGAGCACTCCATTGTCAATGCCGTACATCCCGCACCCGTCGCTCTACGCCATGTTATTGGTCATATGATTCCGGATGCAGTCTACAATGCGTTGGATAAGATGCTGCCGGGCAAGGTTCCCGCTGAAGGGGCTGGTTGTCTTTGCAATTTCCAGGTATCTCTGCGACCCCGTACCGATGCAGTGACTGACGCCAATGATATTGCTGCAAAAAATGCGGCTGTTCGGTCAGAGGTTCTGACATTCAATTCGGGTGGCTCCGGGGCAAGACCCACCCAAGACGGTATGAGTGCTACGGCGTTTCCATCGGGCGTCATGACCATGCCAATTGAGGCTACTGAGCACGTAGGGCCCGTTATTATCTGGCGTAAAGAGCTACGGCCTGATAGTGGTGGTGCTGGAAAATACCGCGGTGGCCTTGGCCAATATATGGAAGTGGGTGCAGTGGAAGGTCACGAGTTTGATTTTCAAGCAATGTTTGATCGCGTAGATCACCCCGCTAGAGGTCGGCAGGGCGGTGGTAATGGTGCTGCCACCGAAATCCGGCAAGATGACATGTCGCCTATGCAGGGTAAGGGCAAGCAATTTGTACCGCACGGTCGTCGAGTTGTATTATCGTTTCCAGGTGGCGCAGGCTATGGTTTGGCGTCAGAACGCGATCCAGCTTTGATTCGCCGGGATTTGGCTCGTGGTTACATCTCTGCACAAAGTTGCCTACAAGATTATGGGTTCAGTCAGGCTGACGTTGATTCTGTTTTGGAAGCAGTTAAACGAGGTGAGGAAATTCTATGAATGGCGCTGCGTTACAAACACCTAAGCAAACCTCCTACGATGTCGTGATTGTTGGTGGTGCCATGTATGGCTCGTCCGTAGCCTGGTTCCTGTCCAACAATCCTGACTTTAACGGAAGTGTGCTGGTAGTTGAGCGAGATCAGACGTATGAGTTCAGCTCTACTGCCCACACAAACAGTTGCATTCGCCAGCAGTTCTCTAATGAAGTGAATATCCGCATATCGCAGTTCGGAGCAGAGTTCGTTAAGAATTTCCGTGAGTTCATGGGCAATGACGAGCGTGTGCCTGACGTGGTTCTGCAAAACTTTGGCTATATGTACCTGGCTGATAATGAGCAATTTGCAACAACGCTTCAAGGGCATCAAAAAGTTCAAAATAGCCTGGGTGCTGGGACCAAGTACATGACGGCTGAGGAAATTAAACGCGACTATCCGTTCTACAACATGGAAGATATAGTGGGTGGAAACCACAATCTTATCGATGAAGGCTATTTCGATGGGAATACATTGTTTGATTGGTGGCGTCGTTCGGCAAAAGAGAAAGGCGTTGAATATGTAACCAACGAAGTTGTTTCCATGTCCCTTAACGCCAACAGCACGCGAGTAGAGAGCGTCACGTTGAAAAGTGGTGATGTTATCAACTGTGGCACGGTGGTGAATGCTTCGGGCCCTCGTGCTGTTCTGACGTCACGTATGGCCGGTATCGAAATTCCAGTTGAGCCACGTAAGCGCTACACGTTTATATTCGATGCCGAGCAACCACTTGATCGTGATTTACCATTAACGATCGACCCCAGTGGAGTGCATATGCGTACTGAGGGTCAATACTATTTGGCAGGTTGTCCGCCAGATGATGATCCGCCGGTCGACTACGATGATTTCGTGCAGGATCACAGCATCTGGCAAGACAAGGTTTGGCCTGTCATCGCTAACCGTATTCCCCAGTTCGAAGCCATTAAGCTGACCAATTCCTGGGCCGGTCACTACGCGTTCAACACGCTTGACCAAAACGCTATAATTGGTCCACACACGCAGGTTGAGAACTTCATCTTCGTCAACGGATTTTCAGGCCACGGATTTCAGCAGTCGCCTGCTATGGGTCGTGGTATAGCCGAGATAATTACGTTTGGTGAATATCGCTCTCTAGATCTGACACCATTTAGCTTCGCCCGTGTTGAGCGGGGCGAGAAATTTGACGAAAAGGCAATCATATGAAATATCCGGTAAATTCATTTACACAAGCACTTAAAAAAGGTCAAAAACAGATAGGCCTTTGGATTAGTTTGCGAAATAATTTCGCAGCCGGGGCCGTGAGTACAAGTGGCTATGATTGGCTGCTGGTTGATATGGAACACAACCCGAACGATCTTTCCACAGTGCTGACGCAACTAGACGCCATTGCGACCGGTGGCAGTACGGCTATTGTTCGCCCGCCTTGGAATGACACTGTTCAAGTCAAGCGCTTGCTCGACATTGGGGCTCCTGGCTTATTGTTTCCAATGATTCAAACCGTTGAGGAAGCTGAGAAAGCAGTTGCTGCTACACGCTATCCACCTCGCGGTGTTAGAGGTGTGACGGGTACATCCAGAGCCAATGCGTTTGGCAGAATCAAGGACTACTACCAGAGAGTTGAAGAAGAAACAGCAGTGCTCATTCAGCTCGAAACACGTTCGGCTGTTGAGAACGCAGTCGCTATTGCAAGTGTCGATGGAGTGACGGGTGTGTTCTTCGGCCCCGCTGATATTGCAGCGGATATTGGCAAGTTGGGGCAGCCTCTGTGTGATGAGGTCTGGGAACTGATTATGCCTGCGGCCAAAGCGCTGATGGAAATGGGGATTCCTGTCGGTACGCTGGTGGCGGACGCCGATTTTGCAGCGCGGCTACTCAAAGAAGGCTTCTCCTTTGTCGCCTGTGGTTCTGATTTAGGGCTGCTTATAAATGGCGCAGACAACTTGCTGGCAAGCGTCAAAGAAAAAATATCCTGATCTGTTTTCAGGGCTTTATCCGCTTTCAAACATTGACATGAAATTACTATGAAACTTGTATTAACAGGTGCAGCAGGACGATTGGGATCGTATTTGCGCGAACCCTTAACCAAGCTGTGTGATGAACTGGTATCAACCGATCTTGCAGGTGATATCGGCCAGTGTTATCCAGGTGAGCGATACGAGAAAGCGGATTTGTCCAGTCTGGATGACATGATGCGAGTCATAGAAGGTGCCGATCAGGTTGTTCACTTTGGTGCGTACGGCGATGAAGGTTCATTCGACACCATTCTAAGCGCTAATATTGTGGGTGCCTACAATGTGTGGGAGGCGGCGTATCAGCACAAGGTACGTCGTGTTGTTTATGCAAGCTCTATCCATGCCGTGGGTATGCATGATCGAACTGACTTTATTGGTACTGACGTTCCTCATAGGCCCGACACTTTTTATGGTTTAGCCAAGTGTTTTTCAGAAGATCTGGCCAGTATGTATTGGGATAAAAGACAAATTGAGTCTGTTTGTATGAGAATTCTATCTTGTGCGCAGGTGAACAATGCAAGAGCTCTGGGCAGTTGGTTGTCCTACGACGATCTGATTCATTTGGTAGAGCAATCTATCAATACACCGACAACAGGCTTTACGGTAGTGTACGGCGTCTCTAACAACGACCGAGCCCCGGTGGACAACGCCAAGGCAAGTTTTCTCGGCTACCGCCCTAAAGACAACGCCGAACAGTTCGCTAAAGAAGTACTCGCAGCAGAGCGGCCACAAGATCTCAATGATGCAACCTTTCTGTATCACGGCGGACCCTTCGCCTCGGTAGAGCTAGGTAACAGCGGCGTAGCCACTATGAATATCGTCCAAGACAGCAAAAAAACCTAGGAAAGGGAGCGCAGAAACAGGCACGGTGGGAATAAATTTTAATCCCGCCTTCCCCTGGTTTACGCGCCGTTAATCCCTTCGCCGCCTGTTAGAGGCGGCAGTTTTAGAATGAGCGCCTGAAGTAGGGTTCCAATGACGAAGGCGTTGCATAGATGCCACAGAAAATGCGTACCCGTTCCAAGCGTCGCGTCGCAGGTGACTATATCGATGCTACGAAATGCCAGTGCTACGAGGAACAAAGCGGCCGCTACTAGCAAGTGATTTCTGACCGGGTGACCCTTAAAGTGTGCGAGTAGCGAAAAGGCCACAAGAGCTGCTAGTGCCGGTAGGTATTGTAGCGAACCGTTGAATAGTAGTGGATCGATGTTGACACGGGTTCCGAGTGAACCCGAGGTCGATGCATGTAGAGCGAGCATTACTGCAGCAGTTATCAACGCTGCGGCCAGGGTTTTCCGCCTATTCTGTGCACTCAGACGATAAATGGCTAGCAATGCGTAGCTACCTACGAACATCCAGATAGGAATGATATCGGCCTGCGCCGCCCAGCTGGTAGCAACGGTGTGGAACAACAAGGAGCCTATGCCAATCATTGCCGCTAGGACGATGACGCCTTTTTCCCAATAGTCACTATATGCCCGGTTGCCTAGCTTTCTCCAAGCCAATATGGCTACTATAAGAAATGCAATATTGCTAACGGCGTTATACGGTTCGTTCCATAGGCCGATGGCGGTACGTTCGCAATATAGGTCAATCACTGTGCAGTTCGCTCGAGTACGTTCTTTGAAGTTACTGGTAGCGTGATAGTGCGTGTAAAGACATTAGTTCAGTCGGCTCTTGTAATCAAATAGTCTTGGATAATGCTACATATAATCTCCCACGCAATTAGTGAAGGATTGGATTCAGCAACTTCGGAACCCAATGCGGCAACGGCCATGGTTTCAAAGCTCATACAAACGGGCGATGGCTCTGCCAAGTCTTGTTATTCTGTGGCTGAATATTCACAGTCTGCCGTAGCCGCTGCCGTACTTGAAGTGCAGCGCTTGCGTGCAAGCGTCTGGTCACTCCACAGCACAGCAACAGTCAACCGGGAACTTGCTGCCGCGTGGAGTCTTAACAGTGTTCAGCCCATCGGATGGCAGTTACCTGCAGCGTGGGACGAGTATGCCGGAGACTACAAATGCAAGGATGGCTGGATTCGACTGCACACGAATGCTGCGGACCACCGCGCAGCGGCATTGGCTGTACTGGGCGAGCCTAGCAATCTGGAGGCTGCTAAAGAAGCTGTCAGCCATTGGATGGGCCTCGAGCTTGAATCTGCCGTTGTCGCGTCAGGTGGTGCGGCGGCGTTCATGATGAGTCAGGATCAGTGGAGCTCACATGAGCAAGGCATCGCTGTTAATGCAGAACCGATCGTTGCATGGTCCGAGGCTCAATCTTCTAGTGCTGGCCTGCGATGTACTTTGGACTCGCCAGAACGACCCCTTAAAGGTATCAAGGTGCTGGACTTGACTCGTGTCCTGGCAGGGCCTGTGTGTACTCGGTTTTTGGCGTCATTGGGAGCTGAGGTGCTAAGGATAGACCCGCCAAGCTGGAATGAAGATGGTATTGCAATTGAGACGACTATCGGTAAACGTTGCGCTGGGCTGGATCTCAATGATGGCTCTGAGCGTGCCGTCTTTCAAACCTTGCTTGAGCAAGCAGACGTTCTAGTGCATGGCTACAGACGTGATGCGCTGGAGAAAATCGGGTTTGGTGATTTAGTGCGTGCCAGTATTAACCCCAATCTGATTGATGTTGCATTGAATGCGTATGGCTGGACAGGGCCCTGGAAGAACCGGCGTGGCTTCGACAGTCTGGTGCAAATGAGTTCAGGCATTGCGCATCATGGACAGCAATCATTTGCTGCTCAAAAACCAGTACCCCTGCCGTATCAGGCGCTTGATCACGTCACTGGATATTTAATGGCGGCATCAGTTGTTCGCGCATTACGAGAAAAGCACACGAGTGGTCGAATTTTTTCCGCCCGTTTGTCATTGGCACGACAGGCAAAGTTGTTACAGGATTTAACTGTACAGGCGAATGAAGAATTGGGTAATTCCAAACAGGCAGAACTGCTGGAAAATACACTGACACCCATTGTCGATACTCATCTACTATCGGAAATTGAAACTACACCTTGGGGCGATCTGAAAAGGTTGCAATTGCCTTATGTAATAGACGGAGTCCGAGTGGGGTTTGATCATCCAGTGAGCAGGCTGAGGAGTTCTATACCCTCGTGGAGTTGATGCAAATCTAGCCATCAATACTAATCCAACGTTCCGGAATAGTTCCTGGCAGCCCCCACGCTAGAAAAGCATCAGCTACTGTGAATACGGGTGACACCACAATGCTGTCTGTTTTTTCGCCCAGCCATGCACCCCACCAACTAAACGTAGAATTTGCTGTTATAAAATGTTGGCATTGGCTCATTAGCCATAGATCCAGATGAGCATTAGCATCGCCTGCATTGTGATCAACCACGTAGGTTTCAGCTGGGTCCAAAGCCAGTATTTCTCGAGCTTTTTCAGGCTGATCGGAGAAGATAAAAAACGTCGGATTAGCCACCCACTCTCTTATTGTGCTTACCGCCTTTTCGTAGTAATCGATAACCTGCTGACTCTGTGCGGTTTGGGTGGGGTCATTGAAAAATCGTACGTGTAATGCAACTGCGGTACATGTCTTAATAGCTGAGAGGCTTGCCTGATTATTGTCGTCAGTGGGTGTCTCTGGCGTGCATTCAGCGCGTATTACGTCGGCAATATCGTCAAACCATTTCTCGGATTGCCAATAGCCTTCGAAAGTTGTGGGTCGCACTACTTTCATTGCATGGATGTCAGAATCAACGCCGCCCGGATCAACAACGTAGTGCCTTTGAGACAAAGGTCGGTTTTTATCCCACCTTTTTCTCAAAGTTCTTCGCAGGCTGTCCAGAGGTTCACGACACTCTGCTGATGTAGCCATACGCCCTGTGATGGGGAATCGATCGAGCATGAATTCACGGGCATATTTATTCTTGCCTCTAAAGCTAGTGGTGCCATCCAGCACAAGCTCTACTTTGTTCACGTGCGCAAGTCTGCGGGCCATAGCGTACATGAACAGTTGGTTGCCCAAGCCTCCGCGAATTCGGGCGATTACTGCAGGATTGTTCATATCTATCGTTTCGCAGGAAGGCAGTGAAGAAAGCTTTGGAAGTACGTCAATAGCGTCGAAATAGATCGCGCTTAGGAGGTATGTATCATCCTCAACTAGCGACTATACCGTTTAGTGTATGACGGCGCTACGCACGAAACGTTGCAGGATCAATCCGGCAGGGTGGGTTAGCTGGAATGTGTACGGAATTTGCTTTTCGGACGAGGCGTTAGCTAAGATGATCTCCAGCCGACGAGTAGGGCAGGTGTTACACGATTTCACGGTACAGACTCGATTAGAAAAAAGAGTAGCTACAAGGGCGATCGGTCAATGGATGTCAACGCGCGAATTCAACACCACCTGGGTGAGTTGGAGGTGGCCAGTGATCCTTCTTCTCCCTACCATATACAGCCAGGGTTCAACGATACAGATCAAGTAATTCTAGACATCGGATGTGGTATCGGACAAACGCTAATTGCCAGTAAGCTCAAACATCGGCAATTGGTGGTGGGTATGGATATCGAGGTTGAGCCACTAGTGTATGGCGCTAAGATTTACGAATTTATTCAATACCTGAATGGCAATGCTGAAACCCTGCCATTCGCTGATAACTCATTCGACAAAATAATTTCCCGAGTGGCTTTGCCAATTCGAGAATAATCGATATTTCAAATGCACGGCTACCAAAAAGCCCTAACTACTCAATCTTGCTAGTTCGCGTCTGAATGGTAGCGGCGACTCATTACTATTTTTGACGGGAACATCGAGTTCGCGGGCATAGCGATGTCCGGCAAACGTTGCCCAGGCAATAGGCGCTGGAGATTCAGCATCTCCAATGAGCTTTATACTTTTGATGCCATGGTCTGCCCATGCGTCTTCCTGTGCCAGTAGTGCTTGCCACAGTTCGTCATCGCCGCTTCGGGATGTCACCATGACAACAGCTGCACAGGTCATGTCTTTAGGTTTTTGAGAATACGTATTAACATATTGCAAACCATTTTCATACAGCTCTGTAACTGCCGTGTTTTGCATGATGTTTACATCGTGTTCCAACAGACGTTTATGAATAAAGCCCTGCTCGAGTGTGTTTAAGGTCCATTCAGAAACATAAGCTGAAGGTGTCATCAGTGTCACGTTAGCACCGTCGTGAGCCAGCTTCTCTGCAATGACAGCCCCCATGTAATAGTGATCGTCATCAAACACCACGACATCACCCGTCACCGTGGCTCCTGCCATGATGTCATCGGGTGTGAATACCGGTAATGAGCTTTGTGTTTTGATCGGTTTGACGTGGTAGCGCGACACACCGTCGCTACGCCAATGGGATCCTGTTGCCAGTGCAACATGTTCAGAGCCAAACTCGAGCACATCTGCGGCACTAAGTTTATTGTTCGGATAGAGATTCACATTAGGTTTCTGACTGATCTGAAATTGCCGATAGTCACGGACTCGCGCCCAAGCTGATAAACCAGGTAGTATGGATTCTCTGCTGACTCTGCCGCCTATCGTGTCGAGTGCTTCTGCCAGAACAATCTCATAGCCACGGTTTGCTAGTGCCAGTGATGCCTCTAGGCCTGCAGGTCCAGCACCAACGACAAGCACGCTATCGGATTCACCTTTCGGGTTCATGATTTCGGGGTGCCAGTCCCGGCGCCATTCTTCCATGAAGGTGGGGTTTTGAGTGCATCGTGACAGTGACTGTGTCATGTCCCCTGAAATGCACATATTGCAGCCTATGCATTCTCGAATATCCTCAACGCGTCCCTCATCAATTTTTCTTGGAAGCCATGGGTCTGCTATAGACGGTCTGGCACAACCGATCAAATCGAGCACGCCAGTATTCAATTGCTTGACCATGACATCTGGGGAGGTAAACCGACCAACGCCAACCACGGGTCGGTCGGTGAGCTCACGTATGCCTTTCACTAGATCGTGTTGTGCTGCTTCCTCCTTGAAGCGGGATGCGCCCGAGCAGTCTTCCCAGCTACCGTGTGCCAGATCCCACAGGTCGGGTAGAGAGCCGTGCATGCCGACAAGATCGCGGACTTCATTGTTGCTAAAACCAAGGTCTCCCGTGAGTTCATGTAAAGATAGTCGTAGCGTAATGCCCATGGTGTCGCCAACTTCATCTTTTGCGTCGCTAATCAATTCACGCATTAGGCGGGTACGATTCTCTAAGCTACCGCCGTATTCGTCGGTTCTATGGTTCGTCAGTGTGGACAGGAAATGTTGAATGACACCAAAGCCGTGTGCACCATACAGGCAGATTAAGTCGTATCCTGCCGTGCGTGCGCGACGAAACGCTTGGCGGTGCCATAGACGTAAATTGGCAATGTCCCGCTTGGTCATGCTGCGTGCACTCACCGGGTCGTTAGTAAAGGTGCGTACCGGCAATGCGGTGGGTGCCATGGGAACTTCGCGGCTGTATAGATTGGGGCCATTGATGCCGGGGTAGGCAAGCTCGATACCTGCCAGTGCTCCACCAGAGCGAATGCTGTCAGACATGCGAGCCAGCATCGGAATGTCATCATCATCCCAAAGTCTTAACTCAATATACGGGCTGATCTCGGAGCTATGGTGCATTTCCACTTGCTCAGTAAATACAACCCCCCAACCGCCCTCAGCCTTAATCTCGCGCATGCGTGCGACTGCTGTCGGATCTCTATAGCCACCGCCATTACAATGCGGCACCTGATAGAAACGATTCGGAGTAGTGACCGGGCCAATGTCCAGGGGTTCGAACAGGCAGTCGTAGCGAGGGTCGCGAGTCTGAGTCATTTGTTTAAAAATCCTGTCAGCACGTTTCGTGTGTTAATGCCAATCTCTTCCACTGCGTAGCCACCTTCCATAACAAAGAGCGTCGGTAGGTTCAGTTTGGCCAGGAGCTGCCCGTAGGTAGTGAAGTCATCAGAGGTCAGTTTGAAAAAGCTAATAGGGTCGTTTTCGAAGGTATCTACACCTAGGGATATCACCAAGGCGTCCGGCATGTAGCGTTGCACTTGTCCCAAGGCATCTGCCAGTGCATCTCCCCAGACAGAATAGGGTGTGCCCGGCAGCATGGGGTAGTTGAAGTTGTATCCTTCGCCTCGGCCCTTACCGGTTTCATCCGCGTACCCAAGAAAGTGTGGGAACGCGTGCATCGGATCGCCATGCAACGATAGAAACAACACATCGCTGCGCTCGTAGAATATATCCTGAGTGCCGTTGCCATGGTGAAAGTCCACGTCAAGCACAGCAACCTTGGATGCCCCCTGATCCAGAAGTGTTTGTGCCGCTATGGCTGCATTGTTGAGGAAGCAGTAGCCACCGTATAAGTCGATTCCGGCATGGTGCCCTGGCGGACGGCACAAGGCGAAGGCACTGGAGCCATCAGGTCCGACCAGACGTGCTGCGGTTTGTGCGCAGGCAGCGCTGCTGATTGCAGCCTCGTAGGTGCCAGGGGTAATGGCGGTCTCTATTGCCATGGCAAAGTAGCCCAGGCGCCCATCAACATGTGTAGGTTCGCGTTGTTGCATTCGTCTTGCCGGAATCACAGAGGGCAGTGCTTCGCCATTAAACCCCTCGGCTTCCCATTGATCCCAGATGGTTCGAAGGAAATGTAGATAGTCATCGGAATGTACTTTCCTGACCGTGCTCCTATCAAGTTCGTCGGGTTCTTCCGGAGCGCTGAATCCACTTGTGGCAAGCGCTTGGAGAATATAGTCCCAACGCTCTGGGCATTCATAGGGTCTTACTAATTCCCCACCAGAAAGCTCGCCTTTAGGGAAGTGCAGCTTATGTTTGGGGCTGGCAATAGTTTTCATGGGCGTCGAATTTTGGCTAAAGTGTGTTCACTGTCGTACCGGGAAGCAGGCCTTTTTCAAGTTGCTCATGAACGTGCCCAACAAACAGTTTTGCCAGTTTGCTGCGGGCAGCAGAGGCATGATTGAGTAAGCCCAACGTAAGTGCGGTCAAGTTGCCTTCAAGGGGTATGTAAACCAGCTCGCTGCCATCTAGAGTCATATTGTTGCTTGGTCTGACATTCGCCAAGCCGTAACCGTATCCCTGGCCAATGATAGAGCGCATCACATCCACTTGCTGAGTCTTTGTCAGCAGAGTTGGTGACAGATTTTGTGACTGGAATAGAGACAGGAAATATTCCCTACTCAGTGGCAGATCTAGCAATACCAATGGCTCGCTACATAACCGCTCAAGAGAAAGACGTTTGCGCTTGGCAAGTGGGTGGGATCGTGCAAGCACAGCATAGGGTGCCAGGCTTGTTAGGCGGGTGAATTCGAGCCCTGCCGGTAAATCCAAGTCATAGGTTATGGCGATATCGGCCTTGCCATGCCAAAGTTGGTCGAGGATTTCGGCTTGATTGGCTTCGCGAATATTCAGAGAAACGTTCGGATTCACTGATTGAAACTTGTGGCAAACGCGTGGCACAACAAACGGCGCCAATGTTGTAAAGCTCAACACCGTGAAGTGACCCGATACACCTTCTGTAAGTTGTTCTGCCGTGTGTTTAAGTTCATGGCCTTGTTGCAGCAATGCTTTGGCTTCTCTAAGCATGGCGATGCCGGCCTGTGTCAATGATAAGCCTTGTGCATGATGACGAATGAACAGAGTGATGCCGAATTCAGATTCAAGCTGACTGATCGCCGATGAAATAGAAGGCTCAGATACATTGATGATTAACGAGGCCTGCCGAATGCTCAAGGCATCGCCTGCTGCAACAAAATAATGGAGTTGGCGTAGCGTGAACCTCACGTGCTTAGGAAAAAGCTGAGAGATAACAAGCGACTGATCGGGTAATTTTCTGGTTCACGCGATAGGCTCTACATCGGGGTTGTAGTTATCAGGTATGACCGCTATCACATCAATTTCCACCAGCCATTCGGGTTGCCCTAGCGCAACCACTACAAGCCCGGTAGAAATGGGAAACACGCCCTTAAGCCATTTGCCGGTTACCTGATAGACCGCCTCGCGATAACGCGGATCTGTAATATATGTGACCGTCTTGACGATATGGCTCATGTCACTGTCTGCCTCAGTCAGCAACTGTTTAACGTTCTTCATCGCTTGCTCTGTCTGAGCGGCTGGATCTCCCAATCCGATAAGTTCACCGTTGAAATTTGTACCCACTTGGCCACGTAAATAAACCGTATTCCCCGCTTTTACTGCCTGACAAAGATCGTTGTCAAGGGACTGGTTCGGGTAAGTTTCCCGAGTGTTGAACATTCGAATACGGGTATGGGTGGGCATTAGTGTGTCCTCAGCGCATGGTCCGGTAGTTTGTCTTGATACAGTGCATCGGGCAATTTGTATTTTCAAGACTATTGCTTTAGTAAAACAAAAGCAATGCTGAATACAGTATTGGAGGCTCTATGCTCATGGGCATAACATTAAATTGGAGGTGCAATCGCTGTTCACTTGTGGCTATGATGTAAGGGGTCCGCCGAGAACAAACATGCCCATTAGCCAAAAAAACGATAAAACCGATGAAATTCTGGCCCTGGATAAGCACCTGGTGCATTCCTTCGCTGATCTGCACTCGCTTGCTGAACCCGATGCTCGCACAGTAATAACGCAGGCTGAAGGAGCTTATGTGTTTGATGCTCGTGGCGAGCGCTACCTTGATGGTATGGCAGGGCTTTGGTGCGTTAATATTGGGCATGGCAGGCGCGAAATTAGCGCAGCCATTGCTGACCAGCTCAATACGCTGGATTACTATTCAACGTTCTATAATCTGACACATCCAACGGCCGCCACGCTGGCTGCAAAAATTGCCGAACTTGCACCTGGCACACTTAATCATGTGTACTTTGGCAACTCTGGCTCTGTTGCCAACGATACGGCTATTCGTATCGTGCATTATTATTTTAATCGTTTGGGTAAACCTGCTAAGCGCAAAATACTGTCGCGTATAGGTGCGTATCACGGATCAACTCATCTAGCGATCGCCATGACAACACCCGCCTACCGTGAAGGCTGGAACAGCGCTGACGAGCTTGTACATTTTCTACCGTCACCCGATGTCTACCGACGCCCCGATGAAATGACGGAAGCTCAATTTTGCGATTATCTTCTAGACGACATGCGGGCTCAAATTGAAACTTTGGGTGCGGATACTATTGCCTGCTTCATAGCTGAGCCTATCATGGGAGCTGGCGGTGTCATCGTTGCACCAGAGGGGTATCACGCTCGAGTGTTATCGCTGTGTCATGAGTACAAAATTCTGTATATCTCGGACGAAGTTGTTACAGCTTTTGGTAGGCTGGGCCACATGTTTGCATCAGAAGCCGTCTTTGGCATTGTGCCGGACATTATCTGTTCAGCGAAAGGGCTGAGCTCAGGTTATCAGCCCATATCAGCCACAATTTTGTCAGATGAAATATACGATGTAATCTCAGCAGAAGGCGGCAAGTTTCTACACGGTATGACGTATTCCGGGCATCCTGCTTGTTGTGCCGCCTCGTTGGAGAACATACGCATCATAGAAGATGAAAAAATCTGTGAACGTGTTCTGACGTTAGGCCCATTGTTTGAAGCGAGCCTGAAACGCCTGTTGGTTCATGACATTGTGGGTGATGTACGCGGTAGCCATTTCATGATGGCGATAGAATTCGTTAAAGACCGTCAAACCAAAGAAGCCTTTCCCGATGACATCGGTGTAGGAATGCGTATATCGGTACATGCTCAACGTCGAGGATTAATCATCAGGCCTTTGGGCAGTATGATTGTATTGTCGCCGCCACTGATTCTTACAGAACAGGAAATTGATGATGTGGGCCGAATACTTTCCGAGAGCATAGACGCCACCACGCGTGATCTTGCCAACGAGCAATTGCTCTAGCCTAGATTATTCATGAACAGTCCGGACTCATAAACCAGAACACCTATTGCCAACACCCGTGATACATACACCCGAGAACAATGAAGCTGCTGATGCGGCTAACGGCGTTGCGATAGAGCTGCGCAATGTTAAAAAATCCTATGGCGATGTGGTTGCCTTGCGTGACGTGTCCTTAACCATTCAAGATAACGAGTTCTTCACACTGCTTGGGCCATCAGGATGTGGAAAAACGACGCTTCTACGCATCATTGCCGGGTTTGAAAATGTGTCAGCGGGGTCTGTTTATCTTCACGGAAATGAAATAGCTGGATTGCCTGCCAACAAGCGACCCGTGAATACGGTATTTCAGCAATATTCCTTGTTTCCACACATGAATGTTGCTGACAACGTGCTCTTTGGTTTGCAAATGCGTAAGGTCCCGGCTGCGACGGCTAAAAAACGGGTCGCAGCAATGCTGGAGCTGGTGCAGCTTGA
The DNA here is from genome assembly GCA_047629055.1 of Halioglobus sp. Classification (GTDB taxonomy): domain Bacteria; phylum Pseudomonadota; class Gammaproteobacteria; order Granulosicoccales; family Granulosicoccaceae; genus Granulosicoccus. The sequence continues at coordinate 16,280 of JBLHWG010000024.1, forward strand.
AGAATTTGCACTACGGTTACCTTCACAGCTATCGGGTGGTCAACAGCAGCGGGTTGCTCTGGCAAGAGCCCTGGCACCTGAGCCTGAGGTGTTGCTTCTCGATGAACCTCTCTCCGCATTGGATTTAAAGCTTCGACAGGCCATGCGTATCGAGCTTAAGCAAATACAGGAAGAGGCTGGAATCACGTTTATCTTCGTAACTCACGACCAGGAAGAAGCGCTGACCATGTCCGATCGTATTGCCGTCATGTCCGCGGGCAATGTGCAACAAATTGGAACATCCCATGATATCTATGAAGCACCCGTTAACCGCTTCGTTGCAGACTTTATTGGTGAGAGTAATTTGCTGGAGTCGACAGTGTTGCAGGAGGACAATGGACACGTGGTGTGTTCGCTGCCAGGTGGAGCAAAAGTTAGCGCAGAGTATTCACGTGAGGCAACACAAACGCAGGTAGGTACGAAAGGGCATATGTGCATACGGCCAGAACGGTTGAGTTTAATATCACACGATGACGTAGATGAAAACGCTCTCACAGGTGTCGTCGTTCGCCATGTATATCTAGGCACAGATACGCAATTGGTTGTCCAGCTGGCTGAAGGGGAGCAAGTGCAACTGCGCACTCAAAATACAGAATTGAAATCAGCCTTGCCTCAGGCAGGTACGACTGTGCGTTTACGTATCAAGCCGGGCGGCGCTCGGTTCCTGAGCCACTAATGGCAGGAGCAGCTCCCAGTAGTACCTCTGTAGACGGATCTGTGTTTTCCGGTCTACGTCATCGCTTGTTGTTACCGTCCTGGCTGACAATTGGCATTCTGCTGGTTATCCCAGTGTTGCTCATGCTGGTCTATTCGTTTCTGACCAAAGAGTTTCGCGGTGGTGTTGTCTGGGAATTCTCACTAGCCGCCTACGATCAATTTTTCCTCGATAGAGGTTTATTCGGTGATGAGCCACTTAAGATTGAATGGACCTATATCACCATATTTGGTCGCTCAATTCTGCAGGCAGCCTTAGCGACGTTTTTCTGTTTACTCATAGGTTTTCCCACTGCTTATTACATTGCCACGCGCCCACCTTCTTCGAGGGCAATCTGGTTGTTCATGATCACTGTGCCTTATTGGGTGAATCTTCTAATTCGTACGGTATCCATGAAGTTTCTTATTCGCGATTCAGGCCCGTTAAATCATTGGCTAATGCAGGCAGGTGTTATTGCAGAGCCCATCCATCTGATCAATACCAATATCGCGGTACAGCTAGGGTTGTTTTATTCATACCTTCCATTCATGGTGTTGCCTATTTACGCAGCGGTTGAGCGATTCGATTTTGCGTTGGTAGAGGCTGCCCACGATCTTTACGCGAATCGATGGACCACGCTTAGGCGCATATTAATTCCTGTGGTAAAGCCTGGCATTATTGCCGGATGTATATTAGTTTTTGTTCCAAGCCTAGGTGCTTTTTTAGCGCCTGATTTATTGGGCGGTGCAAAGAACTTCATGATCGGATCTTTGATTGAAGAGCAGTTTAAAGGTAGCGCTGGAAACTGGCCTTTTGGTGCTGCGGCTTCCATGATTTTGTTGTCGCTGGTGCTTGTTGTCCTGCTCTTCTACGCACGCAATGAATCGCGGAGCGGGCAATGATCGACGCAGGCCGCAGAATAAAGTCGTATCCCGGTTTTGGTGTTTTAGCGTTTGTCTGCCTGGTGCTGTTGTATGCGCCTTTGCTAGTCGTCATGGCGTACTCATTCAACGACAGCGCATCAATCACCCGCTGGGGTGGGTTTAGTACTCGTTGGTATGTGGATGTGTTTACAGGTGTTGAGGCCACCAAATTTAGAGTCGCTGCCTGGAATTCCATCAGCATCGCATTAATGGCGACAGTTGCTTCGACAACAATTGCTACATCGGCGGCAATAGGCATGACGCGAAGCGGTTATTGGCGCGGCAAGTCGGCAAGCTTTGCACTAATCAACCTGCCAATCATGGTGCCGGAAATTGTTACGGCGGTTGCCACCTTGATCTTTTTCAGTGCCATCGGATTCAAAACTGGCTACTTGAGTATCTTGCTTGCACACATCGTATTTTGCATTCCATTCGCCTATCTGCCCATCGCTGCACGATTGCAGGGTATTAGCAGTTCCTACGAAGAAGCCGCCATCGATCTGTATGCGAGTCGCTGGCAGGCATTCCGGTTTGTGCTGTTGCCTATTTTATTGCCGGGGGTCATATCAGGGGCTTTGTTAGCTTTCATTGTTTCACTGGATGATTTTCTTATTACTAATTTTGTAAAAGGCGCAGGCATTGAAACCTTGCCTACGGCTATCTTCGGTGCAGTAAAGCAGGGGATAAAACCTAATATCATGGCAATTTCCACGCTGATGTTGCTCGTATCGGTATTTTTTGTCACGGTGTCCTGGTGGATAGGCCGAACAGGTAGTAAGTCGGGAGCAAATGCATCCGACTAAAGTATTGTATTGAACCCGTAGTCTTCAAACCCATAGCTTTTAAAAATCCAAGGAGAGTTGCATGAAATTGAGAAAACAATCGCGCTTAACAACCCTAATAGCCGCCACATTAGCGACCGGTATGCTTACTGTCGCCAGTGGTGTACAAGCGGAAGGCAAACTTAGTATTTATCACTGGTTTGAATATATTCCGCAGGAGCTTCTCGACCAGTTCGCTGCAGAAAACGATATTGAAGTCACTATGGATACGTTCGATTCTAATGAGTCGATGCTGGCCTCACTCAAAGCTGGAAAGTTAGGTAGTTATGATGTCAGTGTGCCCGGCGACTACATGGTTGAAATCATGCGCAAAGACGGTATGCTCGATTCCTTCGAGTCTTCAGAGCTTTCTAACTTTGGCAATATTGAAGATCAATGGTTAGATGTCGGCTTTGATCCGAGTCGCAAGCACTCCATTCCGTATCAGTGGGGTTCAACCAGTTTTTCGGTTAATCGTGATGTCTTTGATGGAGACATTCGTACCACCAGCATTTTGTTTGATCCGCCAGAATCTTTGGCAGGTAAAATCAATATGCTAGACAGTCAAGGTGAAGTGATGGCATTGGCCTCAATACACTTGGGCATTCCACAATGCAGTAGTGATAGAGCAGAACTTGAATCGCTCAACAGCCTGTTAAAGGACGCAAAGCCAAAGTGGGCATCGTTTAATTCAGATGGTGCGAAGGATGTACTTGTTTCAGGTGACGCTGCAGTAGGCATGATATGGAATGGCTTTGGTGCAAAAGCACGTAACGAAGGCGCGAACATTGAATACTCCTATCCGGCGGAAGGCTATGTGGTCTGGATGGATAATGTCGTGCTGTTAAAAGATGCACCTAACCGCGCTAATGCGTTGAAGTTTATGGACTTCCTGCTAGAACCTGTCAACATTGCGGCTGTTACCAACTTTGCGCAGTACACGGCAGGAGTGAAAGGTGTGCATGAACTACTCGACGCAGACTTGAAAGCATCACCTGAAGCAAACCCACCGGCAGATGCACCGGCTGGTACCTTTGTTCAAGTGTGTGACGAAGCGACTCAAGGCATTTACGATAAGATCTGGACTGCCTTGAAGAAGTAACAATAAAAATGACGTTTTCTCTAGTAGCACGTTGTAGCGACACCGGCATGTTCGGTGTCGCTATCTCATCATCCTCTCCGGCAGTTGCCGCACGCTGCCCCTATGCGCGAGCAGGTGTCGGGGCGGTGTCCAGTCAAAACATCACTGACCCGCGTCTGGGGCCTGCGGTGCTAGATGCATTGGAGACTCATAGGAATGCAGACGAAGCATTAGCTGCGGTCATGGGGCCGCAAGAGTTTAAAAGCTATCGACAAGTGCTTGTGGTTGACCATAAGGGACTAGCCGCCGTACATTCTGGTGAGCATGCATTGGGTAATTGGTCGAGTGCAACTGGGCCTAATGTTGCCAGCGGTGGGAATTTGTTGGATAACATGGGTGTGCCGCAGGCTATTGTCGATGCGTTCATCGTTAGCAAAGGGGATCTTGGAGATCGGCTTATCCATGCCATGCAGGCAGGCTTAAGTGCTGGTGGAGAAGCCGGCCCAATACATTCAGCGGGTATGTTGATAGTGGACAAAGTATCTTGGCCAGTGGCAGATCTTCGCTGCGACTGGAGCGATGAGTGTCCCATCGAAAGCCTGGCTTCGTTGTGGGATATCTATAAGCCGCAGTTGGGCGATTATGTAAAAAGGGCTTTGAATCCTGGTGATGCGCCTAGTTATGGTGTACCAGGCGACGATTGACACAAACGCGTGACTAGCTTTTCTAACATGATTTCACATTGATCCATCTGATCGGTACTGATGAATTCATCCGGCTTGTGTCCCTGGGCCATGGAGCCTGGGCCGCAGATAACACTGGGAATCGATAGCACACTGCTGAATAGTCCCGCTTCAGTACCAAACGCCACTTCTGTACAGCTATTTGCACCAGTTAGTGATTTAACAAATTCAACTGCCCAGGTATCTTCTGGTGTGTTCAATCCTGGGTAGGTATTGAATATTTCGAATGTGACGGAGGCTTCGGGAATACGTGCATGATGGCCAGCTACCGTGTTTGTACTGTGCGTGATAATGCCATCCAGTATCGCTTGTGCATCGTCTTCAGCTGCATTGCGAACTTCGAAAGCGACACTGCAGTTGTCAGGAACAATGTTGAGTGCAGTGCCTCCACTAATAATGCCTGCGTGAACCGTAGAATATGGTACCTGTGTTGCGTCTTCACCTGCGAATGGTGCCGCTAGCTGCACTTGTAGCTCTCTTAGGTGGGCAATGAAGTCACAGGCCAGATGAATGGCATTCAAGCCGTGAGGTGCCAGTGCTGAATGCCCGGCTCGCCCCGTGAAGGTTGCCTGCGCGCCAATTTTCCCCTTATGACGGGTGGCCACGCTCATCTCTGTAGGCTCGCCCACGATGCACAGGCAAGGTTTCACAGGGAGATGCGACAGATGATCGATCAGTGAGTGAACTCCAACGCAGCCGATTTCCTCATCGTAGGAGAGAGCCAGATGCATGGGTGATTGAAGCGGAAGGTTCTTAGCGCTGGCCATTGCACTCAGAGCACAAGCAACAAATCCTTTCATATCTGCAGATCCACGCCCGTAGTAGCGATTATTCTGCTCAGTCAGGCTGAAAGCGGGCTTTGTCCAGTTTTGGCCATCTATGGGTACGACATCGGTGTGCCCACTTAACATGACCCCACCGGAGAACGGCGCATTACGCCCTTCGGGCCCGACGGTTGCATAAAGGTTTGCTTTGCTTCCATCGTGATTCGGAATCAGTTTTGATGCAATGCCGTTACCCTCCAACCATTGGCTCACGTAATGCATGAGCTCGATATTGGAATGACGACTAACCGTGTCAAAGCTTATTAGTTGGGCGAGTAGATCTCTAGTAGTCACGTGATTTTCCCTAGCATGAACAGGTGTTATAGCACCTGCGCGTGTCTCAAGACACTCGGTGGCAGGTCGACACATACAGCGATAAGGACAAATTCCCAAACATGAAAAGTATGTCAATGACTGATAGTAGCAACAGAGCGAGTATTCTGGTAACTGGCGGTGCAGGTTATATCGGTAGCCATGTCGTTAAACTACTGGGTGAGCGTGGCGAAAATATTGTAGTTCTTGATAACCTTTCTACTGGAAACGAAGATGCTGTGTTATTCGGCACGTTTGTCCAGGGTGATACGGGCGATAGAGATTTAGTTAGCCGGATTCTGCGAGAGCATAATGTTGATACGGTGATGCACTTTGCCGCTCACACAATTGTCCCCGAGAGTGTTGAAAGCCCACTGAAGTATTACGCGAACAATACGCAGAATACGCTGAACCTTCTGCGTTGCTGTTCAGAGGCCGGTGTTGATAAATTTATCTTTTCGTCAACTGCAGCCACCTATGGGATTCCCGGTGATAGTTCTACGGCGTGCTCTGAGGAATTACAGACAGCACCGATAAACCCCTATGGCATGTCCAAGCTAATGTCTGAGCACATGCTCAAGGATCTGAGTTTTTCAACCGATTTGAGGCACGTTATTCTTCGCTATTTTAATGTCGCAGGGTCCGATCCTTCAGGGAAAATTGGTCAATCAACCAAAAAGGCCACTCTGTTGATCAAGGTAGCTGCCGAGGTTGCATTAGGTAAGCGTGACCAATTGATGGTGTTCGGTACAGATTACGACACACCTGATGGTACCGGTATTCGTGACTACATCCATGTAACCGATCTTGCCAGTGCCCATCTGTCTGCACTGGACTACCTGCGCAAAGGTGGAGAGTCTACGCTGGTCAATTGCGGCTATGGTAAGGGCTTTAGTGTCCGTGAAGTTATAGAGGCTACACAACGTATTCACGGTAAACAGCTTAACGTTGTTGAGCAGCCTCGACGTGCAGGAGATCCACCCGCTTTGATTGCTGCCGTGGAAAAAATTCATCAAACACTGGATTGGACACCAGAATTCGACGACTTGGATGTCATTGTTAGGACATCACTTGCGTGGGAAGAAACATTGAGTCGCAGGCTTGCAGAAAAATCTGCATAGGGCCAATACAAAGATTTATCAGAACGCTCGGAATGTTACGAGGGTTTCTGTATCTCTAATGCCTCTAACAGCGTGTATATGGGAATTAACGTATTGGCCGACATCATCGTCTTCTTCGAGATACAATTTGAGTAACAAATCAAAAGCACCCGCAGTAGAATAGATTTCGGATGCGATTTCAAGCTCTGCAATCTGATTGGCGACGTTGTATGACTGTCCCAGCTCACATTTGATTCTGACAAAAAAAGCACGCATGTTTTTTCCGAGTGTTTATTGTTGATTACTGAAATACATCATGCACGGTATGCACAAAGAACAATGGTTAATACTTATATTCTATAGAGCTTACGTGGTACTGCGAGTACGACGAACCGCATCAGCCCAACCGCTAGTCAGTTGATCTCGTCGAGCGTCTTCCATATTCGGTGAAAAATTAGTTTCTTGCTGCCAATTGGCAGTTAGGTCATCCAGCGAATCGTACACGCCCAATTGCAGGCCCGCTAAGTAGGCAGCCCCTAGCGCCGTAGTTTCGGTTTGCATCGGTCGCTCAACAGATATGTTTAGTATGTTGGCCAGGTACTGCGTTAGCCAATTATTGTTGACCATACCGCCATCTACACGCACTGTATCAATGGTGGCTCCGTCTTGACGCATGGCGTTGAGTAAATCCATAGTCTGATAACAGACAGACTCCAGCGCCGCTCGTGTTATTGCAGAAGGTCCGGTGGCCCTTGTTAATCCATACAAAGCGCCACGTGCATCGGCATCCCAATAAGGAGCTCCCAGCCCGGTGAAGGCCGGTACCAGATAGACACCTTGGTTGTCTTCCATACTCTTTGCCATATTCTCAGACTCTTCGGCAGACTGGATAATGCCCAGCCCGTCGCGTAGCCATTGAATGGCCGCCCCCGCGACAAAGATAGAGCCTTCGATTGCATAAGTGGTTGTTCCATCCAGGCGATAGGCAATGGTGGTCAACAATTTGTTTTTGGAGGGGATAGCGGTGGTGCCTGTGTTCAGCATCATGAAACAACCCGTGCCGTAAGTGCTCTTAATCATGCCTTCCTGAAAACACACCTGGCCAATAGAGGCGGCATGTTGATCGCCAGCAACTCCCGCTATGGGCAGTTTTACGCCGAGTACTGATTTGTCGGTGGTGCAAAAGTTAGCGGCCGAGTCATGTACTTCTGGTAGCAACGACATAGGCACGTTAAGTAGTGAGCACAGTTCTTCATCCCAACGGTTGTCGTGGATGTTGAACATCAGTGTGCGCCCAGCATTGGTTGAATCGGTAGCATGAGTACGACCGCTTGTGAGCCGCCACATGAGAAACGTATCCATGGTACCGAACGCCAGTTCGCCTTTGTCAGCTCTTGCGCGTGCGCCGTCCACGTTATCCAGTAGCCAGGCGACCTTGGTGCCCGAAAAGTATGCATCGAGCAGTAAGCCGGTTTTGGAAGTGAATGTGTCAGCGTGGCCGTGTAGCTCCCGGCAACGATCCGCTGTACGCCGGTCCTGCCAAACGATGGCCTTGTGTATCGGCTTGCCGGTGTGTCGATCCCAGATCACGGTGGTTTCACGCTGATTGGTAATGCCGATACCCGCAACCTTCCGGTTCTGGCCGGCAGCCTCAGCCAGGGCCTCCTGACAGACTGCAAGCGTTGTCGACCAGATTTCCTCTGGATCGTGCTCAACCCAACCCGATTTTGGGTAGTACTGGGTGAATTCGCGCTGGGCCATCGCAAAGGTACTACCGTCCTTCTCGAACAGCATGGCTCTCGAGCTGGTGGTTCCTTGGTCAATGCTGAGTAGCAGAGGCTGGCTCATAGTGGCTCCTTTAGGGTGTATGCACGCATTGTACTGTCCTCAAGAGTCTGCGTAATCTTCAACGGATCTCTTTCGATGACTATTCTAATGCGCCAGAGCTGAAAAAAATATATACATGGAACAAAGTTTCGTTTAATGTTTCGTTTTGAACTCGTATGACAAAAACGAACCTAATGGCCCTATGACTGATTCACGCCGTAACTCTATTCTGGACATTGCCCGAGAGACTGGCGTGGTTTCTGTCGACGATCTTATTGAGCGCTTTCGAGTCACACCACAAACCATTCGCAAGGATTTAAACTCCCTGTGTGATGAGCGTTTGCTGACACGAACCCATGGTGGTGCTCGGCTCGCCTCGAGTGTGGAGAATATGAGTTACGAGGCGCGACGCATGTTGGCTTGGGAGCAAAAACAGGCTATTGGTCGGGCGGTTGCCACGTTGATTCCCGATAATGCCTCTCTATTTGTGAACATAGGTACTACAACGGAGGCAGTTGCCCAGGCATTGTTGCAACACAGGCAACTATTGGTGATCACTAACAATCTTAACGTAGCTTCGCTAATGCGCCCATACCCTGAAAACAAGGTGGTTATTGCCTCTGGGGAAGTTAGGAGCAGTGATGGTGGCGTAATTGGTAGCTCGGCAGTAGATTTTATCAACCAATTCAAAGTGGACTTTGCGGTTATCGGTGCATCGGCAATCGACGAAGAAGGCTCGCTGCTGGACTACGACTACCGGGAAGTAAAAGTGTCTCAGGCGATTCTGTCAAATGCTCGTCACGTCATCGTAGTCACCGACTGCAGCAAGCATGAACGCACTGCGCCGGTTCGAATTGCACACATCTCCCAGACTCATACATTCGTTACCGACAAGTGTCCTAACCCAGCTTTTAAACGTCTACTGGCGAGTTTCGATGTCCGCACAATCGAAACTGAAATAGATTCGTAGATCGTGCTTAGTCACTTGCCTTGGGCATCGAGTGGTGTAGGTTTCGATTGACTTTCGCTTTCCTGATCGTTAGTGTCTTAGGGGAACACAGACTTGCGTGTTCATGATGCGCTCCCGCTAAATACAGAACAGAAAATTGGGGTTAGCACTCGTACACCGTTGCCATCCAATGGGATATTCAAGCAAAACGCCATGCTCGAACTCGATAGTGTTAGTAAGAAAGTAGGAAACAGCCTGCACATCAACAACGTGAGCCTGGCCTTGGAGAAGGGGTCGCTTAATGTTCTGTTGGGCCCGACCTTGGCTGGTAAGACTAGTCTGATGAGGCTGATGGCTGGCTTGGACGCACCTACGTCAGGAGACGTATTTGTCAATGGCAAGAAGGTGACCGGACATGGCGTACGTAAGCGCAACGTGGCTATGGTGTATCAGCAATTCATCAATTACCCGGCCATGACTGTTTATGAAAACATCGCATCGCCATTACGCCTGAAAGGCGAAAGCAAACCCAACATCGATAAGAAAGTGCGTGAAGCAGCAGAATTAATGAAGCTTACGGAATTTCTAGAACGAACCCCGCTGAACCTTTCGGGTGGGCAGCAGCAACGAACCGCACTTGCCAGAGCATTGGTAAAGCAGGCCGAGCTCGTGTTACTTGATGAGCCGCTAGCGAACCTTGATTACAAACTTCGAGAAGAATTACGCGTGGAGCTGCCGCGACTGTTTGCAGAAACCGGGGCTGTATTTGTCTACGCTACAACAGAGCCTCATGAAGCTCTGCTTCTCGGTGGTAGAACAGCCACGTTGCATCGGGGGGCCATTACACAATTCGATACCACCATTGATGTCTACAACAGTCCCGTTAATCTGCAGACTGCCCAAACGTTTTCCGATCCGCCGCTGAATACGGTTGGCGTGCAATTGCAATCAGGGGCGTTAACCAATGAGGCTGGAAATTTTGGTTATCTACCTGGAACTGGTGGGGCAAGTGCCCTTGCAGACGGCCGCTACACGTTGGCGTTTAGGCCGCATCACGTATCTCTGACGCAAACATCGACACATAGTGTGGCGGTAACGGCTACGGTGGGAACCAGTGAAATTACCGGTTCCGAAACCTACATTCATGTCACTTGCGCTGGAGCACCTTGGGTGGCACTAACGCATGGGGTGCAACGCGTTAACAACGGAGATGAGATTACGCTCTATCTTAATCCTGCTCGTTACTACATATTTAAGGATTCGGATGGTTCGCTAGCTCATGCTCCCTCATTTGACACCAAGGCGGCTTGAATCATGGCTCAGATAACACTCGACAAACTAGCTCATTCGTATTTGCCCAACCCTAAAAGTGATGCAGATTTTGCGCTAAAGCAAATTGATTATGTGTGGGAAGACGGCGGCGCAT
>JBLHWG010000025.1:0-27000 GCA_047629055.1 Halioglobus sp.
AACAGTTGCACACCCACTTCACAGTTTATTAAGTACGGTGGGTGTCTGGTACAAGTAACTGTTAAACGTAATTGCGCCTCATTTGGTTCATTAATCGCACTACACACAATTGACAAGCGATGGTTGTGTCGCAACCAGGAAAAATGAACGAGGAATACCAATGCGGCAGTTGCCCTATCCTGCTAGCTCGTAGGACAGCTCGACGGGTGTCTTTGATAAACTCACCAGGCAGCGCATTTGGTCGTTCTTCAGCATTCTTATCAGTTCAATACCAGCCAAAGTTATTTGCGCACAGAAGAAATTCTTGAACCCGAGCACCGGATTCGTGATGCGTTTGATCAGTCGGTGATCTTGCTCTCCGATGTTGTTGAGGTATTTGCACTGGCGAAGTTCCATTCGTTTGGATTCCTCCTTATTTTATTGCCGTATTGCCGTATTGCCGTATTGCCGTATTGCCGTATTGCCGGGGTATTGGAGCCGCTCTTATCGATGTTGATTAAACGGGGCCGCCTAGACTTGGCTTATCGCACGAGCCAATAGCTTTTCTCAGATACTGCAACGCAGCGCGCTGTTCACGTTTTGCTGTAAGTAGGAAGGCAATTGTTTTGCCCTGTTTGTCCACCGCTCGATAGTAGTATTTCCATTGGCCTTTAACCTTCATATAGGTTTCGTCAAGCCGCCAATGAGACGCCCCCGTTTATTGGTCCAGTTACGTCGTTAGTTTTTCTCGGTTTGCACGCTTAGGAAAATATGCCATTTCTGGCGTGATATAACCATACGTACTGTGAGGTCTGAGTTTATTGTAACGCCTTCTCCAATCAGCGATGACTACCTTGGCTTCCGTCAAGCTACCAAACAACTCTGCATCTAAACATTCGTTTCTGAATGGTCCATTGAGACTTTCATTAGTACCATTCTGCCAAGGCTTGCCAGAGTCGATTGTCGCTATTCTTATTCCTTCCTTTTTCATTCAACGTTGTAAGTCGTTCGCGATGAATTCGGCTCCATTATCACTTCGAATACCTTTCGGACGGCCGTACCGAGTAATTAATAATTTCAACAAATGTTGCACATCAACGTTCTTGATTGAAGTGTCCACTTCGATGCGACTTCGGTGACCGTTGATTGGTCGGCTTCTCGCAATCAGCAGGGGTCGCATCTGATTGGTACCTATATTGCGCATCCTCTTAAGCCGTATGTTGTCCACGCAAGTGAAGCTGCGGTTTCGGCAGAAATCATAAGGATTCGGATGACCAAAACTTGCTTTCCAACGTGTCCGCAGCCGTTATGGAACAAGCGAGAAGCGTGGATGTATTGTTGATCAGCGCAGAGCTAACAAACACTGACAACTGCAATGCACAAGAACATATCGCATACATCATATCCCACAGCTCACGTCCATCAATCGAAGTACCTGAAGACTATCAAGACAAGTCCCTCGGAGAATTCGTATTTGTTGCCTGGGATGGTAGTCGAGAATCCAGTCGTGCAATTTTTCATGCATTGCCAATATTAAAAACCACTGAAAATGTCTGGTTACAATTGTCATGCGGGCTTACGGACACAGCCGTATGCACAGCTTCTTAATTGGCGGCGCTATGCCGCCTGGCTCGATAAGCTTCCAGAAGGGCGCTCACACGGCACTATAGCTGCTCTGGCAAGAACTGCAGGTTGCAGTCGCTCGCACATTGCGCATCTGCTCAGATTGTTGCGATTGCCAGAACTGATTCAGCAGGCCGTTGGGGAGGGTTTGTTGAATCTTGGGCAGGCTAAAGCGATTGCTGTGATCGCCTCCGTTGAACGACAAATGCAAATCACAACAGAGGCGATTCGGGGTCCTTGGTCAGTGCGTCAAACCGAAAAAGCAGCGCGCGCTGATTCGGTGAGCAAGCAGGGAAGGGCAGTTCAAAGATCCGCAAACACTGAGGTTGCAGCGTCGATTGGGTGAACAACTGGGTAGTTCTGTGTCATTGGATTTGGCGACGGGGCATCTGACCATTGATTATCGACGCAATCTGCAGGTGCTTAACGATATTCTGGAGCAGATCGGATATCGAGCGGATTGATTTCACATTGATTTCCGTCACTTACCCATTTTTCGAACATGTCAAAAACGTCTGCTGAGTCGTTCGATTTGCTAACTGGCTGGCCTCGGCTGCATAGTGGATATGATGATTGCCGCACACGCCTTGGCAGTGAACGCTACTTTGATGACATCTGACAAAGCATTTGTACAGCTATAAAGACCTAATTGCCCTAGATGACTGGCAGCATCATCTTGAACAAGAAGACGATAAAGGATTCGGATTATATCGTACGCCAAGAAACTGATTATTCGAAATTGCCTCTCTTGGACTTTAGTCAATCTGGTACAACAATCCGTCGAGTAGAGCCGTAGTTTGTAGGTGTGTGAATCCAGAAGAGTTCAATTGGGACACAGATTCTGGCTTTATGGAGGATGTTAGCTCGGCACCTGCCAGCGGAAGCTATGGCTCTCGGCCACGATCGGGAATTGATGTCGATATTCTGACGGTTCACTTTGCCTATAAAAATAGTGCTTTCAGTGGATGAACAATTCGTCGGCCATCTGTTCACTTTTACGCAAATGTTCCCGCTGGTCAAGGGGGTGTTCTATTTGCCTATAGGTACTATTAAATAGTACTACGTGGTACTACCGAGGCGGAGAATACGCATGGCAAAAAACACCAGCATCAAATTAGGCGATCATTTTGATGGCTTTATCAACGCTCAACTTCAGCATGGGCGCTATGGCTCAGCTAGTGAGGTTATTCGCCAAGGATTGCGATTGTTGGAGGAGCATGAGTAGAAAGTAGAAGCTCTCCGACAAGCTATTATTGAAAGTGAAGAAAGTGGTAATGACGGCATTCTGGACATGGATGAAATCCGTCTGGAAGCCAAGCGTGAAGAGGGTTTGCTGCCTCCTAATGCTTGAAATTCAGAAATCCAAAAAAGGCGCGCTCTGACCTGAAAGAAATCGGGAAATATAGCTTGATCAATGGGGTGAGAGCCGAGCGGATAGTTGCTACGATAAACTTGAAAAGGCGATGATTCAGATTGCCCGCACGCCAAAAATGGGTAAACCTCAGCCAGATGTTTTCCCAGGGAAAAAAGTACATCGATAGAATGGCGATAAACAGCAATGTAGGCAGCATTAGAATACCAAGGGACACCATCAAATGGCGTATGCGATTTGATACATCGACGATGGGTTTGCGCGGCTAGGGCATCCACTGTGTCATTGATCCGAATAACCTCAGCATCCACCCATTGCACCAGTTCTTGAGGTGCTATATCGGTTCTAGCCTGAGCCAACATTGTTACGATTGTGATGGCCCATGTGGCTCCGCATTTAGGCGGTGTACAGACAAAAATGTCACCTTTCCAATTTTTATCAAGTGCTGCGCACGAGTACGCCGAGGCCAGCGGCATGGTTCTCAAGCGAGGAGGTCACCGGCTAAAAGCGATGGTTATACTGGCAATTGCATTAATTGGACTAATCAAGATTTAGATAAAGACAATAAGCACGCATATGGTCCATCCTAAAGCGGATGCTCGTAATAACTGTATGTTGTTCAAAACAATCATTAACAGACTGGGGTACTAAAAAAATTACGAGTAAAGTGAAATGACGGGGTCGTGTGCTTAGGAGCCAAATTCCAAGACAACAGCATCCTACTAAGTCCCCTTGATAAAGCATCAGAGCGTTAGCAACAATGTAGTCGTAGCGCTGATGATCGCATTGCTTGATCTCTACACACTGGCGGTGTTGCTGCCTATAGACTTTAGATAAGAACTTCATTTACAAAAAGGGATATATATGTCTGCGATCACACAATGTAGTCTCGACTTCAAGTTGTCTTGACAACTTGGCAGCCATTACCGTATTCTCACTCTAACAATATCTTGTCGTTTCACGCTAGCCCACGAATTCTGACTATTTGAAATCGGGTGGTTAGGTGATCGAGTTGTTTTTATAAGTGTGTTCCTTCTTACCAAGCAGCCCTGTTGAAAATTTGATCCATGGCACTAAATGCAGATTCGCCAATTCCTTTGTATCGCCAGCTTGCCGATAAAATCCGTATGGATATTGAGGGTGGTTTCTATGCTGTAGCGGAGCGGATTCCTTCTGAGCATGAGTTTGCCCGGTGCTATGGCATTGGTCGTCCAACGGTTCGGCAGGCAACAGACTCTCTCGTGCAACAGGGATTGCTCAAGCGGCGCAGAGGGTCTGGCACCTATGTCATATCACCAGCTCGATCAATTGATCTGTTTTCATTAGCAGGAACAAGTGCTGCGTTACAAAAAAGCGGTTTTGATTCCAGACTCAAACTCATTAAAGGGCCAGTTCGGGAACATAAATCCAGTGCAGGCTCCAACAGCTCACCCACCGATGATTCAAAGGTGTGCGAGGAATGTTTGCGTATAGAGCGACGTGCCACAGTAGATGGCACACCTGTGCTCTACGAGACTTTGTGGTTTGACGCCGATCTGTTTGCCGGGTTGGAAAAACGCTCGCTTGCCAATCAATCATTATCTACGCTGGTGCGTGAAGTGTTTTTTCTTGAACCGTCTTCCGCAGATCAGAAATTCTCGGTGATTAGCGCAGACGAAAGACAAGCCAAGCAACTTGAAATACCGATGGGCACACCGTTGCTGCGCGTTTATCGTGAACTTCATTTTGATGTGCAGCGCAGTGCCTTACACGCAGAAATTATTTGCGTAACCAGCAACTTTGATTTTTCACAAACCTTATATCCCGCACGTGCCGTGTCTAGCGAAACGGCAGGGCGTACAGCAACTGATTTGGAGCATTTACAATTATGAGAAACAGTGGTTATTTCAGCGGGTTTGGTGGAGCGTTTATCCCCGAAATTCTAGTGCCTACGTTTGATGAACTTGAAACCGCCTATCTGACAGCACGTAACGATCCCAATTTCTGGGAAGAGTTTGTGGAATTGATGTCCACCTACTCCTGTCGTGCAACGCCCATTACCCGGCTCGACAATATGTCAGAGAAACTCGGTGGTGCTAGCTTGTACGTTAAACGCGAAGACCTAAATCACACTGGCGCCCACAAGGTCAATAACGTCATGGGACAGGGGCTGTTGACACGCCGAATGGGCAAGAAACGCGTTATTGCTGAAACCGGTGCCGGCCAACATGGTGTTGCCACTGCGACAATGGCAGCAAAATTTGGTTTTGACTGCACGATATATATGGGTGCGCATGATGTTGCGCGGCAACGGCCCAATGTCTTCTGGATGGAACAATTAGGCGCAACTGTAGTAGCCGTCGAAAGTGGAAGTCAGACCTTGAAAGACGCTATTAACGAGGCTTTCAGGGACTGGGTGAACAACATGGACGACACTCACTATGCACTCGGTACTGCCTGTGGACCGCATCCTTTTCCGGAAATGGTGAGTTGGTTTCAATCGATTATCGGTACTGAATCGCGTGAGCAAATGCTTGAACGTACTGGCAAGTTACCTTCGCGCGTATATGCCTGCGTAGGTGGTGGCTCCAATGCGATGGGTATTTTTAGCGGTTTTATGGATGACGAGGCAGTAGAGCTGATAGGCGTTGAAGCGGGCGGCCGAGGGCGCGGTTCAGGCGAACATGCCGCGCGCTTGGCCTACGACGAAGCCACCATAGGGGTTGCGCAAGGTTACAAAACTTATTTTCTTCAAGACAGAGATGGGCAGATGCAGAAGACACACAGTGTGTCTGCAGGGCTCGATTATGTCGGGGTTTCACCTATCTTGAGTCATTTGCACGAGACTAAGCGAGTTCGCTTTGAAGCCGCAACCGATAAAGACGTGGTTGCTGCGATGCAAACCACCGTGCGATATGAAGGGTTGATTCCTGCACTGGAAACATCGCACGCTTTTGCACAGGCCTATCGCGAAGCGCCTACGATGTCTCCAGACGACAACATACTCATTAATATGTCTGGGCGTGCAGACAAGGACATATTTACTGTTGCTGACGCCGTTGACGATCCAAAGTGGCGTCAGTTTATTATTGATAAAGCCGAAGCATACCAGCAGGAGATGCCCGATGCTTGAGCAAGCAATAAGACGTGCGCGCAAAGAAAAAGATTTATTGTTGATGACGCATATTGTGCTGGGTTATCCCAACTTTGACGACTCAGTGCGGCTGGTTGAGACCATGGTCAATGCAGGCGTCGATCTCATTGAACTACAGATTCCCTTTTCAGAGCCAATGGCAGACGGTGCGGTAATTTTAAAGGCCAATGCAGAAGCACTCAAAGCGGGAGCGACGGTTGAGCGTAGTTTTGAAGTTGCTGAAAAGCTCTGTGCGGAATTTGATATACCTTTTGTCTTTATGACTTACTACAACATTTTGTATTGTCAAGGCATCAAGACCTTTGTTGATCGGTGTAAATCCATTGGAATCCAAGGATGTATCATTCCGGACTTGCCACCCGTGGAAGGTCGGGAATATCTTGATGCAATGAATGATGCAGAGTTATCGCCAATCCACATATTTACACCCAATACACCTGAAGACAGGATGCGTTTCCTGAGTGATAACAGTTCCGGATTTATTTATACTGTTGCCCGGAAAGGGGTAACGGGCAAAGACACTGCATTTTCCGCAGATCTTGCTAATTACCTTGAACGCTGCCGCGCAAATACCAACCTACCGCTGGCGGTTGGTTTCGGCGTCAAGTCACGTGAGGATTTCGAATTTCTGAATGGAAAAACTGATATCGCGGTTGTTGGTTCAGAAACTATCCGGATAATGGAAAAAGAGGGCATAGAGGGCGTCAAGACCTTCATTCAGTCACTTTTATCTAGATAGAGATCGCAGAATTCAAATTCTGATGCAGTACCGTCGCCTCCTTTCTCCATGACATAGTGGTAAAGGAGTCGTGTTTTTGGAATGTTGCATCACAGCTTTCGCGGTGGGATGGGCGGCGACTGGTAATTAGTGCCTATTCGTTCAAAATGGTTGCGGGACTTGTTCCACGCTGGGTGTTGTGCGCTGCAGCATTTGGCCTATATTTGCCGTAGATACAGCCGATAACTAATTCGGCTGTAAAGCATCTTCAAGAATTCTCGATCCAATACACAGGAAACCATCATGTCCGCCAATGCCGTACTAAAATTCGACGCCTATCGTGCTCTCGCAGAAATGGGTATCACTCGCTTCCATGAGATCTCACACTACAGTCTGCGACAGGACGGTAAGGACAAAGACGTTCTGCGCGTTAACTACAAACGTGCAAAAGGATCGTTGCTACCTTATAGCCGTAAATACAATTTTGGTCGTTCGCTGAAAACGGTTATCGCTGACGGCGGAACCGCTCGTATGGAAACCACCCACGAGATTTCTCCGTTTCTTCTCAGAGCTGTATCCGAACTGGAAGCACTGGTTGATGCCAATCAACACAGTGAGAATGGACTTGCTAAGGTTTCCGACATCAAATCAGTTTTGCTGGCAGAGATGAATGAGCTGGCACAGCTGATTCGTGAGTCACAATGTGATGACAAAGCAGTGGTAGCAAAGCTTGTCAGTGTGCGCAAGAACGTCGAATCGTTGTAACCGGCAGTCTTAAGAGTTCCTGAATCAGGCGGCAGTCCGCCAAGTAGGACAAGACTGTCGTCTGTGTAGCCGCAATAGGTTAACCGCTCTTAATCCGATGCTACAGGCGGCTTGAAATTCATATTTGTCCTCTGAATGTACTCAAGGATGTCTTATTCTCAAAGCGCAATAATCACAGTACTGTGGTGAGTGCTTTTCTGGATCAGCTGAGGGGTCGGGCCTTTGGGTAAACAGATGTTGCTAATGCAGTCACTAATGTTGACGCTGTATAATGTAAATCGAAGCGATCCTCGGAGCATACAAATTGAAGCAGCCAATGACACCCGAAAAACTGAGAGAAATCTACGGCCCCGTAGTCCCACGTGCTGCGGTAAAAGATATAACGCGGTTTGATAAGCACTGCCGGCAATTCATAGAACACTCACCGTTTGTTTTGATCGCAACATCGGATGGCAGCAACCTTGACCTATCACCAAAAGGTGATCCTGCTGGATTTGTTACTGTTGAAAGTGACACCATTCTTCTCATTCCTGATCGTCTTGGCAACAACAGAATTGATGGCCTGCTTAACATTCTTGAGCATCCCAAAGTTGCTTTGCTGTTTCTAATTCCAACTGTAACGGAAACACTACGTGTAAACGGGCGAGCTGAAATCACTGACGATCCGAACATTTGTAAGCAATTTGAATATAACGGCAAAATCCCCTTAACAGTGATTCGTGTACACGCTGAGCAGATATTTACACACTGTGGCAAAGCTCCGTTAAGAGCTGGCTTGTGGAAACCGGAAACGTGGCTTAGCGCTCGCCCTGTGGCGACATTGGGTGAAATCATCAGAGATCACACAGGACTTCACGTCGACTCCATTGAGCAGTCTGCTGTGGATGAACTGTATCGAGATACATTGTATTGATGATCCGATGCAGCAACTCAGCTGCTCGGCCTCCCAATGGCACGCATATCGATATGAGGGTTAGTTGGTGTGAGAGACGAGCATCTGCGCTTAAACCTCTCAGCAGGACGGCGCAGACGGCTGTTGATTCGTCAGTAAAGAGATATTGTCTGATGTGGAGTATGCAAACATAAGCACACCACATTACTCGGACGTGATTATAATTGAAGAAATACGCAACAATCAGAGTTTATGATGCTCGACGCAGTGGTGATAGGAGCCGGTTTTTCAGGGCTCTACCAACTTTTTTGCTTACGGGAAAATCTTGGTTTAAACGTTAAGCTTCTGGAAGCAGGTGAGGGGGTCGGTGGCACCTGGTACTGGAATCGCTACCCTGGAGCACGTTGTGATTCTGAAAGTCACGTCTATTGTTATACGTTTTCAAAAAGCCTTACGGAGGAATGGAATTGGTCCGAGCGTTATCCTGGCCCGACTGAAATAGTCGATTATCTAAACCACGTTACAGACAGATTCGATTTACGCCGCAGTATTGAGTTTGGCATACGCGTTGTATCTGCCCGATTTAATGAAGAGGATAGTTGCTGGGATATAGAAACGGCATCGGGTCAGTACTATCGCGCACGCTTCCTGATCACGGCGGTTGGATGTTTATCGAGTGCAAACGTTCCAGAGATTGACGGACTCGAAGACTTTCAAGGTGAGTGGTATCACACCGGGCAATGGCCACATGACGGGGTTCAGTTTGAGGGAAAGCGTGTGGGGCAGATAGGGACTGGTTCAACGGGGATTCAGGCAGCACCGGTCATTGCAAAAACGGCTCAACACTTAACCGTTTTTCAACGTACCGCCAATTTCAGCGTGCCCGCGCGCAACCATGAACTAACTGCTGAAGACCGTAATGCCCATAAACGTAATGCCGCTGAGACACGAGAATTAACTCGCGGTAACAGTAATGGACACTGCTGGTTAATTAGCGATCAGAAAGCTCTAGAGACATCTGCTGAAGATCGTGCCGCCTTGTACGAAAAAGCATGGGAAACCGGGGGGCTTAAATTCCGTTCCACTTTCTCTGACCTATTAAGTAGCGAAGAAGCCAACTCAACGGCTGCTGATTTTATACGTAAAAAAATTGGAGAGCTAGTTGAGCACCCCGATACCGCGTCTGCCCTGTCAGATATAGACCATCCTTACGCGGCAAAACGTCCACCCATTGATACACGGTACTTTGAGACATATAACCAAAAAAATGTCGAGTTGGTTGATCTTAAAAAAACACCCATTACAAAGATCACTAAAAGTGGAATTATTTGCCGAGGGGCCGATAGCCGTGGCCAGGAATGTGAAACACATTATGACCTGGACGTACTCGTGTTTGCGACCGGGTACGATGCAATCACTGGCACGCTGCTGAGATTGGATATTCGTGGACGCAAGCAGCAGAAGCTCAGTGATGCCTGGTCTGCCGGGCCGCGAAATCACTTAGGATTGCAGGTAGCAGGATTCCCCAATCTGTTCATGATAACGGGTCCCGGAAGTCCATCTGTATTGACTAACATGCCAAGTGCAATTGAGCAGCACGTGGAATGGATAAGCAATTGTATTGCTTATATGAAAGAGCAGGAATACACATTAATTGAATCCCCCGAGTCGTCGGTAGAATCATGGGTGAGCGAAACGAATGCTGAAGCGGACAAGACTTTGCTTCCAAAAGTAAAACACTCTTGGTACCTTGGCGCAAATATTCCGGGGAAGCCTCGCGTATTCATGCCCTATGCGGGAGGTCTAGACAAGTACCGTGATATTTGTCAAAAAGTGGCAGATGATAACTATCAGGGATTTGATATTTCCTGAATCCTATTGCGAGCTAAAACCAATGAAACCTACAAATTCGGTAAAGTAGGGTAGAAGGTGTGGTCAGAAGACTCAAGGCATCGCAACGCCTAGTAAACGCAACATCTGATACCACATTTTGCGCATTGCGTCTAGGGCGTTAAGGGCATTAGCATCGTGACTAATTCGGTAACCTTTGGAATGCAAGCGCCTTACCCGTGCAATACCCCTTGCCGCATGCGCTAAGATGCTTCACTCTAAAAAGCGACATAAAAAAGCTATGACAAGACCTGATATCAATCCAGAATCCGATTCCAATCTCCGCTTTCGTAAAATGGCCGATCGATTTATCGATTGTGCTAATCGGCAGCTAACTGATGCTGAGTCATCAACTGTGAACTCCGCCTTTCTTTACGGAGCATCGCGATTTAGCGCTTTTGTTACGGTCCAAAAGGCTGGAACCTTAGAGCAATTCGATGAAATTCATGAGGACGCGGTCAACTACTACACCGAGGAATTTAAAAAAATGCTAGTCCAGAACTTAGAGCACTATCGTGATGCGCTAGAAAAAGGCGCTTAACCGTATGCCTCGACAACTCGCCTCTTCCACTCATCGACTGGAAAGCCGTGTGGATGGGCGATCTACTCGGGCCGAATTTTAATCGTTGGCCACCGCAATATTTTCGTAAATGTGCACATCCGGCTGGCCAGCTACTCCAGAACAATTTTGACTGGCAGCCAAGGTATTACCAGACAAACTAATTGTGCTTCCAAATTGACCTCCGGGCGTACCTATTGTCGATACTTATCGCTTGTTCTCAATCCATTGCCCGTTATCATTCTGTTTAAACTGATTAAATTGCCCCCTGATTATTGTGACAAGCCATTTGCACCAATCAATGCGATATCTCCATCGATGGCTATAGCCGATCCGAAATCTCCATAGACACCTAACTCAAAAGCAACTTCCAACAGTTGTGTCTGATTCCAACTATTGCTTGAATCTCTGTTGTATACGAACACGTGTCCGTCGTTAACCGGGCTGCCGATGAACAGGGTATCGCCATCAACGTCAATCGAGTCTCTCAATGAATTCCAAGTACGTCCATCGGACAGTGTTCCAGTCAGAGTCTGGCCTGGCACCCATTGGCCATCGTTCCCCCTATTGTAGATGTACGCTTGTTCAGCTGCGTCTGAGTAGTTGGCTGCTGAACGCTGACCGATGACTATTAATATGTCTTCATCTACCTTTACGTTTTCTCCAAAATTGCTATAACTAGCTCCGTCAGGTGAGAGCAAGGTTCGTGATTTAACCCTACTATCAGACTCAAACGAATAGATAACGACTTCACCGGCTTGTGTTCCCTTTTCATTGTTAGCACGGGGGAAACCAAACAGCAGTGTGTTGTTACTTAAAGACACGGCGGTGTCATAAGTGGGTGAGTTTGAATAATTGCTGTTATCCAATGTGACGTTTTCTACTTGGCCACCCACAAATCACCTACGCGAATAAACCGCCCGTCGACGTCTGCCGCACCAGCAGCTCTGGCACATGAAAGCCGGTTTTTCGCAATTATTAAATGCTATTTACTAGTCACTGGTAGTGCCGATAACAATGCAAGTTTCTGTTGTATCAGCTGGCTATCTGCTAGCGCCAGCATCACCACAAGGTCACCCGGTTTGGCCCATTCAAGTGCAAATTGCAGTGCATCGCACTCTTCATCAAAGTGCTGTACTTGTGACTCTTGTGCGCCACAACGCAACAGCTCGTCCTGGATAACGGCAAACACTTCACCGTGATTTCTTCCACGATGATATTGCGCTAACTCTGAGACTATCACCTTGTCAGGTTTTATTTTCCAGGCGGCTTGCGTGAGTTCTCTGATGAGTGAGTCCGGTCGATCGCCAGGTTGGCTAAAGGCTACCAATGTTCGCGTAGCATTTAGTGCCTGTGTAAATTGAGCCATGGCCTGCATACCTGCTGGATTGTGCGCATAGTCCACGACAACAGTCACGCCCTTAATGGTGTAAAGATTGAGTCTGCCGGGATTGTGTTTAAAGGACATCGATTGCAGTCCTTTACTGATAGCCGTATCGGCGACACCTAGTTGTGATGCCATGGCAACCGCTGCAAGCGCGTTAGCCACATTATGTGTTGCCTTACCGCCCAGGGTTAGCGGAATCATCTCTACGGCGCAGATAATGTCATTACCAGAAGCTTGCACGCGCACAAGGTTCACTTGATCGTATACATAGGCGACACCGCCATCGTTGGTGTGCTTGTGCACAAGCGGATTATCAGCGCTGAGGCTGAACCACACGATAGTGCCGTTAAACTCGGATGCTTTGGCAGTTAGTAGCGGATCATCGGCATTGAGAATCAACACTCCATTGTGTTCAACAGCCTGTGCGACTACCCATTTTATAGCCAGAAGTTCCTGCAGATTCTCAGAGCCAAAGTCGCCAAGATGATCTTTACTGATGTTGGTAATGAGCGCGACGTTGGCGTGATCTATGCCAAGCCCACGTCTGAGTAAGCCACCACGCGCAGCCTCCAGTATGGCAACGTCAAGCCTGGGCTGTCGAAGCAACATGCGAGCACCTCCCGGGCCAGACCAGTCACCTGAATCAACATTTTTCTCATTTAACACAATGCCATCGGTCGACGAAAAGCCTGTGATAAATCCTGCACCTTGCACAATGTGGCTGACGAGTCTGACCGTTGTGGTCTTGCCATTGGTACCCGTCACAACCGCGACAGGGATGTCACCACACATCGTCCAAGGAATAGATTGCGGATCGGGAAGATCATCCACTGGCCACACGCGAGCGTGCTTGCCCAAGCCCAGCGAGACCTCATCGTCGTCCCACAGCATCGAGACGTGGTTTTCGCGCGCGCCTGATGCCAATTGGCTTAAGCCGGGGCTGGCTTCCAGTGCCAGAGCCTGATGAATATTCTCAAGCTGTTCATCAAAGTCCAGAACGACAGAGTCGCCTGCGACAGGCAAATACGGAATGCCTAGCGCGATAGCACACCTGGCGTAGCACCATTCATTAATCTCGGTAGCGGTGTACAAGGCATCAATGGGCGCACTAAGAGCTAAGCTGATACCACTAAGCCGTGATTTGTGGGCAACCGTTTCTGAGGGCCAATTCAGATTCGCTAACATTACCCTGACCTGTGCCTCCCAAAGTGGCAGCAGGGTGCGAGCTTGTTCAGCAGTGCACCGTACGTCAAGCACGGTACCCGCCCGATTCAAGATGAGATTTGGGCCTGTCAGACGACGGGCATCAAGAAGTTCCATAGTGTTTGTCCCAGGCTTTATTTCACGGGGCCCTTAGTCGCTTGCCTCTCGCGCTATGCGCACGCCCCGTTCGTCGCTGATGATTTCAAGATCGTCACCGAGGTCGAGTTCCATCATTGGAAGTTCGGTGCGTTTTGCCGCCACTGACTGTTTCGCTTTCATGGTGACATCTGCATTAAAATAGATAATCTGTTTCCAGGTGCGCTTTATTTCATCGGCAAGTACCAGCAGCAAGTCACCAGGCACGGCCATTTGCAGTGCGGCGGTAGTGGCGAGTTGCTCGTCTGCGATAACCGTGATCTGATCGTCTGCAATGCCATCCTTTATCAGTTGATATTTGAGCATATTCGCCACTTCATCGACGCCTCGGCCGCGGCGATGATCATCACATCGACAGATAAAATGATCAAAATGTGAAGCTGCGATATGCGCTATCTCCCTAATATCTTCATCACGCCTATCGCCTGGAGCTGACAACACGACGATTTTGCGATTCTCAGCGCCTAAGCGATCAATCAGCTCACACATCGCTTTTATTGCAGCGGGGTTGTGTGCGTAATCCAGAACCACCTTGAACGGATGTTCGTTGTAGATGTTCATACGCCCAGGTGTTTGAAAAAAGGATGCATCGAACGTGCGTAAGCCTTGACGAATGTCATCCAGACTGGTGT
Organism: Halioglobus sp.; assembly: GCA_047629055.1. Classification (GTDB taxonomy): domain Bacteria; phylum Pseudomonadota; class Gammaproteobacteria; order Granulosicoccales; family Granulosicoccaceae; genus Granulosicoccus. Next base: position 14,310 of record JBLHWG010000025.1, read on the forward strand.
CCATATTGTAGGCTAGTGCTGCTGCAAACATGGCGTTCTGAACATTGTGCAATGCACGGCCTTCAAGTGTCGCCGGAATAAGGTGCGACCAGAGTAGTGGTACATGCACCTCATTATCATACAACGTGATCATTTGCCCGTTCATGCCCTGCTCGAGCACCATCGCCTGGCCACCTGCCTGGATATGACGTTTAACCAATGGATGTGCAGGATTCATGGTGACATAACACAACGTCTTTGCTTCAGTGTAATCGGCCATTTGCAAACACAGCACATCATCTGCGTTCAGTACAGCCGCATCGGTGGCAATCTCAATTAGTACGCGTTTAACCTCGGCCAGTTGCTCCAGAGTGTCGATACCTTTTGTGCCCAAATGATCTGATGAGATATTGAGGCACGCGGCAACATTGCAACTCTGGAAGCCGACTCCACTACGCAGCATGCCGCCACGTGCTGTCTCCATTACTGCTGCATCAACCGACGGATCGCGCAAGATCATTTTTGCAGAGATGGGTCCAGTCATATCTCCAGAAACGCTGAGCTGCCCATCAATGTAGACACCATCTGTGGAGGTAAGGCCGACTGTGTACCCGCGCATTTTTAGAATGTGCGCCAGCATGCGTGAGGTGGTGGTTTTTCCATTCGTGCCGGTGATGGCCGCGATGGGAATACTGTTTGGTGTACCTTCAGGAAAGAGCATGTCCAACACGGGCCCGGCAACATCGCGTGGTGTGCCTTCGCTTGGGGCCACGTGCATACGAAAACCCGGACCTGCGTTTACTTCGCAGATACCGCCGCCAGTATCGCGATAGGATTGCGTGATGTCGTCAGTCAGAAAATCGACTCCACCAATATCCAGACCAATCGCGTTGATTGTGCGTTCAGCCATAGCCACATTATCGGGATGAATGATATCTGTAACGTCGATTGCAACCCCACCAGTTGACAAATTAGCGGTTGAACGCAGGAAGACCACTTCACCCGCAGGTGCCACTGTGTGAACATCGTAGCCAAGTTGGCTTAATAGTTTTTCTGCCTGATCGTCCATCTCAAGTCGTGTGAGCACTTTTTCGTGGCCAAAGCCACGGCGTGGGTCTTGATTCACGATTGAGAGAAGCTCTTCAATGGTGTGCGTGCCATCGCCAACCACATGACCGGGCATGCGTTTGGCCGCGGCGATCAGTTTTCCGTTAATCACTAACAATCGATGATCGTAGCCCTCAATAAAACTCTCAACCACAACGTTGCGCCCATGCTGTGACGCTATCTCAAAAGCTGCTTCGATTTCATCAGCTGTGTTCAGATTGACTGAAACACCTCGACCGTGATTACCAGCCAATGGTTTCATGACAACCGGTGTACCGATCCGTTGTGCGGCACGTTTTGCATCACTGGATGAACGAACAATGCGCTGGTCAGGCACGGGTAGTCCGAGATCACGCAGGATGGTATTGGTTTCTTCTTTGTCGGAGGCAAGTTCCACCGCAATATTGCTGGTTTTTGAGGTGGTGGTTGCCTGAATGCGCTGTTGGTGCCGTCCGTGACCGAACTGGACAAGACTCTGGTTATTTAATCGAAGCCACGGTATACCGCGTTCTTCGGCAGCTCGAACCAGGGATGCTGTGCTGGGTCCAAATGCGCGCCTTTGCGCTCGATGCACGAAGGTTTCAAGCTCATCGGAAAAGCTCCACTGCGAATCGGGCCGACTACCGACTTGTATGTCTGCTGGCAACAAGCTATGCAATAATTCCAGCGAGAGTTTGCTTGCCTCACGCGCCACATCGACGTCCAGATATTGAAACACCATATTGTAGTGACCGGGCTGCCCGTCGATTGACCGGGTACGACCGAAGCTGACATCCGCGCCGGCTACGTTCTGAAGCTCGATCGCAACATGCTCCATGACATGGCCCAACCAGGTTCCCTCATCCTCACGTAGCCGACGTTCGAATCCACCTGCGGCGCGATAGGAGCAACCGTGCTCTTGCAGACCAGGAAGGCAGGCCAGAAGGGCGTCGATATACGCTTTGCCAAGCCGGGCCGTTGGCCATTGTTCTAACTCGCCCAGGTCCAGCACATGCCGCATGACGGGGAAGTGTGCATAAATATTGGGTCCAGTGTAGGCATTGGTGCTGATGATCTTCATACGGAAACTCCCACTAGTTGATTAGCTGGCAAACGCTTTACGATCAGCGATATCAAACCGGCCGCCGGAGACCAGGATGTGTAACTTGACGCCAATGAGACTGACAGGATCGCCACGACGGGCTTTGTCCATTGATGAAAATTCCAGTTCTCGTGGATCAACAATGGTGATGCCACCGCTGCCGACAACCTCCAGACTATCGCCAGGTTTGATGAATGCTGCGGTATCTTCGTCCAGTCCAATACCCACGGCAAATGGATTGTAGGCGAGTGCGGTTAGCAATCGACCCAGACGATCGCGCTGGCGAAAATGTTGATCGATAATGAAATTATTGGTCAAGCCTAAACCTGGGGCTAGGGTCACCATATCGGGCCTGGGTGTGCTGCCTTCAGAGCCGCCGGCAATCATGTGTTCTGGCATGAATGCGGCACCTGCGGATGTGCCGGCAACATGCATGCCGACGGCATTTCGTCGACGGATGAGCTGCGCGACGGGTGTGCCACCAAGCGTTGTTGACAGCCGCAGTTGATTCCCACCGGTCATGAACACACCATCAGCCGACTCGATATAGTCGAGGTGCTCATTAGACTGGCAGTCTTCGCGAGTGATAAAAGGCAGCACCCGTGCATGCGGAATGCCGAGTTTACGAAACAGTTTTTCGTAGTTGCGGCCAGTGTCTTCGAGTTCGGATGCAGTCGGTATGATGGCAATGCGAGCGCTGCTGCCACCACACACTTCGACAAAGCGGGCTAGAATTTCGGGATTGTTGAGTTTTTCTTCAGCACCACCAATCGGAATGATGTATCCGCGCTCACTATTATCGTTACTGGTTGATGGACTCATACTTAGTGTTTCTTAATCTGCAGTTGTGTTTTCGAAAGTGCCATAGATGCACTGTTTCTGGCTCGAGACATGCCAGCTGCCTCCGACCATGACATCGGTGATGATGTTATCTGGATTGATCACGAGCATATCGGCATCGTTATTGATTGCAATTCTGCCTTTGCCATGCAGGCGAAGAATATCGGCGACATTGCTGGTCAAGGCGGGTAGGACACGCTCAAGCGGTACGCCCTGGGCGAGCACTGCCTGCAGCGTCTCAATCAGGCTCGATGGCCGACCGACATCCATGTGCAGCATTTCTCCCTGATCACTCCAACGCGGCAAACACCCGCCGCCATCAGAGCTGATGGTGACCTGAGCATCTGGAAGGCCCGCGTCAAGGTATTTGATTAAGCCTAGGTCAGCACGCCAGGCATCTTCATCATCGGCCACCGGGAACGCCGTAATGTCAATGGTACATCCACGGACGGCCAACTCCAGAGCTTCGTCAAACAAACCCTTGCGACGGTTAACGTGGGTAGGGTTGAATACTCTGGCTGGTAATTCGCTTGTATCCAGTGCCTGTGTTACCAGGTCTAGACCACGCACACCATCCCCGAGATGTAGGTGAATAATCCCCGCTTTGCCGGTGATCAATCCTGCCACATGGGCATCACTTGCCACGCGCAGTAGATCTGACAAGGTGGGTTGGCTGGATCGGTGATCGCTGAGTGCAATCTCACCAACGCCTATGATCGGTTCGATAAAGACTATGTCATCCCGAACTTTTCCAGTGAGCGTGACAGGCGGCAGATGATAGCCGCCGGTATGACACCATGCACTCATACCTTCCTCCCTAAGACCGTAGGCATGGGCCACTAGCGATCGGGTATCACGCGTAGTATCGTCTGTACCCAGGACGCCAACAACGCTGGTGACCCCAGCTGACGTAAAGTGGGAAAGAGGGACGCCGGGTACACGACTACTAAATCCCGATTCGCCACCGCCGCCGGTCAGGTGGGCATGGCCATCAATAAAGCCAGGCAGGAGGCGTTGGCCTTGTAGATCCAGCTTTTCAAACGGTATACCGCTAAGTGACGGTAACGACGCACCCATCCAAACAATTTTGCCCCCTGCCACAAGGATATTTTGTATGCCAAAGTCAACCGGCGCATAGACATGGGCGTTTGTGAGAAGTTTCAACTGGGTTGATAGCTTGAGGACAGACCTTGATTGTAAGGCCTTTGCGCGAGCAACGGGTAAGTAAGAACTGGCGCCGAAATTCACTTAAGCCAGTCAATGCACGCTGATCTGTTGACCTTGATTTGGGAATAGGCCGTGTCAATTTGGACCCAACTTCGGTCCCAAAAACAAGCAAACCCCGCTAAGGGCGGGGTTTGCTGGTAATACCGTGTCTCTTGACAGGTTTACATTGCAGAGACGTTAACTGCTGCTGGGCCTTTTTGACCCTGTTCCATGTCGAAGCTAACTTTTTGACCTTCATCCAACGATTTGTAACCATCGCCAGTGATAGCGGTGTGGTGAACGAATACGTCCTTGCTACCATCTTCAGGAGAGATAAAGCCGAAACCCTTCGCCGCGTCGAACCACTTAACTGTACCAGTACTCAAGATAATATCCTGTATAAAAAAAAACAACAAAAATGGACAGATCGTCTGAAAACCAGGCAATTTGAAACTACAGATGCCTTCAGCCCGGACCTGCCTCTAACAATAACTTTTCACGTATATACGCTTCGAGTCGCTAACGTAGACAGATCACAAATTTCTCTTAAATCCATCAACGTTACCAATATAGGCAGTTTACGTCCTAAGCACAAGCTACAAAACACTACATTAGCGTTTTGTTCTTGGTAAACGCAGTATCTGACTGCCTTTATGCGCGATCTTCAGGATAGGCCCAGCATTAGCTTGGCCTGAGCGCAGCTTGCCACAGAGCGACCATGTCTATCACACAATGACACTACGCGTTCCACAAGCGCAGCATTCGAAGGTGCAAGTGTGTGCTTGGATAAACGTAGGTTGTCTTCAAGTCCTTTACAGGCATGGCCACCGGCTGCCACCGACCATTCGTTGAGTACCAGTTGTTGTGCGCCAATACCAGCAGCGCACCATTGTGCGTCGTCTCCAAATAGTCGCCTCACAGTTTTGATGTAAAAATCAAACACGTCTCGATCTGCTGGCATGGCGTTCTTCACACCCATGACGAACTGTACATAAGGCGTTGCGGCAATCTGGCCGTTGCCATACATTTGTGCTGCTTTCAGGATATGTGAAAGGTCAAACGCCTAAACCTCGGGCTTGACATCATGTTTGAGCATTTCTGCGGCTAGCCAATCCACTGGGTCGGGTGGGTTTTCATAAACCCGAGTGGGGAAGTTGTTTGAACCTGTCGACAGTGAGGCCATGTGTGGTTTTAGCGGTAACATTCCACTGCGTTGCTGCCCGGCACTTGAACGTCCACCGGTCGAGAACTGGATTATCATCTCTGGACAGTGCTTTTCCAGGCCCTCCTTCAGGGCTGCAAATTTTTCGTGATCGCTTGATGATGTTTCGTCATCGTTACGTACGTGGGCGTGCACAATGCTGACACCTGCTTCATAAGCAGCCTGTGTACTTTCGATCTGTTCAGTCACCGAAATGGGTACTGCAGGATTATTGACCTTGCGTGGCAGGCTGCCCGTGATTGCCACGCAAATGATGCACGGACGTTTCATTACGCAGGTGCCAGTACAAAGTCGTGTTCGACTTCGTAATACGAGCTTTCAAACCCTGATTGGACAATTCGGTTTTTATCTTCCACAAGTTCGAACTTCGCTAACAGGCTTTCTTTGACACCAAATACCACGTCTGAATTGATGTAGAGATCGTCCGGATCGAAAATGTGCGTTGTCAGTGTCTGATAACTGTCTGCCGTGAGAATGTAGTGAAGATGCGCAGATCGGTAGGGATGGCGGCCGAGCTTGTACAGCATTCTGCCCACAGGGCCGTCGTCGGGGAACGTGTGGGCTTAAAGCCATTCTTCCTGAGTGGGCTCGATTTCCTTTGCTGCTTCATGCAAATGCCGGGTGACGACCGCCATGATCTCCGTGAGTCTTTCATCTTTTGCCTGTGCATTGCGACTGATGACAACGTCGGCGGAGCCGGCTTCGGTAAAATAGCCTTGTTTTTTTGCTCATATCCGTTTCCTATCTTGCGAAGATAGCGATTATCACGCGCATTAGTTCTGCTTGTGGATCCTCTGCAAGTGCATCATGTCTCCAGCACACGTGCTGATCAGGCCGTGTAACGACACAGCCGGTGTCTTTTACTTCACGAGCACGGGCCCGGTAGCACTTCCATTGTGCGCTGGTTGGTGATATGCGCACAAGGCGTAGTGGCCAACCAGCGATAGCGGTTGATGACCATGTTTTCAATGCCGTAAGTAGAGAGCAGGGCCGCAGCTGCAGAACCTGCAGGGCCTGTGCCGATGATCAATACCGGAGTGGTGATATCCGCCATGTTTATTCGTCCTTCGTTGAGATGTCAGGTCCATGCAGTCTTCGCTGCACCGGGAATAGTTGTAAGTTTGTGCGACTTGAAAACAGCCCCCACAGACCACGCGGTGCGACAAGCATGATGACGATTGCAATGATACCAAGAGTCATCAGATACCAGCTACCGTAATCAGCCAGTAATGATTGCAGCATGAATAAAATCAGCACACCGATAATGCGACCTTCAGTGGTACCGATGCAGCCGATTACGACGATAAAGATCACGTCACTTCATGCGAGCAGCATCTACACCAACGGATTGTGCTGCTTCGCTGTTGTTACGCACGGCAGACAAAGATAGCCCAGCACGGCTTCTGAGCAGCCACTAGATGCCACCAATGGTCACTAATGCCAGCAGCAATTACTCGAAGAATGCTACAAATTCGTGACCTCCGATAAAAAACATCCGAAATTGACCCTTGTGGAAACAGATCCACCCGAAACCTCCACCGAGCAGGCAAGGCGTTTTTTGAAACTCGCGATGGATGAAAAAAATTCTGCCCGGTAGTAAGTTGCCAACCGAGCGAGGGCTGGCGGAAGAACTGGGCGTCAATCGGATGTCGTTGCGCCAAGCTCTGCTTTCTCTTGAAAACACGAATTCGATTTTTAGAATTGATCGCCGTGGCCGGTTCGTGTCACAGGCGCAATTTAACTATGATCCTCAGCAACATATTAGTTTCAGGAAAGCGGCGTCAGAGCAGGGAGTAGGCACTTGGTGCGACATCAGACAAGTGCATTTTCAGGCAAGCACGAAAGAGGCGGAACTGTTTGGGATAAAATCAGGTGGTCGGCTTCTTCGCGTTTATGGTTGGGGTGCATTCAATGGACATCGCATTTTTGTCCATGACGTGCTGATCAAGCTAAGTGTTGCGCCTGATTTTGGAGACTGGTTGGCCGACCAATCCCTAACAGACGTTTGGATAAAACAGTACGGTATTCAACCTGTATTGTCTGATCTGATGATTCGTCCTGTGCGTTTGGAAGGTGAGCCACAGCAATTACTCGGCTGTACAAATGGGGCATCCGGGTTGTATTTACGCAGTATAAAAAGGACGAACATGGACGTGTCATTCAAGTTGATCGCGAATTCTGGCGCTACGAAGCGCTCGAAATTCGTTTCAAATTGTGAGGGACACTGTGACAATGTCTGGCAAGGTTTTACCTCCATTGGAACCTGAAAAGGCGACATTGTTGGTATAGCGTACTAAGACAATACGTCTCTACGCACATGCTTATTCGTTTCACTTAAATTTTCGTTTCGGTGTCTTTAAGCCATTGGAGCTGCTTGCCTTTGCAGTTCAGAACAAGCTTTCTGGTGTCTAAATTCACCTACTAGACGGCGAAGAGAACAGCTTGGGTAAAGCGGATGAACAGCGACTGGCCGCTTGACTCTTCAAACACCCCGCGTTTCGCTGGGCCCGTTAGTTTCTTTCGTTTGCCCACGCTGCAGAATCCAGAGGATGTCGATATAGCATTAGTTGGCTTGCCTTGGGAGGGTGCCACAACAAATCGTCCCGGCACCCGACACCGACCACGTGACATTCGTATTTTGTCAACGCTCATACGACCATATCACCATGTCACGCGGACATCGCCCTACGAGAAATGCTGCGTAGCTGACTTTGGTGACGCATCCGTTAATCCTCTCAGCATTGATGACACGTTGGAGCATTTGACGGGCTTCTATGGCGAACTTCATAATGCTGGCGTCACTCCGTTGAGCGCAGGTGGAGATCATCTGGTCACTCTTCCAATCTTGCGTGCCGTAGCCAAAGATGGGCCCGTCGGACTGATTCAGTTCGATGCCCACTCGGATACGAATGACAGTTATTTTTGTGGCCACCGCTATACCCACAGCACTCATGTGCGACGGGAAATCGAAGAGGGCTTGATTGATCCCATGAGGACGATTCAGATTGGAATCCGCGGAACAAGATACCAACCCGACGGCGATGACTTTGGTGTTCAGCACAGTATTCGCACAATCTACATTGAGGAATTCTTTCAGCTTGGAACTGAAGGCGTTCTGAAGGAGATTCACAAAGTTGTCGGATCCGGTCCCACGTATGTTTCCCTCGATGTGGACGGAATCGACCCTTCGTTCGCACCGGGAACTGGCACTCCAGAGGTGGGAGGGTTTTCCACTTTCGATGCGCAAGAGATGATCCGCGGCCTTGCGGGTATAGACCTTGTTGGTGGGGACGTTGTAGAAGTGTCTCCACCATTCGATCCTAGTGGAAACACAGCACTCATAGGTGCCACAATGATGTTTGAGATTCTGTGCGTCATGGCTGAGGCCAAGGCGCAGCGAAAAGGGGCATCAATTTCGAGCGACAGTCCATAACAACAGCCTGTTAATGATCTCGAAGCAGCTTCAATTATTATGCGTAACGTTAGGAGAAATTCAGAGTGAGCAACACGGCAATAGATAACTACGCGGAACATGCGACTAAAATCGCTGACATTGCAGCGAAAGAAGCCCTGAACTCATTCCGGGGTCTGCTTGGCGTGGAATTCAAAGCCGATGAAAGTCCCGTCACTCAGGCGGATAAATCAGTAGAAGCCGTCGTGCGTGCCTACCTAAAGAAACATTTTCCAGAACACGGCATATTTGGTGAGGAGCACGGGGTGGATGAAGGTGATGGCAAGCATATGTGGATCATTGATCCAATTGACGGCACCCGATCTTTTTTGTCAGGGAATCCCTTGTTCGGCTTTTTGCTTGGTTTTTTAATCAACGATACGCCGGAAGTTGGCGTCATCGGTATGCCTGCGCTTCATGAGGTGTTCATCGGGATTAAAGGCCAAAGGGCTTGCCTTAATGGCAAGCCGATACACGTATCGAATCAAACCAAACTGGATCAATCGATACTGTTCATTAACGAGGGCGAAAAAATCTACCACGATTACCCGGTAGTGTTCGATCGCCTGACAAAAGCGGGTCAAACACGCCGTTTTAGCTATGATTGCTATCCCCATGCCTTACTTGCCGCCGGTCATTTGGACGGCGTCATCGACTATGATCTGCAGCCCTACGATTACCTGCCGGTTTCGGTTGTGGTCGAAGCTGCCGGTGGAATTATGACTGATTGGGATGGCGCCCAGTTGACGCTACAATCTGATGGTCGGGTGATTAGCGCGTCGACGCCCGAGCTGCACGCTGATCTGTTGAATTTGGTTCGGGAATAGGGCGTGGTAGAACATTTATACTCGGTATTTCTGCTGTGACGTTAGACAGTTTGATGAGATGGTTGACATGGCACAGGTGTCTCTCTCCAATCAAGACTATGAAGAGAGTCAGGGGGGGGTACTTCCAATACTCTTAATTCTTTCGGCGATGTATTTTCCTATCGAGTCAGTGCCTTTTGTAGATGGATGGACTAAATCGTCTACAAAGTAGCTGTTATCGCCTGTTGGAACTACATTACTGGCACGTACTAGCCAAAAGTTTTCCGTGTTTATAGCGAACTGATTAATCCGATACTCTAAGTCGATAAATTCCTCCACACATTGGTCGAATCCGTATTCAGCGCCAATTGCAATATGCGGGTACATCGCAAACACCACCTTATTTCCATCTTGTTGCATCTGATCGACCAGGCTCGGTAACTCCCCTGTGAATGTATCAATGCTGATCAATTCATCGATGACTACCTCACAAGCATTTGAGGCATTTAGAACCACTTGGCATCACGTGTTTTGCTCAGTGGAGATGGCCGTTATCTGGGGGCGTGGGCACCAAGACTTGTCGGACATAAAATCAATTGGTATCGATGATATACAGTGGCAAAAAGGCCATAAATACCTGGCTGTGGTGTATCAGATTGATCAAGGTCGAAAGCGACTGCTCTGGGTAGGTCAGCATCGGAAAACCAAAACGCTGCTATATTTTTCAGATGGTTGGGTAAAGAGCGAACCGAACAACTACAGAATGTGTGCAGTGATATGTGGAAGCCATCCCTGAAGGTGATCAAGAAAAAGGCTGTTAACGCAATCAACATTCTTGATCGCTATCATGTGATGGCGCTCATGAGCAAAGCCATCGACAAGGTCAGAGCTGAAGAGGCTAAACAGATGAAAGCCGACGGACTTGAACCTCTGTTGACCAACTCCCGATTCATCCTACTCAAGCGCCCTGAGAACCTAACCCTACTCAAGCGCCCTGAGAACCTAACTGACAAGCAAGAAGTCAAACTGGCCGATCTGGTGCAATACAATCTGCGCTGCATTAGAGCCTACTTGCTAAAGTAAGATTTCCAACAATTCTGGGAATATGTCAGCCCTTACCACGCTGGAAAGTTTCTTGATGCCTGGTGCACACGGGCGATGAGATCAAAAATCGAGCTGATGAAGAAAATGGCCAAAACATTACGTAAACATCACCCCCTTCTAATGAACTGGTTCAAGGCAAAAGGCGAACTCTCTAGTGGTGTCATTGAAGGGTTTAACAACAAAGCAAAACTGACCATGAGAAAATCCTACGGGTTCCGCACCTTGAGAGGCATAGAAATAGCGCTATATCATGCTAGGGGCGATCTCCCTGAGCCCAAACTTACCCACAGATTTTTTTGAGGAACCAAATTTGTATGGTTATTGTCTATTAGGCGGCCGATGCGATTTTCTTCGTTGGGTCGTAGAATGGTCTTGGAACAACGGTTGCTGTTACCGATTCCGACGCGGCCTGAATCTCCAAAACCATACTGTTCTCAGCACAGTCCGAAGCAACCATTGCCAATGCAATGTTTTGCTGAAGACGGGGGGAGTAGACGGCAGAGGTAACCTTGCCGACAGCTCTTCCATCCCGGGTAATTCCCCAGAAGCTCGTGTTCGGACCTTTGAGAGGCGCGCCATCAATGATTAGCCCAACTTGTTGTCGAGACACGCCTGTGTCGCGGATCTTTTGCAACGCGGATTTACCAATAAAATCGGCATCCATATCTACGTTAAGCAGCCGGTCCAGCCCTAGCTCGTAAGGGTTGGTATTGATATCTGCATCGGCGTGATAGGACAGCATTCCCCCCTCGATTCGTCGGATCGACGATGTATGACCAGGCTTCAGATTGAAAGGCGCACCCGCCGCCATGATTTTTTCCCACAGCTCATCACCCTTCGAGCCATCCTGCAGATAAAGCTCGTAGCCCAGTTCACTTGACCATCCGGTGCGCGATACAATCATTGGGATACCGTCCAGCTCAACCTTGCGCAGCCAGTAATAGCGCAGCTCCATGATGCTCTCACCGAACAGAGCTCTCATTATGTCACCTGACTTCGGACCTTGCAGTTGTAAGGGTGAAACATCGGGTTCGTGAATGCTCACATCCAACCCTGAATGCACTGCAACGCCTTGCGCCCACAACAATATGTCGCTGTCCGCAAGGGAAATCCAGAAGTGGTTTTCTGCCAGTCGCAGTAGGATAGGGTCGTTCAGAATGCCACCATCAGCATTAGTGATCAGGATGTATTTGCACTGCCCAACAGCAAGCGTGGACAGATCACGCGGCGTTAGCATCTGGACGAACTTGGCCGCATCGGGGCCAGTAATTTCCACTTGGCGCTCAACAGCCACATCACACAGAATCGCGTCATTAACCAGATTCCAGAAGTTTTGTTCTGGGTCGCCAAAATCGCGCGGGATGTACATGTGGTTATAGACAGAGAATGCTTGCGCGCCCCAGCGCACAGTCGCATCAAAAAAAGGGGATTTCCGAATCTGAGTTCCGAAACCAAAGTCGCCTGCGTTTGCCATGATGTTTGTCTTTGTTGATGTAGCCTTCAGCCGGCTGTGCGTCGTAGGTAGGATTTCACGGAAATATACCAGAAAACGAACGAACACTAGGGATAAAGAATCCGGCTGATTGACGATATTCTCAAAGAGCTTTCACCCGCGGTTTACGACTACTCTATGAAATCCTATACTGAGTCTGGCAAACGGGAAATGGGCTTTTTTATTGTATTGATGAATGTTCTAATGTTTTTTCATCGCATCACACAACTAGCAGTGCCACTCTGTGTTTACACTACCCACACCAGAAGAAAGCCGTGGATACCAGCAGCTTGAAAGCCAATCGCAATGACCCTTGCCCCTGTGGCAGTGGTAAGAAATACAAAAAGTGCTGCCTACAAACAGACACAGCTCTGCCCCAGAAAGATCTACTCAGTACCGTTCG
>JBLHWG010000026.1:0-26975 GCA_047629055.1 Halioglobus sp.
AATGAATCAGGTTTTGTAGAGCACACTCTGGCTTCCATGAAAGGTCGCACCATTCACACCTATCACACCGAAGGTGCAGGGGGAGGGCATGCCCCAGATATTATTAAAGCTTGTGGCCAAGCTAATGTACTGCCTTCATCCACTAACCCAACTCGTCCTTACACGATAAATACGATTGATGAGCATCTGGATATGCTGATGGTCTGCCATCATCTTGACCCATCCATTGCTGAAGATGTGGCGTTTGCTGAATCTCGCATTCGTCGTGAAACCATAGCAGCAGAAGACATTTTACAAGACCTAGGCGCGTTCTCAATGATCGCCTCTGATTCCCAGGCCATGGGACGAGTCGGAGAAGTGCTGTGTCGTACATGGCAGACAGCTCATAAAATGCGGGAGCAACGCGGTTCAGCGAAAGGTGATCCACGCGATTCTGATAATGCCCGCGTCAAGCGCTATATAGCCAAGTACACCATCAATCCGGCGATTAGTCACGGTATCTCTCACGAAGTGGGATCTGTGGAAGTCGGGAAATTTGCAGATCTCGTTTTGTGGCGCCCTGCTTTTTTCGGTACCAAGCCATCGATCATTATTAAAGGCGGTATGATTGCCAGTGCTGCGATGGGAGATCCCAATGCCTCTATTCCTACGCCACAACCGGTTCATTACAGGCCTATGTTTGCAGCTTTTGGTGGAGCACGTGGCCCAACCTCGTTAACGTTCTTGTCGGGTGCTGCCATGCAAGCAGATGTTGCGGGGCAATTGAATTTACAGCATGCCACGGCCGTCGTTAAAAACTGCCGCAACATTGGTAAGGCCGATATGATCCACAACGATTGGCTGCCAGATATCAGTGTGGACTCGCAAACGTATCAGGTTAAAGCTGATGGTGAGTTGCTGGAATGCGAGCCGGCAACGTCATTGCCGTTATCTCAGCTATACCAATTGTTCTGATTATGCTTCTATTTAACGAATTTACAGAAAACTGCACGGCAGATCATCGAGTGTCACTGACATTCCATGAGCGTATTAAAGGTCGCCTACGAATAACAACAGACGGAGGAGCTGACGCGGGTATACAGATTGATCGGGGGCAAGTATTGGCAGATGGACAGCAGCTAAATGATGAGCTGGGTGCTGTGCTTGAAGTAGTCGCTAAACTCGAGCTTGTCAGCGTCGCATCAGCAGACTCGAATCTGTTGTTTGCGCGTGCCTGCTATCACGTGGGTAATCGACATGCTGAGGTGCAGATAGGGGATAACCAGTTAATCTACCTGCACGATCACGTCATGGATGAAATGCTGACGATATTAGGTTTGAATGTTACCTCTGAACAGTTAGCGTTTCATCCGGAAAAAGGCGCCTACGAAAAAGGCGACGCCCATTCGCATTCGCACGCGGAAGTGCAAGCTCACCATCATGATCATTGACGTGGACTCTCTAGCTCAGCTTCGACTCTTGCAATTGCTCAGTCCTGTCTTACCCGTGGGTAGTTTCACTTACTCACAAGGGCTTGAATGGGCCGTAGACGCAAAGTGGGTGGACGGGGAAGTGCCTTTTAGACAATGGCTTGTCGAATGGATAGAAGGACCCTTGATACATCAAGAGTTGCCTATCTTGTCGCGTTTATATAAGGCCTGCGCTGCACACGACGAAGATGCACTTATCGAGTGGAGTCAATACCTATTGGCCACTAGAGATACGTACGAGCTTCGACAAGAGGAATTGTCGCGTGCTGATGCTTACCTGCGAGTCTTAAAGTCGCTGGGTGTCGACATTAAAATGCTGCCACTGAGCGTACTTAAAATCACACCGTTGGCATCCATCGCCTGGGCTGCGGCAAGGTGGAAAATACCGCTGCAACCACTATTGATTAGCTTTGGCCATAACTGGCTGGAATCCTCAGTAAACAGTGGTGTGAAGATAATTCCTCTGGGACAGTCCGCAGGGCAAAAAATAATTCATGATCTCTCACCAAAGCTTATCGATGCTGTAGCGTTAAGCCATAGAGTTGAGAACAGTGAGTTAGGTTTCAGCATGCCTGCAGTGAGTATGGCTAGTTGCTCCCACGAAACACAATATTCCCGTTTGTACCGATCCTAATCAAATCTTATGAGTAACAAAAATCCATTGCGTGTTGGTCTGGGTGGTCCTGTCGGGACTGGAAAGACATCCTTGTTAAATGCCTTGTGTAAACACATGCGAAGTGATTACAGCATTGCCGTCGTTACCAACGATATCTACACGCGCGAGGATGCAGATTTTCTAGTTCGTAGCCAGGCTTTACCTTCCGATCGAATTATTGGGGTAGAGACCGGAGGTTGTCCTCATACAGCCATTCGCGAAGATGCCTCAATGAACCTTGCCGCCATTGATCAGTTACAGGAGCGGTTTTCAGATCTTGACATCGTCTTCATCGAAAGCGGTGGAGATAATCTGGCAGCGACGTTTAGCCCTGAGTTGGCTGACCTGACCTTGTACATCATCGATGTAGCGCAGGGTGAGGAGATACCACGTAAGGGCGGGCCAGGTATTACTCGTTCGGACTTGTTGGTCATTAACAAAACGGATCTAGCGCCATATGTCGAAGTATCACTAGACGTTATGCGAAGCGATACCGCTCGAATGAGAGCCGGCAAGCCTTATGTGTTTGCTTCCATCAAGCACGGAGACGGTTTGGAAGTAATTAGTCAGTTCATTATTCGTGAAGGAATGCTTTCTACGCCATCCGATTTGAAATCAATTGGCTAGCTAGAACTACCCAGCGATGTTCGCTCTGCTGATATATTTAAATTCATTGCCTGCGCATTCCGCAAGGCCGGAATCAGCCATTTCATAGCCAGCGAAGAGGGCAGAGAGAGCTGGATCAAGTTTGTCGATTGGCTACGCTTAACCTTGTCCAGTGCTGCATCCCACTTTGTTACGGTGTCAATAGTTGCATGGCACAGAATTTTTCCAATTTCGGTAAATCGTAACTGCCGTGTGGTGCGATCAAACAGCGTGTGCCCCAGCGCTTCTTCCAGTGATCTGATTCTGTGGATTACCGCCGACTGGCCCATGCCCAACCGCTCAGCGGCCTTAGTAAAACTGAATTCCTCGCTTGCAGTCAGACCGGTAACAGTTCTGAATACGCGGTTAAATGCAGATATGTCCTGATATCCGACTTTGTAGTCAATCACATTGGTCAATATGTGCGAGTGGTCCAACAGGCCACACGCTTTTTCGATTCGCAGTTGTTGAACATGTAACTCCCTACTTACTGCTCCGCTCTGTCGTGGCATGGACATGGCTTGGATACAATTACGATCATTCACGACTACGCCATCGTAGCTAACTGATGCAAAAAATTGCCATAATCCCTGCCAGAGGTGGAAGTAAACGAATTCCAGGAAAAAATGTAAAGCCTTTCCACGGTAGGCCCATCATTTCCTATGCCATCACTGCCGCCGTGCAAAGCAAATTGTTTGACAGAATCATTGTGTCTACAGATTGTGAGAAAATTGCAGAGGTTGCTACAGAGTACGGTGCTGAAGTGCCTTTTCTTCGGAGTCACGAGACTGCCAACGACACAGCTAGTATGGCTCAGGCAATTATCGAGACGCTCACAAAGTTGGCAGGCGAGAATCAATGCTATGAGCAGGTTTGCTGTTTATTCGCTACCGCTCCTTTCGTTGACGCCCAGCTGATCTTGAAAGCACAGAGTCAACTATCGGAAAGAGATAGCGATTCAGTCATTGTTGTTCAACAAAATTCAAACCCCATTATGCGTAGCCTTCAGGTTGATGAAACCGGACATCTGGGCATGGTATGGAAAAACCACCTGCGCACACGCTCTCAAGATCTTGCCCATACTTACCATGATGCGGCACAAATGTATTGGGCGAAAACCTCTGCGCTAATAGAGCAGGGTACTTTTTACACGAATAAGGCGTCAGCCCTTTGCATTGGTGAGCTTGAGGCCCATGACATCGACACGCCCGAGGATTGGACTATAGCCGAACGCCTCTGGGCTTTTAACCAACGCACAGATACGGCTGCATAAGCATGGCCAAGTCAATGGCTTTAACTAACAGACACGTCGCCTTTCAATTCAAGGGTGAGCGTGATTATGTGCATGGGACTGACATCTACAACTCGATCGGGAATGCTCTGCTTACCAAGGATACGCAGTCTTTCCCATCGACTTTCACTCAGTTCAAGCTCGCTATTCGTAAACCAAGCCACCACCACTGCCGTCTCGATATTTCACTGCTAAACAGTACACATGGAAAACCAGACACAGCTGTTGTCGAATTCCAATTTAGTTGCAACAGGCAGGCCTACAAAGGCTGGCTTTCGGAAACTGATGGTCCCGTGTCAGAACGTTATGAGTACTCTGAACAGCAAGCACTTGCTGGTTGTGATATCAGTAAAAATTCTGCCAACCTTATTAACTGCCGTGAATACACCACAGTAGAAAATCTAGTGGCAGGCACGTAACACAATTTCCTGACGCTAATGGCAAGTGGTTCTTCAGTCGATTAGAGCTGGCACAGTTGCTGCCCTCTCAGACTGATCAGTTGCTAACAATCACCCTAAATCAGAGCGTTGGCCAACGACTAACCCGATCCGATATACAGATAGATAGTCAATCCGTCGGTAGCATCTACTTTAGCCTGGTACCCGCATGAGCTATCACCCTAATAAGCTAGATAAAAATCTGTCAATGGAAATCGGCATCGTCGACATAGGTACCTACATACCTGACACGCTCATATCAAACTTAGACAGGCTTGAAGAGTTTGAGGTGACTGAAGACTTCATTAACAAGAAACTTGGCGTCACAGCAGTTTCGAAAAAATCATCACAAGAAGATACAGCTGATCTAGCCTATTGCGCATGGCAGGACGTTGCTCACTCCATCGACAAGGATAAGATTGATTGTCTGGTGGTATGTACACAGAATCCACATGCTAACGGGATACCACACACATCAGCCGTGTTGCATGGAATGATTGGACTATCCGATCATTGTGCCTGTTTTGATATAAGCCTTGGTTGTTCTGGGTACGTTTATGGCTTGTCTGTCGTTAAAGCATTTATGCAAGCAAACGGCATGCAATGTGGAATGCTGGTTACGGCTGACCCCTATTCAAAAACCATAGACCCGGCCGACCGCAACACGGCCATGTTGTTTGGTGATGCGGCAACTGTGACAATATTGGGGCGGCAGTCAAAACTCGTACCCTATCAATTTACGTTCGGTACTGCGGGCTCTGGTGGAGAGGCGCTCAACAACAATAACGGCTCACTTGTCATGAATGGACGCGCTGTTTTTGGATTTTGCAGTAGTCGCGTACCTGTGCAGGTTACTCAACTTCTGCAAGACGCAGGGCTTGAAACTAACGATATCGATCTTTTTCTATTCCACCAGGGAAGCCGATTCATTGTTGAGAAACTAGCTCAAAAATTGGGAATACCAAGTTCAAAAGTTCCCATAAACCTGAGTGAGCAAGGAAATACAGTCTCCTCCAGCATACCCTTGTTACTTAAAAAGTACCTACATGACTACTCTCAGAAAACGTTGCTGTTGAGTGGGTTTGGTGTAGGCCTCTCCTGGGCGAGCTGCCTGGCAACACGAAAGCGTGAGATTTAACCATGAGCGATACACTCAACACTATTTCCGATATTTTGAACAACCTATCCCCAGAGATTTCGTTCGACGCAAGTAGGGATTGCGACGTGAAACTGTTGGATCTTGGGGTTGATTCACTTGACAACATGTCTCTGTTTCTAGAGATTCAAGAGCGACTTGGGCTAGATGAAATCGCAGATGCGGATATTGATAGCCTGACGTCAGTTAATATCATTTTGGGCTATGTTCAGCAGCGCCTCGACAGAGCAGCCTGAAGCGGCTAAATAAGAGTATTTGTAATACTCGCTAATACTTGATATTCAAGAACACTATGCGTTTATCAGATCTGTACGAACACGGTGAATACGAGCGCGATGCCGACTTCGAAACACTGGGACAATCCGATTCAGCGTATCGAGGAACCCTGGCGTATTGCGATTCGATATTTCATCTGAAAAGAGCAGATAAAAATCCAAACGTAAATTGTCTTATATCAACGCCCGAATTGGTGGCTGTGGCCAACAACACAGAAGGGCTTGTTGCTTGTGACGATCCTCGACAACGATTTTTCCAGTTGCATCGGTTACTGATAAAAAACCAGTTATTAGAGCCTGAGATGGAATATGGCATTGGGGACAATTGCAACATCCATCCTACCGCTTGCATCTCAAAGCGCGCTCGAATTGGTGATAACGTAGATATAGGAGCCCACGTTGTCGTTCATGATCATGTTGATATCGGCTCTTACACATTTATCGATAGTGGTGTGCGGATTGGTGTTGAAGGACTTCTCTATTGGACAGCGTCCAATGGTGACAGGTTCCACGTTAGGCATCAGGGCGGAGTGCGAGTTGGTCAGCATTGCGCGCTACTGAGTAACACGGTAATTGTCCGTTCGGTGCACCGCGGGCTACTGACAACTATTGGCCACAATTGTGTGATTGGTATCGCTGCGAATATAGGCCACGAAGCTCAACTAGGTTGCAACGTCATAGTGTCCAATCATTGCGTTGTGGCAAGGGCAGCACGTATTGAAAACTATAGCCACATTGGAACCTCCTCAGTTATAAGAGAATATGTGAACATAGGTAATCATGCACAGGTAAAGCCGGGGAGTATTGTGGTTGACAATGTAGCCGCTGGACACGCTGTATCAGGAAACTATGCTGTAAGCCACGGTTCTCACCTTCGCGAGTATCTGCAGACTAAAAAACAATGCAAGGTAGATCTCTACTGATTCGGGCCGATGGCTCTCCGACTCTGGGAATGGGGCATATTAGTCGCTGCGTAGCGCTGGCACAGATATTTGCAGGCCACGAAATAGCGGTTTATTTTGCCTGCCAAGCAGCAAGACCTGAAGTTAGAGCGGTAATCGACAGTGCAGGATTTCAGGTAGTGGATATAGATGCACCGCCGCATGATGCGCACGGTGAGGCACTCGCAATTGCGAAACTGGTAACCCAGCATGATGTGCAATGGTTGGTTATTGATCACCCCGAATTCACTATCGAACAAGAAAAGTTGATTCAAAAAAACTGCTCTAGTAAAACCATTATCATTGATGGTCAGTTTAGCAACCACCAATGTGACGTACTTATAAACCCAAACGCATTCGCGACCATCGAGAATTGCCGCGATACGGTACCTCCAAAGTGCCAGGTATTAGCCGGCTATCAGTATTTCATGTTGCACGATAACTACCTGCAAAACACAGTTTTAACCCGTCATCGGCAGGAAGAAGTAGACGACAGATGCCGAATACTAATAACACTCGGTGGATCCGACCCCGACAATTGTACGTTGAAGATTTGTCAAACACTGGCAATTGCAAATTTCGGCAATCATAAGCCCGTATTCGATGTTGTGGTTGGAATCGCCAATCGCCATCGCCCGTCCATCATAGATTTTCTTCAGAGCGTGGATTCAGATCAATTCGTGGTGCATGATGCGCCAGACGATCTGGTTGAACTGTTGCAAGTGTGTACGTTATGTGTGTCTGCTGGTGGCATTACATTGGGTGAAGCTGCTTATTTAGGGAAACCAATCATAGGAGTTGCCATACTGGAGAATCAACACCGGACAATCGATGCTCTGAGCAATATAGGCGCTTTACAAAAAGCTGGGATAAGCGATATTGCATCGCAATGCAAAAAATTACTCGACAATCTAGAGCAGCGTCAAAAGCTCTCTTTACGTGCTAGTGCTCTAGTGGACGGGCTCGGTAAACAACGCATTGCGAACTGCATCTGGAATAACTCAGTACGTGAAGGTTAGATCTGAACTGTTCGGCACAAATATGGCTCGCTCCCGGTTAGGCGAGTAAAACACTGGCCAATGGCTGTACCGCCTGCATAGCAGGATCCTTTTTTCAACATAATATTTATCCAATGCAAGTAAACAAAGATCCATTTGGTTCAGGCAGCAAACCCATGCTTATTGCTGAACTTAGCGCTAATCATGATCGAGATTTGGATCAAGCTCTGGCACTGGTGGATATAGCAGCAGACGCTGGCTGGCATTGCCTCAAGCTACAAACCTACACGGCTGAATCACTGACTATGCGCAGTGATCACCCCTCTATGAATATTCATCCGAAATGGGGCAAGAAAACACTGTATGAACTTTACCAGAGTGCTGGTATGCCAATGGAATTTCATGAACCCCTGTTCGAGCGAGCACGAGAGCGCGGCCTGACTCCATTTACATCAATTTATGATCCGTGCGATCTAGATTTTGTCGAAAAACTAAATTGTGCGTATTACAAGATTGCCTCTTTTGAGCTTACATTTGATGTTTTGCTTGCAGCGGTTGCCAACACGGGTAAACCTATCATTCTGTCCACTGGTATGGCTACTATGGGGGAGGTTGAACACGCGTTGGAAATTCTCGAAAAACACGGTTCCAGCCAAATAACTCTATTACACTGTTGTACTTCTTATCCAGCTCCTTTAGAAGAAACTAACCTACGGGCGATGTTGAGTATGGGCCAAGAGTTCAATCGGCCAGTGGGGTTCTCAGATCACACTATAGGTTCACGAGCAGCATTGGCAGCCGCTGCCATGGGTGCAGTGGCTATCGAGAAGCATTTCACCAATGACATGACGCGTGATGGTCCAGACCATCGGTTTTCAGCTACGCCTGAAATACTCAGAGAAATTGCGGTGGGTGTTGATGAGATTCATTTGTTAAGAGGCTCTGCTGAAAAAAAGACTACAGCCGCAGAGGAAGAATCACGTCAGCGTGGAAGGCGTTCGGCATTTGCAAAGCAGGACCTAAGGGTGGGGCACACGCTCACCGACCAAGATTTTCGCTTCATCAGGCCGAACGCAGGAATCTCTGCCAACTGTGATGAATCACTGGTGGGGAAAACACTCTGCCAGGATGTTGCTGCAGGCAATCCCATTACTTGGGCGGCGCTTCGAGCATAACAAGACCTACCTCGCAGAGCGCCACCACTAAGCAGCCTTCTTGAACTCAGAAGGCTTAGGTTTTCTCATCGTTGCACTCAATTGAATAGCTAGCTCTGCTTCTTGTTGTCTGTTCGCAGCACTTAAGATGTCAGCTATCAGCTGCGCAGCCTGCCAATGGGTAGGGTGTTGTTCAATATAGATATAGAGTATTTCAATAGCGGTGCCTGTATTTCCGCATAAGTTAAGCAACTTAGCATACGCCATGACGTATTGCGGAAGCATTTCACACAGGGTGCCCAGGGTCGTGCAGGCGGAATCAAGTTGATTCAAATTAAGATAAGCTTGAGTCATTCGTACTAAGGATTCCTCTATGATTCGGTGCATCGACTCAAGCGTGTCGGTTTGTTCGTCGAGTTTGTCACTGCAGGCATCAATGACTAATTGATACTGTTCAAGAGCGTTCTCGTGCCGTGTATCAATATCCTCGATTAGCCCAATGGCGAAACCGCGCAGTACGTTGCCAGGCCATGCACTATTTTCAAGGTTGTCAATCAAGCTTTTCAAGTCATCTTTGTTACTAATGTTGAATAGGTAGATCAGTGATCGCATACAGTTATTGATGTCCAAATTATGGGACTTCAATCGTCTTGACATACGTGTATCGCTGTTATGAATGGATTTTAGGAACTCGCCCTTGGCTTCTTTCACCAGGTTTTTATCACTGTCGCTAAGCTGTGATTCTAGCCCGCCACCAAACTGCAGAATTCGACCGGGTGTTGAATCGCCTTCCCAGAGATTTATCAGTGCTTCAACACATTTTGTACTTTTTAACTCAGCCTGCCTTAACTGAATACGGAGTTCCAAATCTGCAATCATTGTCAGGTAGATTTCAGCGCCATCGGCCAAAATGTTGTAGTACGTACGAATCCATTCTTCCATCGATACATCTTGCATTTCGTCAAAACCACTAGGTTTCTTTAAACTTATCAACAAATCAGACTGGTAGTACTTAATTGAATATATGAAATCTGCTGCGCGGTTTTCAATTTTACGATCAATTTTGTCGAGCTTATCTGTGTAGTGTGCTGAATTTTCCTTTTCAGCCGAACTGTACATGTGATCGATAATTCGTTGAGCACGCTGACAGGATTTTTTTATAAAATGGTATTTAGCACGAGCAGTTGACACATTAGTTGCTAGTTTCTTAATGTCCTTCAGACGATCGTACTCTACATATTTTTTCGTATATTCCGAAAAATCAACTTTAGATTTTGGCAGTGAAATGTCAGTTATGTTAATTTGCGGAATACTGGATATTTTGGCTGCGTGCTCACTTAGATTGAAAAGTACATCTGTAAATTTATTGATTGCCTTACCCATTTCCTCCAATGATTGAACACTACGTTGCATTTGGAGGTTGGAGCCAGCCATTGAACCGTTGTAAGTTTCAACTTGAGCAACATAGAGGCTAGGTAGCTTCTGAAACGCGACTTCCGGTGAGCCCTTAGCGTGAGTCGTTACTGACGAGTAACACAAATCAATACCTGTCATGAGAATTTGCGTGAACCCTAGCTGTGATGCCACGGTTGCAGCCGTATGACCTACAGTTGGGCCTAACGCTAATATAGTGTTAAGCGCAATGTCGTTTTTTCTTGAACCCCACGGAAGCCGTGAACCCAAGTAGAAGCGTGGTCCTTGCCATTCCTGTAGTAATTGTTGGGTAGTATGATAGCCACTGACTAACGGCACGTCGTCCCATAACACCCCATGTTTGCTTACATCATAGGAGTATTGGTACGGATCAATGGCCACGACTATATCGGGTTTAAAGTCGATTGATTGAAGCTTGGAACACAACCGAGAAATTGCAATGACAAAGAGTCTATCGCGGTTCTCTATAACCCAATCGAGATGTGTATCTAAAGAGGGTCCACTACCAAGGATTACAGCCGTGTGGCCCTTGCCAAATTCAGGATTCCGAAACAACGGAATGATGTTGTCAGCGGCGTTGATAACTTGTGCACACGCAAACTTTTTGTCTCCTAGTTGGTTACGGACGTCGAAAAGTCTTTTGTCCAATACGCTTCGAACATCTTTGAACAGGGGCAGGTAAGTCTGGGTGTAGTCTGTCAGGCAGCCTTGCGACTCTAGGATCCGTATTTCACCACCATGAAACCACGAGATATCTCCACCATTTAGAAACTCTTGAACCCAGCGACTTTTCGAATGGAGACTTATATCGCGCTGACTATCCGCATTTTCAGTGTTTGAGAGTAAGGTGCCGTCCTTATTTAGTAAATGATCGCACTCAAATAGTAAAGTCTCATGTATATCATCAGGCTCTACGAACACGGCGCGTGTCCCAGCGGCGGCCATATGAGTCTGGAAATACTGGATTAGTAAGCCCGAATCACTGCCAACAACGAGATAACAGACATCGGTTTTATCGAAATCGATGTCCAGATGAGAGTCAAAATATTTCTCAGAAGGTTGATTGACGAACGATTGCCGATTGAGGCTATCGATATAACGCTCGCCCCATTGGTTTTCTGAGAATTGGTATGACATTCGTGTGTCCTCTTTTACGGCATTGAGTGCGTAGAGCCAACCCTTAACGTCAGATGGCGCGATATCACAATCTAACGTTTCAATGTCTCTGCCAATACGCGGTAAAGAGTGGCCCGTGTAGTTACTTTTCCTCGTTATATTTGTCTAGGTGTTTGCCAATAGCGACGTTATTCGCAGTCGCTATTTTGATCAGAATACCATCGAGCTGGTTGGCAAAATTGCGCCTGTCAGTCTGATTAAGCGGCGCTGGACCGCCAGTATCAACACCGCTGCCACGTAGCGTATCCATAAAATCCCGCAAGTTCAGCCGTTCACGAATATTATCAGGGGTATACAGTTCCCCGCGTGGATTGATCACAATGCCACCTTTTTCCACCAACTCGGCGGCCAGTGGAATGTCGGCTGTGATGATTAGATCACCAGTGTTGGAATGCTGAACAATATAGTTGTCTGCTACGTCAAATCCGGATCCCACTTGAATGGCATTGACGAATTTGGACTTGGGAACCGGCACGGGCTGATTAGCAACCAGGGTTACCTGCAGCTCCAGACGTTTTGAGGCACGAAATAAAATGTCCTTGACGGTTCGCGGGCAAGCATCGGCATCCACCCAAATTTTGTTGATCAATGGGTTGACCACCAATTCGGATCGAGTCTGTCCAACATGCGCAAGTAAGCAGGCCACTCCGGTAGCAAGACCTCAGCCCCGCCTTGCGACGCGCCACTTTCAAATTGTTCGCGAGTTTTTACAACGATCTCCGGTCGAGGCTTTCTTAGTGTCGCACCGCCGGCCACTGCGGCCAAGGCTTTAAGTTGTACGCCAGCACAGTCTTCAAAGTGATACAAACGCGTAATGGCGTGTGCAATGCTCGGTCCACTGACAATGAGTCCGTGGTTGTAGAGCAACATAGTGTGGTTGCTTTCACCGAGGTCTTCCACCAGTCTGCGACGCTCTGTCAGGTCCAGTGCAATGCCCTCAAATTCGTGAACCGCAATGCGCTCGTGAAACATGCAGCCCATTTGAGTCAGAGGGATAAAACCTTCTTCAAGACAACAAATAGCCGTGGCATTTTGAGAGTGCGTGTGAGCGATACACTGTAAGTCTGGTCTGGCTGCATGTATGGCAGAATGGATAGTGTACCCAGCGATATTGACAGGGTGTGGGCTATCACCCACTTTGTTACCGTCGATGTCGATCTTTACCAGGTTAGAGGGGGTTATCTCATCGTATGCGTGCCCGAAAGGATTGATGAGCAAGTGCTCCGTGTCCGGGATACGGGCCGTGATGTGGTTGTACACCTGGGAAGTCCAGCCGTGATAGTGAACAATGCGATAGGCTGCTGCCAAGTCCACACGGGTTTCCCATTCGTTAACCGTGATGTGTTCAGGCTTTGCGCTGTAACGCTCTTGAGAATCGATCATGGATCCGTCACCACAGAGAATCAGTTGGCCACAGAATAACATTCTGAGGGCTTGTTACTCCACAAGGTATGATTCTGAGCTAAGGAACCGTTAACAGAAGTGAGGTAGATAATGCGTATTGCGATTCTGGGAGCAGGGGCCATGGGGTCCTGGTTTGGAGGCCATCTAGCGCTTAACGGGCGGGACGTCGAGCTACTGACCACTAATCGTGACCACCGGGAAGCGGTTCAGCGAGATGGACTGGCCCTGCGTCATGCTGGTGGCGAAGCGATAGTTCAAGTGCCCATTAGCGCGCCTGCTCAGATCAGTCAGGTTATTGACTTGGTTATCGTGCTTACCAAGACATTCCAGCTAGATGTCGCACTGGGAAGTATCAGCCATGCGTTGAAGCCTGATACAGCGGTTTTGTCATTGCAGAATGGTCTTGGCAATGAGGAAATCATTGCTCGCCATGTTGGCTTGGAAAATACCTGGATAGGCATGACCATGTTGCCTGTGGATCGCGTTTCTCCAGGAATTATAGAGAGCAAGGGGACAGGCACCAGCTGGTTTGGACACGCTCAGCAATCTCGCCCCGCGATAGCTGAGCGCATTGAAACACTATTTGCCGATTCTGGTCTGGATGTTCGCCATGATCCAGATATCAAGAATCGTGTGTGGCAGAAAGTTGCCTTTAACGCAGGTATGAATGCCGTTTGTGCATTGACGCATGGAACGCCGGGATTAGTGGAAGCCTCTGAAATGGCCAAGACACTGGTTCAGGACGTCGCCAAAGAGGTTGCAAGCGTGGCAGAAGCCATGGGGATTACCGTTGACCTTGAGGCTGTGTTTGCAACGATTGAATTTTCCTGCAGGTATCATGGTGAACACATGCCTTCCATGTTGCAGGACCTGTTAGCGGGGAAGCGTACGGAGGTCGACGCACTCAATGGTGCGATTGTGAAATATGCCAACGCACACGGTGTTGCAGCGCCGTTAAATACTCACCTAGCGGGCTTGATTCGAATGGCAGAACAGGGGCATGCCAGAACGGTGTAGCGCACATTTGCGGCAAGCTTGTAGAGGTACTTACTTACTTTAGCTGATTGGAAAAAATAAATAGGAGGCGATATTCAATAGCCCGCTTTAGTTAAATGGGTTGTGTATGATTGAGGGATATAGACGGCTCAGAGTCTGCCGCGCAGGCTCCTAGATTGCACGTCGGCTAACTACTTTGAGGATACGAGCATGAATCAGATGAAATCAATGTTTAAATCATTGTTTGCGGAGTCTCTGGAAAACCTTCTGGTTGCCGGTAGCTGTATGTTTCTCATTCTGTCATTTTTCACAGCGTTTGCAGAACCCCAAGCAGCATTGGTGACGTTAGCCGTTGGTGTTGCGTTTTATGCCGGTGCTCGATACAAAGATCAGGAGTAAATTTTTTGGAGTACTTACTTCGCACGCGCAGCTAGGCTGCACTTGCTGTTACGGCAAGACTATTGCCGATGGACGCATTCACTACAGCGGCGCAATACTCGTAATACGTCTCCGTTCCGAGGAACCCATGTGGGTGAATGATGTCTCTAAGACCTTTGGAATCTTTAAATAGATTCTGCAACGCGGCATCACATGGATTTAGATACTCGATACCAAGGTTGTTAGCAATCTTTCGTATATGACTACAATACTGATGGAAATTTTTGTCTCTTACAATTTGTGAATCATCTTTGTCTGCTAAAAACGCATGGAAATGCGGGTCTTCAACCATCCAGACTTTTCCATACTTCGTTAGTTCGCGAAGAATCTGGATCTGACCCAAGTAATTTTTTTCAAAGTAGTTGGCAATATTTTTTCAGTTAGCGCAATCGTATTAAAGTGATTTGCAGTTGTGAAAAAAATGCTTGGACTCATCGAATTTTCCAATCAATGTGCCTGGGCAGGCTGGGAAAATATCACCATTCAGATTCCTCCATGTTTCTGTCAAGCCGATCGTAAAAATAAAAACGTCAGCGGTTTTCAGGTAACTCAGAATTTCTTCTTTTATAGCAATGCGATGCTCGATCAGATCCATTTTAGAAGACATTGCATCTCGATGAGGTAACAGCAAGTCATACCATAGGCTCGCTTTCTCAAAGAAACATTCATCACTCCAAGCTCGATACCCCAGGGAAAATTCTAACTACTGCTTCAATTGCGTTATCGTATAGATATTCCCCAGACCGAAGCTCTCGACACGCTTACCCGATAAATTAGAACAAAGATAGTCGAAGTTTCTGGAGCTAAGTTCTTGCCCTATATATTGTGCAAAGCAAGATCCGCCTGAGACGACCGAATCGTGTTCCACAATAGCATTTAGCAACGGGTCAATTGCCAGCATAGCTTGAGCGCTTACGGGAGTTTTAACACCGCTTGACCAAAAGCGCTCTTCTGGCAAATTATTGTAAGGATTATGACTCATTTCTGAAATCTTGAATGAATATGGAAATTATTGCAATGTCATCGTAATTTCAATGTGTAGACTACTCGATCCTTAAGCTTGATTTGTTCCTTGTCCCGTAGGGTAGTTGGCTTAAGAGTTTTAGGCACCTCAGAAATAGGTTTGTACGGTAGTTTCTTATTTAGCATGCATTGATGACACAACAAACCTTCTAAGTTGTTGTTGAGATGTGCGGAGCGTAGTTGCTTTGCGGTTTCGTTGTTCCAACCTTCAGAAAGTGTCTGTTCATTGAGATTGGCAATGACCAGATCCAATTCATAGTCAACACAGCATGCACTGAGATAGCCCTCTGCCGTTAAATGATATCGATTCCAAACCATGTAGCAGGGCTTTACTGAAGCCTCATCATTGGGCTGGTTGATGTTGCCGAAAACACCGTGTGGCGATACTCCCAACTCTTCAATCAACTCGAACGCCTGGCCACCCTGACTGCCGGAAGTAACATAGAATAGGTCGTCGAACAGGTCGGTAAAAACTGCACGGTGCTCTTGCTCAATATCTCCTACTGCCGGAATTGAAACGCAAGAACAGAGCATCTCCAGTTCAATGCCGGTTGCCAATCTCCAATTATTTATGTCAGTGGCGTTTTTGACAACAGCATCAAAATCATCAAATCCGTGAACAAGTTTATAGTCGACCGCGTTGGAGGCGTTGATGGAGAATTTTATGCTGTCTAGACCGGCCTTGTAGCAAGCCTTAACTTTATCAAGCTTGGCCATTGCACCGTTACTCGTTAAATAGACGCGTTTGACACCTGCAGATTTAGCTATTTTTATATATTCAGGCAGTTGCTTGCTCATGAATGGCTCGCCGGTGGAATACAGTCCAACTTCTTGTAAACCAAGGTCAACAGCCTGCACTATAAAGTTTTTATAGGTGTCGATAGGCAGATAGTTAACCCGTCGGCTTTGATTGCTATTCTTGCAGAATATGCAGGCGTGATTACATCCGTTAGTCAGTTCTATCAGCGCACGTGTGGGTGGTTCCGCGTGTGTGCTCAGAGCTTGCTCTAGTGTGTGGGAAGATTCAATGCGCTGAGCTAAGGATTCATTGTCAGCAGTAACTTGTAGTTGTTTTGGATTCATGGTTTTGACAAAGGTGGTGAAGCTATCCGCTGGTACTTCACCGGTATCGCACTTTTTATGCCGAGCGAAAGCACTGATCCTGTGGAGTTACCCTCATATATGCATGTTCACGCTACGGTTACATTTCAACGATAGGTGTCGTGTTCGACATATAGTGCATAAATCGCCATCAAGTCCGTTAGGCTGCACGGACCAAATCAAGTGTGGTGGTCACTGCAACTGATATATGTTTCTCATCCAGCGGTTGGTTAACGGTTAACCTACACCACGTCGACAAGAGCATCCACACTGATCGCCGGTAAAGGGGTTCTATGAAAAAAGCGCCATTACCTTCAAACGAGGCAGCTCGAATCGCCGCTTTATAACGCTATGGCATTCTCGATACGCCCTCCGATGCGTTATTGGACAGCATTACTCAAGCTGCAGCAATTTGTGTGAAACACCTATTGCCCTGATCAGCCTTATAGATCCCACACGGCAATGGTTCAAGTCCTGTATTGGCATGCCGGTGAGAGAGACCTTCCGCGATCTTGCTTTTTGTACCCACGCCATTCTGGAACCCAACGAGCTCATGGAAGTGGAGGATGCAGCCTTTGACGAGCGATATAAAGACAATCCCTTAGTGACTAGTGAACCAAACATTCGTTTTTATGCTGGCAAAGCGATAGTGACACACGATGGTTTTGCGTTAGGTACTTTGTGTGTCATCGACGACAAACCTCGCCGGTTGTCTGCTGCGCAAAGGGATGGCCTTGATCAGTTGACCACCGCCGTCATCGAACTATTTCAGGAGCGACAACCCTGCGATCGAGTTAATGACTGGCTACTCTAAAGCGGAGGTCGTGGGTAAGAATTGTCGGTTTTTGCAAGGACTGGACACTGATCCCGACGGCGTGACACAACTGTGCAATGCTATCGTCGAACACAAATCTTGCACGGTCACCATAAAAAACTGTCGCAAGGATGGCATTGAGTTCTGGGTCGATATTACGGTGTTGCCTGTCAAGGATTTGGCGGGTAAGGCCATGAGATTTGTCAGCGTCCTCCAGAATGTATCCGATCGATTCCTTGCAAAGGATCGATCCAAACGATTATCTGAAACAACACAAGAGCGCGAACAAGCACGTGCAAGCCGCAATCGACTGGCGCAAATTGTCGAAGATTCTGCCAACGAGATCTACGTGTCCGATGCACACAGCTTTCAAATTTTGTTGCAATACATAGCGTCACCATTATCGATGCGGCCAGAGAGAGTTATCCATTGGTTTACGTGAACCAAACACTTTGTAAGATAACCGGGTACGCGGTCGATGAGTTAATCGGATATGGTGTCGGGATATTACAGAAAAACAACCAACAACAGCTGCAGCATCTTGAAATTAAAGCAGCGCAGGCCAAAGGCGAGTCGGTGCAAGTGGTGTTGAAATACATACGCAAAGATGGAACACAATTCATGAACGAGCTATCGCTATCGCCCGTTCACAGTGCGACGGGGAAGCTGACCCGCTATATCGGTATAAATCGGGATGTGACCTCAAAACTTGCGACTGAGGA
The DNA here is from genome assembly GCA_047629055.1 of Halioglobus sp. Taxonomy (GTDB): domain Bacteria; phylum Pseudomonadota; class Gammaproteobacteria; order Granulosicoccales; family Granulosicoccaceae; genus Granulosicoccus. The sequence continues at coordinate 18,130 of JBLHWG010000026.1, forward strand.
GAGATTACAACGATCACAAAAAATCCAAGCGATCGGCCAGCTCGCAGGAGGCATCGCACACGATTTTCCCAATCTTCTGAGTGTCATTATCGGAAATCTGGAATTCCTGTCTATGGATATCACCGATGAAGATCTTCGTGATTATCTCAACAAAGCCGACCGTGCTGCCCATATGGGCGCACGCTTGACTAGCAGGCTGCAGAGTTTCGCTAAACAGGGGCAAATGGAGGCCAAGGTATTTAATGCTAATGAACACGTTCTCTCAGCGATAGAACTCTTACGTTCAACGATTGGCGAACACATCACGCTATCTCCGATATTGTCTAATGAACTATGGAGTACTCGGGCGGACTCAAGCGAAATTGAGAACACCGTAGTGAACCTGGTCATCAATGGCCGCGACGCCATGGCCAAAGGTGGAACCATTACCATTGAAACAAAAAATACTAGCTTTACAACGGATGATGCTGAAGTAGCGTTCGGGATAATCCCAGGGGAATATATATAACTGTCAGTATCAGATACTGGCAGCGGCATGAGTGACGAGGTGAAAGCCCGAGTTTTCGAGCCATTTTTTACGACCAAGGACGTGAACAAGGCCACAGGTCTAGGGCTTGCATCCATCTATGGATTTGCACAGCAATTCGGTGTTGATGTGCATGTATATTCAGAGCTCGATCGGGGTACGGTCAGTGACGTCTATTTACCTAGGTACTTGGAAAATGTACTGAACACGGCTGACGATAAACCGGTTATTGTTCAACTTACTAAAGGGGTAAGCCGAATTCTGGTAGTTGAGGATAACGTCATGGGCCGAAAGCTCACGGTTGAGCGATTACATATGTTAGGCCATGAGACCGTGCAGGCGAGCAACGGACCCCAGGCTATTAAAATACTCAAAGCAGATGCAGCTTTTGATCTGATTTTTGTCAGATATTGTGATGGACGGCGGCCTGTCAGGATTTGACGTAGCGCAATGGATTCAGAGCAACCTGCCTCAGTGCAAAATCTTGTTAACATCAGGATTCAATCAACAGATGGCGGAAGCAAGCGATGTTTTGGAGAAATCGGAAGAAGATTCTTAAGCAGGGTATTAGTACAGAAACAATTGTTTTAATGCTGGTAAGTCAGCTCTCCTATTCACTCATATACTGGTGTGCACGGTAGTACTAAACTTGTTTGCCCCCCCCAGTTTTATGGACTACCTAGGACACATTATGAGCTTATCCATCTCCACATCCATTCGGCTTGCAATAATGCTGTTCATCAGTGTAATGCTTATGTCTGGCTGTTCTAGCTCAAGCCCCAGTGATTCTCAAAATGTAATTACAGATGATGGCGTAGTGCCAGATCCTTTAGTGCAAAATTCAACAGTGGTTGGTTTTGATATCACAGTCCCTGCATACGTATCGGATTCCCTCCAAGTTCGATTAGTTTGGGGTGATAGAGATATCAGGGCACAGTGGGTTGGTGATGAATTCTGGTCAGTCTCTGAGGATTTTCCAACTAATACAGAACACCTCTTAGTCGTTACATTCTATGACGGTATTGGCGATGTTACGTTAGCTAGTTTTGAGCAAGATTTTATAACAGGAACAAGCGATTTTGAGGCTTATACCATTACAGCCGATCAGTTCAACACCGATCGGTGGGACAATGATAGCGATGGTGTAAGCAACATCAACGATTCGTTCCCGGGAACGGAAGCCCCGGAATCTGCACGAGTATTGCTCTTCAGTGAAACTCGCGATTTCCGGCACAGCTCAATTGAAATTGCGCTAGGAGCGCTCGAAGAGTTGGTGGCGTCCGCCAGTCTACAAACGGACCGCGCTGATGACTCTTTGGGGGTATTTACCGATGCGAACCTTGCCAACTACGATGCCGTGGTCTGGGTCATGACTTCGGGTGATGTTCTGAACGCTGACGAGCAAGCTGCGTTCGAACGATACATCCGTTCTGGAGGTGGTTACGCGGGTATCCATGCGGCGAGTTTTACCGAGTATGAATGGCCTTGGTATGGCGCTCTTGTCGGTGCCTATTTCGATAATCACCCCGTGGTGCAATCAGCCATCCAGTTTGTTGAGGACAGCTCACACCCATCAACTGCTCACTTGAGGTCAACTTGGACACGCATTGACGAGTGGTATGACTACCGCACTAATCCTCGAGCACAGGTGAATGTGCTGCTTAGACTCGACGAAGGCTCCTACTCAGGGGGCACAATGGGTGATGACCATCCTAGTGCGTGGTACCACGACTATGATGGAGGTCGATCGTGGTATACCGGCGGTGGCCACTCCAATGACAGTTACTCTGAACCGGATTTTCGTGCCCATCTGTTGGGTGGGTTACGCTATGCTGCTGGCCTCGGCGAGTAGGGCGATTTTTCTATTGTGCATGAGCGAACTCCGTTACGCTATTGCCCATTATGTAAATATGTAGTCACTTCCATTGTCACGCACTGGCTCGTGGTTTATGGTAGCCCAAGATGTAGAGTCTGCCACTGGTGACACGGAGTTGCTCTCCGGTACTGTAGTGCTTCCAAAAAAAACATCAAGACGGTTTTGGTTTTCTAATTCGTAGTTTTTCGGGCTTTCTCAAATGAAAAGCCATGCCCCTTGCATACAGTTAAATTACTCGTTGAGTAAATCAGCCAATTGTAGCCACATTACGTATTGCACCCTAAAAGATGTAGGTTTATGGTGGTTTTGAGAGCATGGATGCAGAGTTTGCACAAGTAGCGCTCTTATAGTGACCGAAGACGTGTGAAAGTGAGTTGCTTGTTTGAATACTACAAACCTAATTCCAACTGAGATAGGTAGGATGAGTGAAGAACATATACGTGAAGCTGCACTTGATTACCATCGCAATCCGACCCCTGGGAAAATTGCGCTCGCTCCGACCAAAGCTCTTGCCAGTCAGCACGACCTGTCTCTGGCCTACTCGCCTGGAGTCGCTTATGCCTGTGCCGCTATACAGGAGGATCCACTGCAAGCAGCGGAACTGACCTCACGCGCCAACTTGGTTGCTGTGATTACCAACGGCACGGCGGTTCTGGGTCTGGGCAATATCGGTGCATTAGCCAGTAAACCGGTGATGGAAGGTAAAGCCTGTCTGTTCAAAAAGTTTGCCGGTATAGATGTATTCGACATTGAAATTTCCGAAACAGATCCGGATAAATTCATTGAGGTGGTCGCCGCACTGGAACCGACCTTTGGTGGTATCAATCTCGAGGATATAAAGGCACCTGATTGTTTCCATATCGAGCGTGCACTGCGTGAACGTATGAGTATTCCGGTATTCCATGATGATCAGCACGGAACAGCAATTGTCACCGCTGCGGCCATTATCAATGGGCTTATACTCGTAGGGAAAAAAATTGACAGTGCAAAGCTGGTGGCTTCAGGTGCGGGCTCGGCCTCGCTTGCATGTCTGGATCTGTTGATAAGCCTTGGGCTGAACCGGGATAATGTGGTGTTGTGTGACTCTCGTGGCGTTGTGTATTCTGGACGCGATAACGTGGACGAAAGCAAGCGCGGCTACGCTCGGAATACCGAGTTGCGCACATTGGCAGATGCCATCGCTGATGCCGATATCTTCTTGGGTTTGTCCAAGGGTGGTGCACTTACAGCCGATATGCTTAAGCTGATGGCCGACAAACCGTTAGTACTGGCTATGGCTAACCCAGAACCTGAAATCCGTCCGGAACTTGCCAAAGAGGTTCGTCCCGATTGCATCATTGGTACAGGTCGCTCTGATTACCCGAATCAGGTCAATAATTCCTTATGCTTTCCATTCATTTTTCGAGGTGCGCTGGATGTTGGCGCCACGGAGATCAACGAAACCATGAAAGTGGCAGCGGTTCATGCATTGGCTGCTTTGGCACAGGCTGAAACATCAGAAATTGTCGCACAGGCTTACGGCGAACCCACGCCGCCTTTTGGAACAGACTACTTGATTCCACGTGCTTTCGATCCACGTTTGATCACCAGTATAGCCCCGGCGGTTGCCTTGGCTGCCATGCAAACTGGAGTGGCAAACAAACCGATAATCGACATGGATGCTTATCGTGATCGTTTGCAGCAATTCGTGTATCAATCCAGCTCGCCTATGCAGCCGGTTTTTCGATCTGCGAAGCAATCACCTAAGCGGGTTATATATGCTGAGGGCGAGGACGAGCGAGTGTTGCGTGCTGCACAGGTAGCAGTGGACGAGGGTATCGCGAGACCCTTGCTGATTGGCAGGGCTGATGTAATCGCCTCGCGTATAGAGCGCCACGGATTACGACTTAAGGAAGGTGAAAATTATGAATGCGTCAATGTTCTGGATGATCCACGTTATCGAGAAGTCTGGAGTGAGTATCATCAGTTATGTAAACGCAGTGGCGTATCGCAGGAACTAGCGAAGGAGGAGATTCGTACGCGACCGACCTTGATCGGTTGTATGCTGATTCATCGAGGTGACGCTGACGCCATGCTGTGCGGAACATCAGGGCATTTTTCTGACCATTTGAATTACGTGCGCAAGGTTATCGGTACTCAGCATGGCGTTAAGACATTTGCTGAATTACAGATGATCGTGCTGACTGGTAGGCAGCTTTTTATCTGTGATAGCCACGTCAACGATAATCCGAATGCTGAGCAGATTGCTGAGATCACCTTACTGGCGGCAGAGGAAGTGAGTCGTTTTGGACTCAAACCCCATATTGCCCTGTTATCACAATCCGGCTTTGGCAGTGCAGACTTGCCTTCAGCACAGAAGATGCGTAACGCGCTCGAATTGATCAGGTTACGAAATCCCGATCTAGAAGTCGATGGCGAGATGCGCGCCGACCAGGCATTGTCTACATCGATTCGAGAGGAAGAGTTTCCAGATTCCACGTTGACCTCGAATGCTAATCTGCTGATTATGCCCAACGTCGATGCTGCCAACATCACATACAACGCACTGCGAGTTGTCAGTGAGAGTGTAACTATCGGTGGGATACTCTTGGGTGCAGCAAAGCCTGTGCATATATTGTCTTCCTCAGCATCAGTACGACGAATCGTAAACATGACCGCGATTGCATCAGTAGGCGCATCTGCCCAAGGAGATGCGTAAAATTGATGAGTACTAACAGTGACTTTGATCAGCGTCGTGCGAAAGCTGTTGCGCGCGCTATTGCGTTTACATCCACATTCACTGCAGAGCGTGCAGAAAATGCCGAAGTTTGGGATGTTGAAGGTAATCGTTATATCGATTTTTGTGGGGGTATCGGTTGTCAGAACATTGGTCATCGTCATCCCCTAGTTGTCACTGCGATTGAAATGCAGCTCAAAAAACTGACCCATACCTGTTTTCAAATTGTCCCGTATGAAAGTTATATATCCTTAGCTGAACGTATTAACGCATTAGCGCCAGGTGACTTTGAAAAAAAAAGCATGTTCTTCTCCAGCGGTGGAGAAGCTGTGGAAAATGCTATTAAAATTGCACGTCACTACACGCGCAAACCAGCGATCATTACGTTTACCAACGGCTACCATGGACGATCCTATATGGGCATGGGGCTAAGTTCGAGAATGTCACCATTTAAGGAAGGATTTCGTCCGTTTCCGACAGAAATTTACCGCGTACCGTTTCCTGATGCTTACCATGGTGTGAGCCATGAGCAAGCGATCGCTGCAATTGAAATGTTGCTGAAAACCGATGCAGATCCGGATTCAATCGGTGCGGTAATCTTCGAGCCTGTACAGGGCGAGGGCGGCTATAACATTGTTCAGGGAAAATTTTTACAGTGGTTACGCGATTTTTGTGATCTACATAATATTGTATTAATCGCTGATGAAATCCAGACTGGCTGTGGACGTACCGGTAAGATGTTTGCCTGCGAACATTTCGATGTTGCCCCAGATTTGACCTGCATAGGAAAGAGTATCGGTGGTGGTCTTCCACTCTCTGGAGTTGTTGGGCGTGCGGATATCATAGATTCAGTTCCGCCCGGAGGGCTTGGCGGTACTTTTGGAGGTAATCCACTGGGCTGTGCTGCTGCGCTGGCGGTACTCGATGCTATCGATGCGGAAAAGCTGCTAGAACGCGGTGTTGAAATTGGAAAACGTATTGGTGCCCGTTTTAACAACTTTGTTCAGAGTCACGAGCTAACTTGCGTAGGTGACGCCCGTAGTTTAGGTGCTATGAACGCGATAGAAATAGTTAAGGATCGACATAGCCGAGAGCCTGATGGTGATCGAGCTAGTGCCATCATTTCTCACGCACTTACAAAAGGCCTAATTCTCCTAGGTGCCGGTCCAGACCGAAATGTAATTCGGATATTGGTACCGTTAACAGCGCCATTCAAACTGATTGATGAGGGTCTGGATATCTTGGAGTCAGTGATCAGAGATAGTTGAAGCGAGAGCCTGCTTTACTGAAAATCACGGGTATTTAGAGTTGAACACGTCACCAAAAGTAAAGTGTTCAAACCAGTGGGTTATAAGGAATATGTCAGCATGCTTTCGTCAACAATCTCGTCGGAATTCTCTAGGAGTTCTTGTACGATAAAGTGATGAACTTAATTGGCATTCTCAACAATATCCAATATAAAATCGGAAGGGTCGTGCAGCATAAAGTGATTTTGCCCCCACGGTTTTTTGGTGTATGGGAAAAAGATGTCGAGTTCAGAACGCTGTGGTGCTGCCAGTGCAGCTTTGGCATCACCGACGTCGGACGAAATAACCTGCTCTTCAAACAGCGCCTTGGCATGCAGGAATTCAGGTTGACAGGCATGAGCGGGTAATAGAAATCCTATTTGAGTCCCATTGCCTGAGTGTTGCAGGTGCAGATAGAATTCGGTGTCGAAAAACACCGCTTCAAAACCAAATACGGCAGTGTAAAATGCTATTTGTGCTTCCAGATTATCAGTAACGTACAGTGGAAACAACGTGTTGAAAGCAATCATTGTATGTCCTCGGCTGTGCGAATGAGGTACCAACAATATCGATGCTCTAGTCCAATTAATTGTAAATTTCGGCCATACGGCGGATATCTCCAGGTGTCATGCCGGTCAGTGATCGAAGTTCACATATGCGGTGAGCACCATCGTAATAACCATCTAGTGTTCCGCTAGCCTTGGACTGCATCAAGTCCCTGAGCGCCAGTTGCAGGCGCACAATTCGCTGTACTTTCTTAGGGCCAAAACCGAACATAGTTGTCAGGATGCTACGAAACTGCTGGTCGCTTAGACCAAATCGAGCCGCTATTGCCGGATACACCATCATCACCCAGTGTTTGCTGGTTGGCTTCAATGCATTGCGCTACGCGGAGTGGAGCAGCTTTGCCCTTACGGGTACGGCTTTCACTGATACGATCACAAAAAGCCGAATTTAGAACAAATTTTATTTGGTCAAGATCGCGAAGACCTTACAGTCTGTTTACCAACGAACTAATACCGAGAGTCTTGGTCATGTTAGCCCCATCAGCAACCGACGGTAACTCGCTGTGGGAACATCAAAGAAATGCGACAACTGATCCAATTGAAAGCAAACGCCAATGTAACGCACTGGGCCTTCCAGTGGGATGCTGAACTTTTCTACAACCGGAAAATACAACGTAGAGAAATCCGCCACATCCGGAGACATCACAAGATCAATAGCGTTATCAGGAATAACAGCGAGGTTTACTGGGCCGGGAGCAACGTAGATATGCCAGAAATAATAAATGCCCAATTTAAGCTGATCATCAGGCTCCAACAGATGACACTCTACCAACGGGTCACCGATATAATAAAGCTGCACTGGTTTTTCTCAATTTATTTTAGTACCGAACATGAACTTTTCGGGACACGATACGCAATTGATGCTCTGGAAAGACAACAGTGATTGAATTGCATTGAGTCATCAAGCTTTATCTTGGTATGGCTGATTGGCAGGGCGGAATAACACGATTCAAGGTATGGCTGCGTTTGCGCTTAGACCGTTTCATTCCCATGCGCTTTCAACGCGTTGCCGACAACTTTACAGTAAACTATTTGCCTTCTAGTGCTACAGATCGGACAGCCGCCAAAATTAAACGAACAGCGGGTAGGGCTATGAGATGGGTTGCCAAATAGTCGTAGGATACGATAACTTTTTAGGCACTCTGTACAGTAGAAAAATGGGCCGAGTTTTAATCCGTGTCATTATAAATTGCGATGGTGAGCGATAGACATAGCGCAGCGATCAGAATAGATATGGGGGCAGATGCTGCTGCTACGGCACTTCGAATGGATGAAAATCCATCGACAAGGATGAGTACAGTCATTGCAACGGTCAAGATTACTGACCATGCCAAAATTGAACCGCTAGTGCTTGTTCCGTCATGCTCCTTGCGCAGCACTGAGGTAGATACCATTATCGCACTGTCAATAGTTGTTACGAGGTAGGTAATCAACAAAAAAAGTAGTGTCATTGATACTATCCAGGCACCCAGGGATTCGAACATCAGTTGGACTAAGGTAAAGATTTTAATACCTATATCTGCACTGATCAATTCGCCATTTGCAACGCCGCTAAGCTCTAATTCAATGGCATTTCCGCCCGCCCAAGACATCCAAATCATGGTAAGAAGCGTTGGGAGAATTACGGTTGCAAAAACATACTGCCGAATCGTTCTACCTCGGGATATTTTGGCTAAGAAAATACCGATGAAAGGGGCAAATGCTAACCACCAACATGCCCAATGGTACATCGACCATTCACCCTGCCAGGCCTGTAGGTTATCGCCAACTGCAGTACCGTCTTTCATCCATACTTGGAACATCATTGACGGTAGGTTAATAAGGTAATCAAACACACTACTAAACAGTGTCAATAGTCCGTCATTAAGGGAGCCCG
>JBLHWG010000027.1:0-26873 GCA_047629055.1 Halioglobus sp.
ACGTTATCGTTGAACGCACCGAGTAGCTGCGTCAGGAAAAATGGCGCAAATCTTCTTTGCCTCAACAGTTGAAACTGATTAACTGTTGACTGCGATTCGTTTGATTTTTGGGACATGTTAGCTGGCGAGCCTGACAGCAGCTCGACAACGAGCAATACCTGACCTGCATTCAATCAAAAACGGTGCCAGAGGTCCAGCTAGATTTCATATCGTTACGCAGCGGAGCCGCCCTCATGACAACACAAATACTGAGAACCTGTTACTTAGGATGATCCTGATCAGGCTACGGGTGAAACCTCAGATGCTTGCCACCCTTTGTCACCCTGGCTAGCAACAAACTCTACTTGTTGCCCTTCACTAAGTGAACGATAACCTTCGCCTTCAATAACACGATAGTGTACGAATACGTCATCCCCTTGAGGGCTGATAATAAAACCGTAGCCTTTCGCGTTATCAAACCACTTTACGGTGCCTTGTTGACGATCTGACATAAATGCGACTCCTCTTCTCATATCCTGCAAAAAATGCAGGAATTTTGTGATTGAAAAGAAAATAGCATGAGCTATGCATAATGCTAACAACGCGACTTAGGTTGCTACGCTTGTTCACAATTAGTTTCACCTCACCAATGCGTAGTGTTTCATGACACTGTTGCCTATCTGTTCTTAATTTTTAAGTTTGCCAGAAAACAAAAAACACGCAGTTAAGCCTCAACTTAAACTCTTGCTGACTAGCTCGTAGACGTCCGGAGAAAGTGTCCCTGAATCAAGTATGCGCTTTAGCTCCGATTTCATGAGGCGCCCCGATTCAACCTCGAGACGCTTCCAACGCCCTAATGGACTAACCATTCGAGCCGCAACCTGAGGGTTGAATTTGTCCAAAGCTATCACCTGATCAGCTAGCAAGCGATACCCAGCACCATCAGCATAATGAAAGCCGCGAGGATTGTTCATTGCAAAGCTTCCGACAACCGATCTCAATCGATTTGGGTTGCTAACATCGAAATTGGGGTGGTCAAGCAATGCCGAAACATCATCGATGATAGTCGATCTACGAGACATGGCTTGTACCGCAAACCATTTATCCAGCACTAATCGATTACTTTTCGCTGATTGATAGAAATCATTAACAGCCGATTCTCGCGCCGTGCCAGTGGTATGACATAGACAAGCAAATGCGGCCAGTCGATCAGTCATGTTGGATGAATACTCATACTGATCAACCGCAAAGGATTCCCATCGCGGAGCAGGTAGAAAGCTCAGAATAATCAGCGCTGTGTTTGCCAGGCTGCGTAACCCCATGGCCTTAGAATCCAGTAACGGCAAATCTGTACGCCTTCCACTGTTTACCAATGCGGATAATTGATCGAATAATTCCTCAGCAAGATACTCAGACACAGAATCGATGGCACGAATCAAAGCTGAATAGCTCACCCCATCAATGGCTTCAGCCACAGTATCGATAGTCGGCAAGCTCAACGCTTCAGCTTTGAAGGCTGAGTCCAGTTGGTCGTCTCTCAACAATGCATTCAAGGCTTGGGATAACCCAATCGCAGCTGTTGTCTCGCTCTCACCATTCATAACCTTGATAATGACCCGCTGCGCCAAACGCTGGCCAGCTTCCCAACGATTAAATGAGTCTGAGTCATGGGCAATCAGAAATGACAAAGTGTCATCTGAAACATCATGATCTAACTTTACCGGAGCTGAAAACCCTCTTAGTAACGAAGCAACAGGCGGCTGCGTTATGTTTTGAAAATGAAAAGTTTGCTCGTGATCTGTAACGTCCAAAATGACGCCATGTTCCGTAGAGCGACCTTGTATGGGCAAGTCGTTTCCTGCTGAATCCAGCAGACCCAATACTAACGGGATATGCAATGCAGCCTTTGCGGTTTGCCCGGGAGTGTCTGGGCATGATTGCCGAACTGTTAATGAGTAAGATCTGTTTTGAGCATCGTAGTTTTCCGTAACTGCAAGCGTTGGCGTACCCGCGGTGCTGTACCAAAGCCTGAATTGCTCAAGATTCAGCTTTGTCACAGACTGCATAGCATCAATGAAGGCATCACAGGTTGTGGCAGAGCCGTCGTGGCGCAAAACGTATTCATCCATACCTTTACGCCATTGTTCGGCACCAAGTAGGGTATGCAACATCCGGATAACTTCAGCGCCTTTTTCATAAACTGTCAGCGTATAGAAGTTGTTAATTTCAATGTAACTGTCAGGGCGAATTGGGTGTGACATGGGGCCAGCATCTTCAGGAAACTGTCGCGCTCTTAACAGCCTTACATCTTCAATTCGTTTTACTGTGGCAGAATGCATATCACTGGAAAAACACTGATCTCTGAATACCGTTAATCCTTCTTTCAAACTCAGTTGAAACCAGTCGCGGCAGGTAATTCTATTTCCTGTCCAGTTGTGAAAATATTCGTGAGCAATAACTGCCTCAACGCCTAAATAATCACTATCAGTGGCAGTTTCAGAATCGGCAAGAACAAATCTGGAATTAAAAACGTTAAGCCCCTTGTTCTCCATCGCCCCCATATTGAAGTCGTCGACAGCAACAATCATGAAACAATCAAGATCGTACTCAAGTCCGTAAACATCTTCATCCCAACGCATGGATGCGATTAACGATTGCATAGCAAAGTCACAGCGCTCAATGTTGTGCTGCTGTACATAAATCTGCAGCAATACGTCACGCCCAGAAGCGGTTACAAAGTGATCTTCAATGTGAGCCAAATCACCCGCGACCAATGCAAACAGGTAACTGGGCTTGGGATGTGGATCATTCCATTTTACGCACTGTATTCCATTCCCTAAGTCTTCTTCGGACACACGATTGCCGTTGGACAACAGCACAGGATATTCTGCTGCATCTGCAATGATCTCTACATCAAATACTGACAACACATCCGGTCGATCCAGGTAATAGGTGATTTTTCTAAAGCCTTCCGCTTCACACTGTGTACAAAAATTTCCGCTAGATCGGTAAAGACCTTCAAGCGCTTTGTTTGCATCCGGATTAACCACTGTCACAATGCTCAAGACGCATCTTGGTGGGAGATTCGTTAGCTGTAATTCTGTAGCTGAGACGTTATAAGCATGCTCGTCTAAAAAAATACCGTCCACCGAGACAGACGCAAGCACGCAATCAATGCCTTGCAAGGTTAAGGCGCACAGGCCTCCCTCTTCTTCGTTGGTATGAACAAGCGTAAGCTCACTGGTCACACGAGTTGCTGTAGGATCCAGCTCAAACACTAGACCGGTATGAGGGATTGACCATTCAGACGCACGATAGTCTTCTCGTTTAATGGCAACCGGCGTATTAGCGTCCATGGGATTCCTTGTGATGCGTAAGTCACAATGTTACCTGATTCTTATTCCTATTCTCCGGTGACTAGAAATCCTGTTTTTGTTTGGCGAACTCATTAAGAACACTGCGGGTATGCTCGCCTAGCCGGGGACTTCTCAATTCGCTTTCATCTCCACTGTCATTTCGTTTAACAGGGTGCGCAGGCGTTAATAGCTCCTGGCCCTCCGCGGTTCTGCTGGTCTGCGTACGGAAGGCAGGGTGAGAGGCAAGATCATCTGGCGTATTGACAGCACCATAGGCGATGCTTGCTTGCTGTAGGCGACCCTGAAACTCCACTGAGGTGATCGTACTGGTAATGGCAGTTATGTCGTGCTCCAGCTCGTCACGGTTCGTCACACGAACATTATTGTTTCCGTACGCGGCGCACTGAAAAATAGTTTCAGAAAGAAGAACCTCTTTACATAGACGCTCCCACTCACGCTCGTTTTGAATAGAAATCAAAATCAATCGATCATCAGAGCATCTAAACGCCCCATATGGAGCAATGGACGGGTGCTTTAGACCAACCGGCTTGGGCGCACCCTTCCCATAGAAAGCGTGTAGATACGGCACTGTCATCCAGTCAGCGGTCACATCAAATAATGAGACGGACAACAATTCTCCATGGCCTGCGCGCTCACGCCTGTGCAAGGCTTCCAGAACAGCACCGTATGCTGTCATTCCGGCACCGATATCACAAACCGAGACACCCACGCGGCCAGGAGCGTCCGGGGCACCCGAAATAGAAATCAAACCACTTTCAGCTTGTACTAATAGATCGTAGGCGCGCTTTTTAGCAGCCTCACCCTCGTCCCCATATCCTGATACGTTGCAGATAATCAGCCTAGGATTAATAGCCAACATTTTCTCAGTTGAAAAACCGGCACGTGCCATTGCACCCGGTGACAGATTCTGGATGAACACATCGGCTCTCTCAAGCATTGCCCACAGTACAACAGCACCTTCGTCGCTCTTGAAATCAAGACACACAGATTCCTTACCCTGATTCAGCCACGTAAAATAGGAACTCTCGCCTTTGGCCGCCGTATCATAGCCTCGTGCGAAATCGCCTTCGTCACGTTCAATCTTTATAACCCTGGCACCTGCTTGCACTAGCCGCGCAGAGCAAAACGGCGCTGCCACTGCCTGCTCTATCGACACCACTAACAGGCCTTCAAGTGCTTGCATTAGAAGCTCCTCGGCATACCTAAGACATGTTCGCTCAGATAGGACAGAATAAGATTGGTAGAGATAGGGGCAATTTGATAGAGACGCGTCTCACGCAGTTTGCGCTCTATGTGATACTCGCGGCTGATGCCAAAGCCTCCATGAGTTTGCAGACAAACATCACCCGCTTTCCAAGATGCATCTGCAGCCAACATTTTAGCCATGTTAGCTTCTGCACCACAGGCTTCACCGGCATCAAACAACTTTGCTGCCTTGTCAACCATCAAGGCTGCGGCTTCAGATTGCGCATAGGCACTGGCAATCGGGAACGCCACTCCTTGGTTCTGCCCTATAGGGCGATCAAAAACCACACGAGAATTCGCATAGCTCGTAGCTTTGTCAATGAAGTAACGGGCGTCTCCGATGCACTCAGCGCCAATCAAAATACGTTCAGCATTCATGCCATCCATGACCACACGAAAACCCTTGTGCTCCTCACCCAACAGGTTTTCAGCCGGAATTTCAAAATCGTCGAAGAATAGCTCACAGGCGTGATGGTTGATCATTGCATCGATCGGCTGGATGGTCAGACCTCGCTCCTCAGCGCCGCGTAAATCCACAATGAAACAGGAGAGCCCATCGGTTTTAGACGAGCGCTCTTCGATAGGTTTTGTACGCGCCAGCAGTACCATCAGGTCAGAATGCTGAACCCGGCTGATCCACACTTTCTGGCCGTTCACCCGATACGTATCCCCTACCCGTTTTGCCGTTGTCTTCAACGAGGTAGTGTCAGTTCCCGTGCTTGGCTCAGTAACACCGAACGACTGCAAACGAAGTTTGCCTTCAGCAATAGCAGGTAGATACTTCTCTTTCTGTTCAGTCGAACCGTGCTTCAGCACAGAACCCATCACGTACATTTGTGCATGAGCAGCCCCTGGATGGCCGCCCGAGCGAGAAATCTCTTCAAGAATGGCACAGGCTTCAACCAGCCCCAGCCCAGCCCCGCCGTAGGTTTCTGGTATCAGGCAGCCAAGAAAACCAGAGTCAGTGATCTCTCGGACAAACTCCGTGGGATAGCCTCCACTTGCATCTAACTTGCGCCAGTAATCCTCACCATAAGATGCACAGATGGCTTTGACAGATTCTCTAATTTCCTGAAGGTGCTGATCGGGCTTCATAATGGTCGGTCTTAGGGTTGGAGTCATAACATCGTTAAGACTTTATAGCCTGATACTAAGGCCGACACAAAGGGTAGTTAAGCCCCTGCCTGGGTTATGAGCATCCAAATGCCCACACTGCCAACGCTGACTGCAGCAGGTTAGCCCCACATTTCAGTAAATTTTGTGAAACACAACCGATTTTAAGACGCTAAATCGAGACGGGGTACACCCTCTAAGAGCTATTGAACTCAAGCCTCTGAGTCATAATTCCGCCAACTATCGAGGAGCACCGCTGAAATGGTGGCATCACTGCAATGCGTCGTGATATATCCGTACACGGCCACGGAAATTAGCTGAATAAAGTAATATGTATATCGATCACGTTTTAGTAAAAACAAGGGAATGGACCAACTACTGAGCTGGTTAAGTGAATACACGTTCTTTTTTTCCGCGGCAGCTGGCGCTTCCATTTTACTATTGGTCGTAAGCGTGGCAGCAACTCCGTGGTTTGTAGCATCGCTGCCTAACGACTATTTGCAACATAAAGTGCTAGGTTCAAGACCAAGGGGATTGTTTGGCATACTAATCATGACCTTCAGAAACATCGTTGGCCTCATACTTGTGGCTTTAGGATTAATCCTGATGGTTACCCCTGGACCAGGACTTGTAGTGCTCCTGATCGGCATCTCACTGGCCGAATTTTCGGGCAAACAACACCTACTTATCAGTATCGCGATTAAACCTAACGTGTTCAAAACGTTAAACTGGATGCGAACCCGTCGCGGCAAACCACCGTTTGATTATCCCAATACCAGACTGTAGAAAATGATGCACTATGCTCGCTGCTCGCTGTCGCTTTACTTGCCTTTGATGGCACTGCTTTTCAGCGCAGGCTTCGTTCATGCGCAAAGCGTCAAAACATTGAGCGATGTCGAACAACAGATTCGCGATACCTCGGAGCAACTACGCGCCCTTGATCAGGAAATTGCCCGTAGTAATGAGATGAAAATATCTCTGGTTAAATCACTGAATGAAGCGCAAAGTCGAGCAGGAGAGCGCGAACAGCGACTACAAGGATTGGATGAGGATATTGACCGCTACGGCAAACGCTTGAATGCCCTCGATTCACGCTTGGCAGATGCCCAGAACGGCGTCGATGCGCGCAAATCCCTAATGGCTGAAGTGCTTCGCAATTCTCAATCGATTGGCAAGCAAACATCCTTAAAAATCATTTTGCAAAATGACGATCCAGCAACTGCAGATCGCCTAGGTGTTTACACAGAATATGTTCTGGCGGCCCAAAATGCAGCAATTCATGAGCAGGCTGTTGTGCTTCTTCGTGTTCAGGAAACTATGGCGGTAGCTTTGAAAGATCGCAACTGGCTGAATTATCTAAAGAAAAAAGCTTCCGGCCAACGTGACAACTTTGCCAGCAGCGCCAAAGCTACTCAGCGGGATATAGGCCAAGTGGAGGCAGGGTTGAATGAAAAAACTCGCACAGTTGCGCAACTGAATGCAGACCAGGAAAGATTGCAGTCTTTGATGGAAGAATTGAAGGCATTACAAAGCTCGCAGTCAGGTTACTTCATCGCTGGCAAAGGCAGGTATCCAGCACCCGTAAAGGGTCGACTAACCGCACGATTTGGAGACATCAAATCAGTAGGCAAGCTAACTTGGAGTGGCATGTTCATTGAAGCCGACACCGGTATCTCGGTCCGAGCCATCGCCGATGGAGAAATAATTTATAGTAACTGGCTGCAGGGCTTTGGCCACTTAGTGATCATCGATCATGGCGATAATTACACCAGCCTGTACGGGGGTAATCGAGAAGTCACCATGCCAGTAGGCGATTGGGTAGAGTCAGGTGCAACAATTGCAACTGTTGGAGACTCTGGTGGTCAGAACTCAAGTGGCGTTTATTTTGAAATTCGCCACAATGCGATTGCTGAAGATCCAGAGATCTGGTTAATTCCGAATTCAGGTCTTTATAGTGCCAGCAAATAGTCATATAACGTTGGTAACCCGCTAGACTTGATTTCAGTCTAGTTTAGTTCTCATCCGTCAATTAAACGACAATTTTGTATTTGTCGTATAGAAAAGAAAATCCGGAGTAAAACTTCAATGAAGGTATCTAAACGCTCGGTTTCACTGGTGCTGCTAGGCGCAGTGGTCGGTGGATCTTTGACCCTGGGTCAACATGTCATGGGAGCTCGTAGTGCAAATGAACTACCCCTAGAACAAATGCGCACGTTTACCGACGTCTTTACTCGCATCAAGAATGACTATGTCGAAGAGGTCTCCGATGACGATTTACTCGAATACGCCATACGTGGCATGCTGCACGGACTCGACCCTCACTCCGCCTACCTAAATACTGAAGAATTCAACGAGCTGCGCATTGGCACTACCGGTGAGTTTGGAGGATTGGGGATTGAAGTTAGTATGGAAGACGGCTTTGTAAAAGTTGTCTCACCTATCGATGACACACCAGCGGCACGCGCCGGCATGCTACCTGGCGATCTCATTATTCGCCTGGATGAGACTCCAGTCAAAGGCCTGACGTTAAATGACGCTGTCAAACTGATGCGTGGCAAACCGGGTAGCACACTAGCACTAACCGTTATTCGCGAAGGTACTGACGCCCCGTTAAAAATCGATATTGAACGTGCGATCATCAAAACCACCAGCGTAAAGCATCGGATGCTGGATGACGATTACGGTTACTTGAGAATTTCCAACTTCCAGACAAAAACCACAGCTGATCTGTTGAAGGCTATCAAAAAAATGAAGACCGAAGCAGGCGGCTTGAAAGGTATGGTCCTAGATCTCCGCAACAACCCCGGTGGCGTCCTATCTGGCGCTGTAGGCGTCTCAGATGCCTTCCTCAACGATGGCATGATTGTCTACACAGACGGCCGTGAGAGCGATTCCAAATTACGCTACGATGCAACCAATGGCGACATACTCGAAGGCGCTCCATTAGTGGTTCTGGTTAACGGCGGATCTGCTTCAGCATCCGAAATCGTGGCAGGTGCAATGCAGGATCACGGACGTGCCATCGTCCTCGGCAGTAAAACCTTTGGCAAGGGCTCTGTACAAACCATTCAGGATTTACCTGCTGGTGGCGCAGTCAAACTGACAACATCGCGCTATTTCACTCCAAACGGTCGATCTATACAAGCACTGGGTATCGAACCTGATATCGCTACCAAGCCCGGCAAGTGGACACGCCCAGATGGCGACAGCGGCTTTACACCGCTTACCGAATCCAACCTGAGGGGCTCTTTGAGCAATACAACGGTAGATGAGAATGAAGAAGCTGAGGTAGAGGAAGAAGAGAAGGAAGACAATCTGGTTTATGACGACTACCAGTTGTACGAAGCTTTGAACCTGCTCAAAGGACTGGCCATTTTGAACAAGCAAACTGGCTAAGCTTCTACCGAAAGCTGAAACGCCGCTTGACTTGGCCGTTTCAACTTAAAAGCGTCTTAAACGGTTTCGTTTAAGGCGCTTTTTTTTGTATTCAATTCAGGTTGAGTGAACGATTAACTTGTGCCACATTGTCAAGACGAACAACACTCTAGGCATTCCTGGAAGCACCTGATATGTCCACTGATCCGCTGCTACAACCCTTCCAGCTCAAACATCTGACGCTGAAGAACCGAATCATGACAACCAGTCATGAACCCGCATACCCGGTTGACGGCATGCCCAAGGAGCGTTATCGCGCATACCACGAAGAACGTGCGAAGGCAGGGGTAGCACTGACCATGACAGCAGGCTCAGCAGCAGTAAGCCGCGATTCACCCCCAGTTTTCAACAATGTATTGGCTTATAAGGACGACGTCGTCCCTTGGATAAAAGAGCTTACCGATAGCTGTCACGAACACGGCTGTGCCGTGATGATTCAACTGACCCATTTAGGGCGTCGAACAGCATGGAATAAAGGTGATTGGTTGCCAAGTGTTTCCTCATCCAAACACCGAGAGCCTTCTCATCAATATTTTCCAAAACTGATCGAAGACTGGGACATTGAGAGAATTGTTGGTGACTTTGCAGATGCTGCTGAACGAATGCAGGCAGGAGGCATGGACGGAATAGAGCTCCAGGTCTATGGTCATCTGCTGGATCAGTTTTGGTCGCCTCTGACTAATGATCTTGAAGGTGAATACGACGCATCAACTCTGGATAACAGATTGCGCTTTCCCATGGAGGTTTTATCTGCCATCCGCAAACGTGTCGGTAAAGACTTCATCGTCGGATTGCGCTACACCGCTGACGAAGTACAAAAGGGCGGTATTTCGGCCAAAGAAGGCCTCGAGATATCAAAGCGTCTTGCAGACTCCGGACAAGTCGACTTCCTCAACGTGATCCGTGGACGTATACATACAGACCCTGCGATGGTGGATGTAATTCCCATTCAGGGAATGCCCAGTGCGCCACATTTGGATTTCGCTGGTCGCGTAAAAAAGGCGACAGGACTGCCCACCTTTCACGCGGCACGGATTCCAGATGTGGCAACGGCACGTCATGCCATAGCCAACGGAATTCTGGATATGGTTGGAATGACCCGAGCCCACATGGCAGATCCGCATATTGTAAGAAAAATTGTTGAAAAAAGAGAGCACGATATCCGGCCCTGTGTCGGAGCAACGTACTGCCTGGATCGAATCTATCAAGGTGGTGAAGCCTTGTGTATTCACAATGCAGCTACAGGGCGAGAGCTCACGATGCCTCACGACATACCCATAGCTGTTGTCTCAAAAAAAATTGTAATCGTAGGAGCTGGACCTGCAGGTGTCGAAGCCGCTCGAGTTGCGGCCGAGCGAGGTCATTCAGTGACTGTCTTCGAAGCAGCTTCAGAGCCAGGAGGACAAATCAGACTCACCGCACGAAACCCCCGACGTGCAGAAATGATGTCCATCATTGATTGGCGTATGGCACAGTGTGCCGCCAAAAATGTTGAGTTTCGTTTTAACGTTATCGCTGATGTCTCAGACGTCGAGGCGCTAAACCCGGACGTGGTTATTATTGCAACCGGCGGCTTGCCCGACACCACCTTGTTTGAACAGAGAATCGCCTTAGAGCATGTGGTCACTAGCTGGGATCTTATTGCAGGCGATGCAGTCACTCCAGAAGAGAACATCCTCGTCTATGACGAAAGTGGCGATCACCCTGGACTACAGGCCGCAGAGGCTGCGGCAACGGCAGGCGCAACCGTTGAGGTCATGACTCCCGACAGAACATTTGCACCGGGAATCATGGCCATGAACTTATCGCCATATATGAAAGCTTTACAAGAAAAAGAGGTCACATTCACTGTCGCTCGCAGGCTTCTGAATGTCGAGCGAGAAGGTAACCGTTTAAAGGCTACGATAGGTACTGACTATAGCGATTACACGACAACAGCTTTGTACGATCAAGTTGTTATTAACTATGGGACTCAGCCCCTGGCAGATTTGTATTTCGACTTGAAACCCCTCTCTACTAACGGCGGTGCGGTTGACCACGATGCCTTGTTAGATGGACAGGCACAGCCACCAACAGGAAATTCTAAAGGGAAGTTCAGACTTTATCGTATCGGTGATGCCGTATCGTCTCGGAATACACATGCCGCGATTTATGATGCTCTGCGATTAGTGAAGGATATTTGAACATCAGCAGAAAAATTCGGAAGCAGATTTTTTCACAGAGATAATCTGTCGTTGAACACGATACTATCCACCTAAGGGCTGGCGTAAGCTTTTTAGCCTACTTACTGTTTACGGAGTTATTCAATGGGTTGTCAGCACTACTCACCGACAGATAATGGCGCAGATTCGTTCACTGTGGCAATGCCAAGACTAACCGTTGGTCGTGGGACATTGGCCGAAGTCGGTGTAAGAGCCGTGCGCTTGGGCATGAAGCGCGTAGCCTTGTTCACCGACCCTAATTTGGCATCAGGCCCCCTGGTGAGCATCGTAAAAGCGGCGCTAAATAACGCCGAACTCGATGTCGCCATTTTCTCAGACATCAGAGTAGAACCTGATGATGACTCCGTAGAACGCGGGACAAATTTTCTACGCGGATCCAAATTCGATGGGATGGTGTCCGTTGGGGGTGGGTCGGTTATCGACACTGCAAAAGCGTGCTTGGTGCTTCTAAATCATGGTGGGAATATTCTGGATTATTTTGCGCCACCCATAGGCAACGGCGCATCTATACCCGGACCGTTGCTTCCTCATATTGCCTGCCCCACTACATCAGGAACGGGCTCTGAATGCACCTCTATTTCAGTTTTGCGGGTTAACAAACTCAATACAAAATTTGTTATTGCGAGCCCTTACATGTTGCCCGATGCAGCCATAGTCGACCCGCAGTGTTGTGATAGCCTACCCTCGAACGTTGTGGCTTCGACAGGTTTTGATCTTTGTTGCCACGCACTTGAGTGTTACACCGCCAAAGCTTATACCAAGCACAACAGAATTGAGTCGCCAGACGCTCGGCAATATATCCAAGGTGCTAATCCGTTTAGCGAAATGGTTGCCCGCGAAGCACTAGCCATTGTTGGCAACTACCTGGAGCGTGGTGTTAACGATGCCAGTGATCAACAAGCCCGTGATCAACTTATGTGGGGAGCGACTCTTGCCGGCATCGCTTTTGGAAATAGCGGAACTCATCTGCCTCACGCGATGTCCTACGGCGTTACACACCTGATGCATGACATCGAAACTGACGGCTACCCAGTTGCCTCCCCCTTCATTCCACACGGTATTAGCGTGATTGTCACTGCACCGTCCATCTTTAAATACACAGCAGAAGCTACTCCCGAGCGACACCTGCAAGGCGCTGAATTCCTATTAGCAGATACAAAAGGGGCAACACCTGATGATGCTGGCGAAGTATTAGCCAACCGACTCATCGAATTGATGAAAGCTACTAAGATGCCCAATGGACTGACTGCAATAGGGTTCGGTGAACAACACGTGAGCGCCCTGGCCACATCATCGGTTAGACAAGAAAAAGCTATCGCAAACGCACCCAGAGAATCCAATCAGGTTGATTTGGAAAATATGTATCGTAGCGCGTTAAGCCACTGGTAAACCCATGCTCTCCTTCATCGCTCGTCGGCTACTGCAATCAGTGTTCGTCATGCTTGCCGTGAGCTTGCTGGCTTTTACTTTATTTCGTTTTGTTGGCGATCCTGTTTCTCAAATGGTGGGGCAGGAAACCTCTTTAGAAGATCAGGCGCGTATTCGAGAATCATTGGGTCTAAACGACTCTATACCGACTCAATTTACCAAGTTTGTTACCAACCTTGCTACGGGTAATTTCGGGTATTCGTACAGGACACGTCAGCCTATCAGCGAAATGATATTAAACAGGCTGCCAGCAACGCTTGAATTAGGCATCGTCTCGTTAATCATTTCATTGTTACTGGGTGTTCCTGCCGGAATATATACCGCCTTGCATCGAGGCGGAGTCCTGGCCAATTCGATATTGGTGACAACCTTAATAGGAGTTTCAATACCCACATTTGTTATTGGTATTTTCCTGATATTCGTCTTCGGTGTTCAGCTTGGCTGGCTGCCAACCTTTGGACGCGGAGACGTTGTATCCATTGGATGGTGGAAAACCAATTTCCTAACCATCGATGGACTTCGCTCCTTACTGCTACCGGCCATAACGTTAGGTGTTTATCAGCTCACGCTAACCATGCGACTCGTTCGTTCTGAAATGCAGGACGTCATGAAAAGTGACTTTATAAAATTTGCGACAGCACGTGGCATAAACAAACGATCTATTCACTATAACCACGCCCTGCGAAATACTCTGGTGCCAGTAATAACCATTATTGGTCTGCAATTTGGCGGAGTCATCGCGTTTTCGATAGTTACAGAGTCGGTATTTCAGTGGCCAGGAATGGGACTGCTATTTCTTGACTCCATACGATATGTCGACATTCCCGTCATGTCTGTATACCTGGTATTGATAGCACTTATGTTTGTTGTTATTAATTTGATAGTTGATCTGCTCTACGCTGTCATCGATCCACGCGTACGCAACCGGTCGTCGAACTAATGTTGAATCGACTTCGCCGTTACTCCGTTGAAAACGAATTACTTTACCTTTTCCTCCACAGCCGGGTTGCACAGCTTGCAGCACTTTTCGCCGTATTAATGATTGGCGGGGCCGCTTTAGCTGCATGGATAGCACCCACAAATCCATACGATCTAACCAGCTTTGATCTTTTAGACTCATTACTACCACCAAGCTGGTCTGCAGCTGGCGACTCTCGCTTTATCATCGGAACAGACGACCAAGGACGCGACCTTCTGTCGGCAATTCTTTACGGCATGCGTCTGTCACTTCTAGTAGGTATCCTATCCATTACTTTTGCAAGCGTTCTAGGAGTGAGCCTAGGCCTAATAGCCGGATATCTTGGTGGACGATTTGATGCTTTCGTCATGCGCATAGCCGACGTTCAACTTAGCTTGCCAGCCATATTAACCGCTTTGCTAATCGACGGAATTGCACGTGGAATATTACCGCAAGGACACCACGATGATTTAATGATCGTCGTTTTAACGGTGGCCATCGGTTTATCACTATGGGTTAATTTTGCAAGAACAGCCCGCGCGTCTACATTTGTAGAAAAGAACAAAGAATACGTTCAAGCCAGTGAAATTATGGGCATGCATCCCGCCCGCATAATGCTTGTGCAAATTTTACCGAACATAATGGGTCCCATCATGGTGATACTCACCGTCGATCTGGCAGTAGCCATATTACTGGAAGCAACGTTGTCTTTTCTAGGTGTTGGCGTACCTCCCAATCAGCCTTCTCTTGGCACACTCATACGAATTGGAACAGAGTATTTATTCTCCGGCGAATGGTGGATCGTAGCGTTTCCAAGCTTGACGCTTGTGATATTGATCGTGTCAGTAAACGTGCTCGGCGACTTTCTTCGCGATGCACTTAATCCAAAACTTCGTTGATAAGACTCATGAGTAGCCTACTTGAAGTTAAGAACCTGACCGTATCCATCCCGAGTCGCTTTGGAGAATTCAAAGCAGTAGACAGTGTCAACTTCCACGTCGAACCAGGAGAAATTCATGGACTGGTAGGTGAATCAGGTGCGGGGAAATCCACAATCGGCGCCGCCATTATGGGACTCCTGGAACACCCAGCAATAATAGAAAAAGGGTCTATTAGCCTATCGGGAGAAGAGCTAACGTCTCTGGATGAAGAGCAATATCATCAACTGCGAGGCAATCGCATAAGCATGATTTTTCAAGACCCACAGACATCACTTAATCCCCTACTCACGATCGCAGAACAATTAATTGAAACTATTCAGCAACATCGTAAACTGGATGATCGTGCTGCACGCTCCCTTGCCATACAACTACTCAAAGAAACAGGTATTGAGTTTGCAGAGCAGCGACTTGATGAATACCCACACCAATTTTCTGGAGGAATGCGACAACGTGTTGTTATTGCCATGGCACTATGCACCGACCCACAACTCATCATTGCTGATGAACCAACCACGGCACTGGATGTGTCCATACAAAAACAAATACTGAGCCTTATTCGAACACTTGCAAAACAACATCAAGTGGGCGTGATATTAATTACCCATGACATTGGGGTTATTGCTGAAATTACAGACAACGTCACTGTTCTCAGAAATGGTCGAATTATAGAAACAGGCACAACTCCACAAGTACTTGGAAAACCGAATAAAGAATACACAAAGGCTCTTATGGCAGCGGTGCCTAGGCTGGATAATCGGGTGGAACGATTTTTAAACATTGTCAATGATGACAAAACTATTGAAGGTGAATCGAGCTGGCAGGTAGAGGGGGCAAGCGCAGATTTCGCTGCCAACTGGTTGCTGCGAGGAAACAAAGAACAGCGCAAGGCCTCCACAACTGACAATCCTAGAATTCTAGACATCCAAGACCTGAGTGTGACCTTTGGTGAAAAAAACGGATGGTTCATAAAACGGCCAGGACTCAAGGCTTTGAACAACGTGTCTCTTCAGATTCAACGCGGTGAAGTTCTTGGAGTGGTAGGGGAAAGCGGTAGCGGTAAATCGACATTAGCCAAGGCTATCGTTGGGCTGGTACCCACTTCTAGTGGCAGTATGCAATTTAACGATGCCTTCTTACCAGACGCATCCAAGCGACAGAGAACCCATCCTGCACGTCAAGAGATACAGATGGTATTTCAGGATCCATACTCTTCATTGAATAACCGTCGCACTGTGGAAGCTATTCTGACTGAACCACTAACGTTTTACGGATTAGCAAAAAAAGGCGGTGAGAGTAGGCGAATAGTCGCATCGATATTGAACCTGGTTGAGATGCCACAGCGTGCCATGCTCAAATACCCACACCAGTTTTCAGGAGGTCAGCGGCAACGCATCGCCGTAGCTCGCGCATTGATGGCACAGCCCAGCTTCCTTATCTGCGATGAACCCACCTCTGCCTTGGATGTATCCATCCAGGCGCAAATTCTAAATCTATTAAAAGACCTGCAAAGTCATTTTGGGCTGACTATTATGTTTATCAGCCACAATCTGGCTGTCGTTAGACAGATGGCCGATCAGGTGTTGGTATTGCGACGTGGTGTGGAGGTCGAAAAAGCGGTAAGTGAAACATTTTTTAACTCACCCAGCGCTGAATACAGTCAGCAGTTACTTCGCGAAACACCCTCACTGGAATTGCTCACAGCACCTTAGAGGTCAGACAGTTTTCTATACTGACTCACATATTGTTGGTTACTTGGTGAGCTTGGCAATAGCAAACACATTACAACGAACCCCGTCAAAGCTATCCAATGCTTTAGATAACTGTGAAAAACGCGATAATGAATTATTCGGATAAGTCAGCAATTTAGCGAATCGTGATATGTGTGTAATTCACGCACCATCTGGAAATAACTAATTTGTGAACCTGTCTGACTCACCCAAGCTTGAATAGGCATTTAAGCCTAAAAAAAGTTTCACGACCTAACCGAGTTTCAGGAATTTTAAAAAATGGTTGATGAGAGCTTCCAGATAGCAAATTTCAATGAGCTGCGCGTGACTCATAAGATGATGATGGCAGCGAGATTTTGTCCAGACCCCATTGATCTTGAAGTGCCAATAAGCCGAGTTGCTGCAGGACTGCATGATCGTATTATGCAGCAGCTTATGGCAATTGAAGATGAAGAGGCAAAGATACGATGGGACGAATGGTCAGAGATGTTTACTGATTGTCGAGAGTGGGACGTATCAGTAAATCGTGCTAAGTGCGATGAACGGTGGCTAGGATGGAGCGAAATGGAGCAGCGTTTTTTCACGATGACCTTACTTCCATCGTTTAACGTTTCTGAAGGTCTTATCGCAGGATTTGTCAGTGAAGTTCAACTTTATCACGCGAAATTGCGAGATGAAAATAAGGCTGCTTAAGCATTACAGTTCAGTTTTTTCAGCTCTCTCAAACATTGTACGTATACCCAACACATTAAAAATCGATGTGAAAGATATGAAATTCATGGTTGCACTCAATATTGACACCGTGTGTGCAATTAGAATAGTGATAGTTAGCGCATCATAGAGCGAGACGGATTGTATTCGATTGGGGTGCAACCATGGCAGAAAACGAACTACTTCCCAAATAGGCTTTTAGCGATATCCATAGGATCTCCACCGGCACTGAGGCTATCCAGCAAACTGCCACCAGAACTCAGCTTGTCCATGAGTGAAGGCATTACCTGAGACAAGGTTTCAGCGGCTGAACCCGTATCAAGACCCAATTTAGATGCCATTTCACTGATTTTGTCTGAACCGAACGCATTGGTCAGCTGATCTGCAGATACAGGTGAGTTATCACCATCGCCCAACCATGAAGTTACCTGATCACCCAAACCACCTTCTTTGAGTTTTTCAGCGATTCCAGCTATATCTAGGCCTTCGCCGCTAGTAAGACCAGACAGAGCTTCCATCACACCACCTAGATCGCCCATTTTGTCGCCAAGTAGTTCCTGGCCCATTTTCATAAAGTCCATAATATTCTCCGATTTATCTAATTAAACATGACCGCAGAGAATACACTCTACGAATGACTAACACTGTGCCGATAGCATACACAAAGACAGACAAATCAGGCGCCTGGGCGGTCACAGTAGGCTCGGCCATTTGGGGACTATTCTGGATCCCCCTACGCTACTTGGAAGATGCTGGAATCCCCGGCCTATGGGCCGTTGCGCTGGTACTTACGACAGCTTTTGTTCCATCTTTACTAGCTACAATCTGGCGACGGGAACTCTCAGAATTAACAACTGTTAACGGCTGGGTCGTAGGTTTTGCTCTGAGTACCTCAACAGTGCTCTATTTCACGGCAGTGCTCTACACCGACGTCATCCGGGCAATATTTCTTTTTTATTTATTGCCTCTATGGACAACCCTCTCAGCAAGACTTTTATACGGTGAACCCATTAGACGAGCTCAACTGGCGGTAATCGCTGCGGCGCTAGTGGGCGTCTGGCTCTTACTGGGCGGAGGATTTTCGTTTCCCGTGCCTAATAACGTCGGCGACTGGTGCGCTATCGCAGCAGGTTTTTGCTGGGGATTTAGTTTATCTCTGTTGCGCAGCAAAGAGGATACCCGACCGTTTGCGAGCACCACAGCTACTCTGTTTTCGGGAATCATACTTTCCAGTGCCTGCGCACTAATCTTACAATATTGGCTTTCCGTCGGCATGCACTCAAACCCTGAGCCTGTATCACTTATCAAAACGATACCTGTTGCCGTTGCATTCGGAGCTGCACTAATTTTTCCTTCTATGCTGTCTCAGATATGGGGGGCTCGCAGAATTCCAGCTCCCACTGCAGCCTTATTGACTATGACAGAAATTCTGGTAGCAACAGGCTCAGCAGGGCTTCTTATTGGCACTGATTTACCTCCCATATCTCTTCTGGGCGGAATGATTATCATTACTGCAGTCTGTATAGATCTCGCCGTAAAACGCCGTGCTCCGAGTTAAGGGTTCGTTAAATGGATAGATTATTGTTTCACGAGCCCTAACGCCCCACTGCATAAACGACCGGCTCGGTTTCAATAGTACTCAAGAGTACGGGAGTGCCTGTTGATACATCATATTGAGCCAAGCCATCGTCATTAATCACGTATAACCGCTCTGTAGTCGCAATAACATCACTACAGTCCACAACGGCGATAGAATCTAGAATCACTGGTTGAGTAGGACTGGACACATCGAATATTTTCAGACCTGCTATATCATCGCAAACGTACAAGCGATCACCAGAAACTGACAACCCTTCAGGCCCTTGCATTGCCACTGTATCAATCAATACAGGCTGAGTGACATCCGTTATATCGATGACATTCATTTGATTTGCAATTCCGTTTACAGGCTGAGAATTGCAATGATATCAAACTTATCCACAGTACCGAATAACAACTCGAAAGCTATTAAACTGGATACAACTGCTACTCGGCAAATCGTTTTGCTGAGTGTATTGTTACTCGGAAGAAGAGCATGGACACACAACAATGTGGCAAGCGCGTGTAAGAAGGAAGGGAGCCATGGAATTGCAAACCCTATCGGCATCCATTGAGTCAGCAATAACCGGTGTTCAAGAAACCCTGGTATGTAACTTAAGAAAAAATGATCACGGAATAGTGCGTAATACAGAAAACCCAGGCACAAGACAAAGAAAGCCACAAACATCGCTTGGTTTCTGAGTATCTTTTCTAGTCCTGATAAGCTATTTCTTTTCATGTTGGGTTTACATAGACCAGAAACACAATGCCTGACAACAGTAAAAACACACCGTTACTTTTGAATGGGCTTGGTACCACCTTTCATACTCATCAAACCTGACATTTACGGTGTTAACACGCATTGCCCTGAGCAGGCTTATTATTCAAACGGATCCAGCCCGAGCTCTTCCATAAATCGTTTCAACACCCTGAAAACCGGCGTGCCTGGAGCGAAGTCGGGATGATATACGATTTTCAATAATTCCTTGTCGTAGCCAGTGATGGACTTGGGCTCCACTTTATTGTTGAATGAAAAATAAACTGAATCGGTATAGTCATTGAACAAACCGAATGACTGGTAAATTTCTTCATGCAGGCAGGTTTCCAGCATAGCTTCATCGAGGTTTTCGTTGACATACACAAACGCCTGGTGAATCGTCTGGCGCGATCCCACAAAGGGTGAAAAGAAGCAGCTCACTGATTGATCGCCCTCCAGCGATCGCTGGTAAACCTTGCGAAGAGGTATCGTTTTAGCGAGTTGCTGCATAATCACATTGCTGGTTTGCACGATAATAAAATTGGCACAGCCGCTACGCCAGTCTCGCAAACCATCGCAGGATGAAAGCTGCACGGCCGGAGTCTCTTTCAGCAGTGCCAGGTAGCTCTCCGCTGTTTGCGGAACCCACGCGGAAGCAGATAGCTCGAGCTTGGATATCAACGCAATTTCAGCAAGCGTAGACGCCGCTTGCTCGCTGAACCAGTTTGTACCAATAATATGATAATTGATATCACTGACCCATCGACTAATCACATTGGCATTACCGCCCAAAATATGTGACGCTTCATCGTAGACCTGCAATTGCTGCACACGCGTCAGCTTGCTTGCCTCAGTCGATTGTGTATCGATCGATTGGGAATGTACCGCTGACCAGGGCAGTAGAACTCCCGCCAACCAAAGCACCAGGTAAATGGCCAAATTACACACGCGAAAAATGACTCCTCATTGCGTTAGGTTACACAACTTTTTATCACCAGGAAACGGGTGGGTCGCGTCAGAGTTGTTTGAGTAAGGAAGAATAGCACTGACCTATAATTGCGCCTACACACCTTGAACACTGAACAATCATTATGCTACATAGAACGGCAACATCTTTTAACTATTGGCTAAATATGCTAAAAGTAATTCTGGCATCATTAGTAATAATAGCAACTCAGACATATTGAGTATCACAGATGAACAAGTTTTTGACCAAGCTCAATTCTAGGAATTAACACTGGATTTGGCAGGGGCCGTACTGAAGCAAAATCTCAGCGAGCTGGTATTCGAGTAACACTCCCACGCTTTCTAAGTCACTACGCGCTCTTCGTTGAGGCAAGTTCATCACAAGGTGACTGGGACGATCTTGCCGTTAATTGAGACTTTAGATTTAGCGGATCAGGAACAGATGCTGGAATTTACTTTTCAGAATTCCCAGATTGGAAAAATATCAACACCACTTTTAAGCTCTCGTACCACAGTGAAGATAACAATGTTGACACGCCTATCGTGGTCAGTAGTCGCATTGCAAGCGTCGAGCAAGAGCACCAAAGCGTTTCTGCAAGCGTGTTGTTTAGCTCCACAGACCCCATTATGAACAACGGGCTCAATGCATACGTCGCACTGGGCTTAATGGGTACTCGCTCACGCAGGCATGTCTATGTCGATCGGCAAGAGGAACCTCGACTAGCGCGCTTCGAGGACCTTATAAAAGGTTACTTCGCTGCCGGACTGGTTTATCCGGTCAATCGCCTTCGTTTTTACGCTGTAGCTGAAATACAAGAGGACATTTCGCTCAGCGTGGGTGTTCGCTGGAGCATCACGAAAACAGCGCAGTAAGAAACCTTATAGGCTAGAAGCCACCTCATAGTTGCCTTTCACTCGCTCCTTACGCGGATCAAAATGCGGACACGCAACAACAGTTGCCGTCAATCGCTTTTGTAATCCATCTAGCTGCCCAACTTCTACGGCAGTTCCCACTGCGGCGTGTGTCATATCAATTCTGGCAAGCGCAATGACTTTGCCTAAAATGGGAGATTTCATTGCTGATGTAATTTCGCCGACTTGTGCACGACCCACCCTGACACAATCACCAGAGGATGGCACTACACCCCCTTCCAGATCCAATCCCATCAGCATGCTTTGAGGATTCACTTTGCGCTGTTCGAGCACTGCACGACCAACAAAATCATCTTCTTTGGAAAGCAAAGGAACTGTAAACCCTATACCAGCTTCATAAGGGTCAGTCCTATCAGTGAACTCATAGCCGGCAAAGATTAAGCCACTTTCAATACGCAGCATATCCAATGCAGCTAAACCTAACGGAACCATACCTTTAGGAGCCCCCACTTTCCAAATAGCATCAAACACTGTTTTTGCATCTTTTGGATGACAGAAAACCTCAAAGCCTAATTCACCAGAATATCCAGTTCGACTGACAACCACTGAGGCCCCATGAAAATCACCTAGGCGTCCAATGGTAAAACGAAACCAACCAAGCTCTTCGACAGTTGATTGCGTAGGAGCAGTCCAGATGAGATCACTAAGTATCTCTCGCGATAGTGGACCTTGCACGGCCACATTACATAACTGCTCGGTACTATCACGTACCCAGGCATTCAGGTTATGTTTTTTCGCTAACTCACGAAGTGCAAGACCGCTAGTATCGTTCCCTCCAATCCAACGGAAATTATCATCACCTAAGCGAAAAACAGTTCCATCATCAATCATTCCGCCGTGTTCGTAACACATGGCGGTATACACGACTTGCCCAACCGATAATTTCTTCATGTTGCGTGTGACACCCATCTGCATGAGTGCTTCAGCATCGGGGCCAGTCACTTCATATTTACGCAGTGGTGACAAATCCATAATGGCCGCTTTTTCACGGCACGCCCAGTACTCGGCAATCGTCCCGTACTGGGTCATGGTATTCGCTAACCAATAACCGTTGTACTCCATGAAGTCTCTGGTATGTTCTGCAAAGCAAGCATGAAAGCCCGTCTCTTTTGTTTCTTCCACGTCCGCCTCCGGCGATTTTCTAAAACCAATTAGTCGTTTAAATATTTCTTTTTCACCGTACACACGGGTTTGAATGTCGGTGGGATTCCAACCGTTAGCAGCATCTACATCACAGGGGCATGATGTTGCTACACAAACCAGATCCGTCAAAGCCCGTAGCATTACGTAGTCACCCGGTCGGGACCAGGGCTCGTCTAACAAGATGGCGTTAGTATCATCTAGTAAAGTGTTAAAGAAAAAATTAATAGCAGGCCACCCACCACGCGGACGAATACTGAATTTTTCAAATTGCAGATTCATGTTGTCAGTGCAATTTCGATGACCCGGATAACCAAGGTCTTCGTAATAACGTGCAGTACACGCCAAACCGAAAGTATCGTGTCGGCCACAGGTATCCTGAACGATCTCTACAAGCGGCTCATGATCACTGCTGAAATATTTGGAGAATATACCAGGTGCCGGATATAAAGAACCGCCTAGTGAGCGGGTCGTCGTTGGGTCTATTTCGCGCTCTAAACCCTTGTCCAAAGCCCTTGCTGAGAAAGCCTGGAAGTCAGAACACTGCCGACCTTGAATATCAAGTAGCTGAACATACTGGCCTGCTTTGACTTCAAAGGTAACTGCCGTTCCTGGCTGTATGTTTTCATCAATCAGCGGGTCAGCTAACGGTGTCGGCGGCTTTAGCTTATCTGCATGCGTTCGCGGGTTTATACGTTCAATGAAAACAACTACTTCAGTTGCAACATTCTGCAGCTCGGGTGACATCGGACCACCTGGTGCAGCAATGCATAGAAGACCGCCAGCCATAACGGTAACACTCCGAATTTCGCCAGCAACAGACTCACCATCAAACAAATTCGCACTGTCTGCCGCAGACAATGAAAAGCCCGCAGTGTCCAATACATTCATGATGTGTACGCCACTGGCACCGCCTGTACTTAATGTGCTGTGCAATCCTGTGGCGGCGCCTTTGCCAACCGAGCCAATCATCGCTGCATCAGACGTTCCGTCAGGTGTGAAATGAACTAATTCCACGGCCTGCAAACCTGAAACGTCCATGACATTGATCACATCACCGGCTTCTACCTCCAAAGCTCTTGAACCACCGCCGGGAACCACATGGCGTTCAATATTATCAGGCAGCACGGGCAAGCCTGGAAAGCTGATACCTGAGCGAGTGAACGGTGCGGTAAATGTTGGTTGCATGGTTAGGTCCATGTCGTAACTCCTATGGGCACAATAACCTTACGACTACCTATTATTCTGGTAGTTGTGTTGCTTGCGCCATGCTTTGATAAGTCTGTCGGCGATCATGCCAAGGAAGGCGATGCATAATCCAGCAACCAACGCACGACCTGTCTTGTTGCCAGTACGCGCCCGATTGATTTCCGAACCAAGATCTTGAGTGCCAATCAACGCTGTGATTGCCACCATGAATAGCGCCATGAATATAACTTGATTGATACCCAACATTATTTCTGGCGCTGCCAATGGTAGTTCGACTTTGGTTAACCGTTGCCAGCGCGAAGCTCCTTGTTGAATGGCTGCTTCACGAATATTAAACGGCACATTCCTAAAACCAAGATTGGTGTAGCGAACCATAGGTACCAACGCAAATGCAAGAACAGCAATGATTGCGGAAATATCGCTGACCTTGAACAACATGATGACCGGAATAAGGTAAATGAACGATGGGAAGGTTTGGAAAAAATCGCACATAAGTATGATGTAGCGAGACAAGCGTTCGCTTCTTGCGGCCAGCAATCCAATGGGAAAGCCAACAACAATGCAAATGATCGCAGCCGATCCAATCATGTATACCGTGATCATGGTCTGCTTCCACAAACCCATCAACAGCGGGAAGGAGATCATCAGACCTACCGTTAACGCCAACTTCCAACCACCCATACGATAGCCAAGCAAAATAAGTAAGCCAATAAATGTGGGCCACGGTATGGAAAGCATAAATTTCTTGATGGGTATCAGAATGTCGATTAATACAAAATTTCTGAAACCTTGAACATTGTCGTACCAGTTAACCAACACCCAATCGATGCCAGCATCCCACATAGGTGCTGTCGTCAACGGCCACTCCTTAGGTAGCACCCGAAGTGCTGGAAATATCCAGGCTACAGCAATGGATGCAATTAAAAATGCCACAGCAATCATCAGGTGACTGTGTTTTTGCATCCATGGCAAATTTTTATCGATATACTTTTTTGGCTTGTGTGCATAAGCCGCACTGAGCCGATCCAGAGCCACCGCAATAACAACAATAGCCAGACCTTGCTCTAGTGCCTGACCCAAACGCAGAGTTTGTAGGGAGTTCAGCAATTCATTACCCAAACCAGAAGCGCCGATGAGCGACGCTAATACAATCATGGCAAGAGTTTGCATTATTCCTTGATTCAAACCGACAAGAACGGTCGAACGAGACGTAGGTACTTTTACTTTCCAAAGCATTTGCCGTGATGTACATCCAGCCATCTCGCCTGCTTCCAGCACTTCGTGCGGCACAGTTTGCAAACCCAGCAAGATGCAACGCGCGACAGGCGGTACAGCAAAAACCGAAACAGCCAGCATTGCTGGTACATCTCCAATACCAAACAAAACCACAATAGGTACCATATAGGCAAACGGTGGCATAGCCTGCATCAAATCAAAAACTGGTGTTACAGTTCGTTCGACGCGGGCGCTCTTGGACATCCATATTGCCAACATCAGACCAATCGAAAAAACGAAAGGCACCGTCAGCAACACTAGCGAAAACGTATCCATCGCAGGTCGCCAAACGCTGAATAATGAAAGATATAAAAAAGACCCACCGGCAATTAGCGCCATTCGCGGCCCTGCAACCCAATGTCCAAGAATGGCCATAAGCCCGACCACGGTGATCCACGGTAAAGGTTCAACACCGATTCTAAAGCCGTTGAAGAATAGCCCGTCAGTAAACGAAAGCTGATACTCGAAGATTTTGATCATTCCCCGTGTTATGTCGGTGGGAACAAATTCGTAACGGCTACCTTCGAAAAACTTAACTCCGTAAACTATCCATTCGAAGAAATCGGTAATCCAATTCTTTAAAGGGATGACCCACTGACGGGGGAACTTGGCAACCCAGACAAACTGCTCTTTGGCCAAAATTCCGCCAATGATAATAATGGCTGCAATAGCTAGATGAACAATATTACGCCGCCGCCGTCTGTCAGCTGGGACTCGTTTCAACGTGTTGATTGATTCACTCATATCAGGTTGAGAACAGAATGCCTACAAGCTTTTCGCGGTCTAGCGATCCAACCAGCTGCCCCTCTTTGTCTACAACCGGAATGGCAGCTTCACTCATCATCACACGCTTGGCCACATCTTCTAACACCGCACCCATCCGAAGGGGCTCTTGAGTCGAATCGACTGAACCTGCTGAGTTCATTATTTTGCCAACGGATATTAATTTGGCTTTAGGCGCATTTTCAACGAACGCCTTCACGTATGCGTCAGCAGGGTTTGTAACCAACTCTTCCGGAGTACCGATTTGGACTAGTTCGCCATCTTTCATAATGGCTATCCGATCACCAAGACGCACGGCCTCATCGAAGTCATGCGTAACGAAAACAATGGATTTATTTAACTTTGATTGCAGGCGCATGAATTCATCCTGCATTTCTCGACGAATTAGCGGATCAAGCGCAGAAAACGGCTCATCCAGAAACCAGACGTCTGGCTCTACTGCAAGACTTCTAGCAATGCCTACCCTTTGCTGCTGACCACCGGACATCTCACGGGGGAAATAGCTTTCACGCCCAGCCAGTCCTACTAGCTCAACTAGTTCCCGCGCCTTTGCTATGCGAGTGTCTTCATCGAGACCCTGAATTTCCAGAGGGAACGCAATGTTCTCTAAAACTGTTCGGTGAGGTAGGAGGCCAAAGTGCTGGAACACCATGCCCATTTTATGGCGTCTGAGCTTGTTCAGCTCTTTGGTGCTGACCTTGGTAATATCTGTACCGTTGAAATGGACCTCACCGGCAGTAGGTTTTAACAGCTGCGTTATGCATCGCAGCATGGTGGACTTACCTGATCCACTTAACCCCATGATCATTAATATTTCGTTTTGATGAACATCAAAACTGACGTCTCGGACCGCACCGATCAGCCCAGCGGCTCCAATCTGGTCCATAGTTGGCGTAGCACTGCTTTTAGCTAGAAATTTCTCTGCGCCCTTGCCAAACAATTGCCACACATTTCTGCATGAAATCTTTACTTCGTTACCAGTCGTATCTGCGCTCATGAACTTGCAATAACTTCCATCAGGGGACTCTGCCACAGTGAGCACTAAATTAATGCATCTGTCAAAGAACGATTGGGGCCAAGGAGACTCGGAATCACC
>JBLHWG010000028.1:0-26364 GCA_047629055.1 Halioglobus sp.
TGAACACATTATATTGAGCCTCAACAAATGCTTTCGTTTCGTCTGGTCCCATGATGCTCACGATATTTCCCAGCCCCTTGGTCAGTTTCAACCAACCTGCGTTATCCTTGAGCTTTGATAAAGTATCCACCCACGCATTAACGACTTCTTCAGGCAGATTTGGAGGACCATAGATAGCGCTCCAACCCATAATTTTTTCAAGGTTTGGCTGACCAACCTCGGCCACTGTTGGAACATCTGGAATTGCCGGGAAACGTTCAGACGTAGTTACTGCCAATGCTTTAAGTTGTCCTGCCTGCAAAGCTCCTAATGAGGCGGAGAGGTTTCCCCAAGAGAAATCTACCTGACCGGAGACGACAGCGGTTCGCGCCTTGCCACCACCTTTGTACGGAACGTGAATAAACGCATCTGGATCTGCGCCTGTTGCATCAATCATGACCGCAGTAGCGATGTGTAATAACGTTCCGACACCTGCAGAAGAATAGGTCATTTCTGTACCGGCTTTGACCGCTTTCTCAAAGTCAGCAAACGTCTGGTATGGAGAATCAGCAGGTACTGTAAGAATGAACGGATTCAGCTCCGTCATACCCAAAATTGTAAAATCATCCCAACCATAAGGAATGGTCTTATTCATCGCAGGTACACCCATTTGCGACCCGACGCGTGCCGAGAGCAATGTATACCCGTCGGGTTTTGCGTTTAGTACGAACGTTGAGCCCGTTACACCAGCGGCACCAGCTTTGTTAACCGGCAGTATTGATTGATTAAGGTAGCTAGGTGCGCTTCCCGCGATGAGCCTTGCTGATAAGTCAGCCGCGCCACCTGGACCATAAGGAATGACAATGGTGATTGGGCGGGACGGATAATCCGCGGCCGAAGCTATGGAGGAGATTAGCCACATAGCGCTGGTAAGCGCTAGTAGCAGTTTTCGTTTCATCATATTTGCACCTTCTAGTAGTTGTTTAGACGAACTTCTCAGCCTTGGGGCTTCTAGATTGTTTATGGCCCGCTTGACATCAAACCGACAATAATCAACAATTAATTACCGACGACAATTAAAAAATATCACGAACGAATGAATAATGCCAGCGCCACCAGTGACCTGCGTCGAGGTAATCGTCGTCATGTATTAAAGCAATTAGCCCAAAATGGTCCTATGAGTCGTTCTGTGCTCTCAGTTTCCACCGGATTGACCGTCCCCGCGATTTCGCGCATTACTCAGGAGCTTCGTTCCGCAGGGTTGGTTAGTGAGGTTATTGAGGAATCAGAGCTGCCTGACGAGGGTGTCGTGGCTACCCGAGGTCGACGTACCCGACCGCTCAGTATTGATGCGACCGGTGCATTTGTGCTCACGCTTGTCGTGAGTTTCAATCGGCGGTCTGTGGGTGTATCAGATGCTCAAGGAAATTGCATCGAACATTTGGAATTACCAGAAATTGAACTGAATGATCCTGAGTCGGCACTGGAAAAATTCTCATTAGCTGCGAGCAGCCTCATCTCGCGCTGCGATTTTCCGAAACACAGGATACTAGGTGTGTCTGTTGTAATTGCTGCCAATACAACCCCAAACATGTACGGGACAGTGACATCTCATACGCTGGGGTGGGTTGATGTTCCTGTGTTGTCCATTCTACGCAAGCACTTGAATTATCCCTTGCACCTTGAAACTCGTGCTGTTGCCTTGTTGCAGACAGAATTATGGCATCAAACTACTACGTCCCAAAAGACTTTCATGCTGGTGAACGTGGGTTGGCTCATCGGTACAGGGGTTATGGTCAATGATCGCATACTCGAATCCGGGACTGAGCGTTTGGGGCAACTTGCGCATATGACAGTTCAGACGGATGGATCACTAGACTGTTATTGCGGACGCAAAGGCTGTCTGGATACAGTGGCATCCGGTGCTGCAGTCGTGCAATCAATAGAGAAGCTGGATGATTCACTAGCAATAATTGAGCATCCGGTTGAGAAGCTAGATGCTGCGTTACGGCTTGCTACGAGCAATGCGGTTATCCAGTCATTGTTTCACGATGCTGGGTTTAAGTTAGGACTGGGTCTACAACAGGCCACATCGCTTTTCCAGCCGAGTCAAATATATCTGGCCGGCAGTGTAGGGCGACAGCCTCACTTTATTCGCGGTGTTGAACAAGGCATTGAAGTGGCGGGTTCGACGCAGAGTGTGTCAATTCAGGTATGCAATGTAAGAAGCGATGAAGCTGCTGCAAGAAGTGGATTGACTGCCTTGTTACTTTCAGAGAAGTTCGACTTCTCATCCTTCATGGAACAACGTCAGCGTGCTTAGTTCACTAGGCGGAATTTGTTCCAAATCTAAACACCGTTTCAGGTAGTCAAGGTGAGACTGAACATGAGTATGATTCGATCACGGCGATTTATAGATGTGCTTTCCGGGCTATTGTTTATTATATTGGCCGCACTAATTATTTGGGTGGCTATCCCATTGGGGGTACAAGAACCCAAGAGAGTCAAATTTGTCGCTCTTAGTCCGTCTTATTATCCGAGGTTAGTAACTTATTGCCTGCTAGCGCTGGGTGTGCTTTTGTTTTTACGTTCAGTGCTTTTTCCTAGCGCGGCCTCCAGTATCCAAGAAGCAATCCCTCAGTCTCCCAGTCGCAGCTATATGTTACTACCAGTAACGGTAGTTCTGTTTGCGCTTTATTGGTTTTTAGAACTCCTAGGGTTCGTCTTAGCACCTGCAATTGCCATAGTTGCACTCTTACTGCTGGCAGGAGAGAGAAGTGTTCCTGCTATCGTTTTGATCGCTTCGTTGCTTCCATTTGGGTTGTATCTGTTTTTTACACAGGTTGCCAATATTCCAATCCCGGGTGGAATTCTTGACCCCATTCTACTGAAGTTGCAAGCATCATGATCGAGTTATTGGGACAGTCGTTCGTGTTGTTTGCGACGATCGATAATGCTCTGGCATTGTTTGTTGGCGTTGTGATTGGAACCGTTGTTGGTGCAATTCCAGGCATGACAACTCCGATGGCCGTAGCGCTAGCGCTGCCGTTTACGTTTGCATTGCCACCAGTTACGGGGATTTTATTACTGCTGGGTGTTTATAAAGGTGGAATTTACGGCGGATCAATCACCGCTATCCTGATTAATACACCGGGAACACCTGCCGCTTCGTGCACAGTTTTAGACGGTTACCCATTGGCCAAAAAGGGCGAAGCTCGCCGGGCATTGGACATTGCATTGTATGCATCGTGCATCGCGGATTTCATATCCAATATTTCGTTAATCCTGTTTGCTGGATACCTAGCTACATTTGCTTTGAAGTTTGGGTCCGCAGAGCTCTTTACGTTGATCGTGTTTTCGTTGACGATCATTGCTGGTGTTTCCGGTGATCAACTACTGAAGGGGTTTGGTGCGGCTTGCCTAGGATTGTTATTAGCTACCGTAGGGCTGGATTTAATCTATGGTACGAATCGATTTGTGTTTGGTGAGGTTCAGCTCATGAGTGGATTCACCTTTATACCTGTGCTTATCGGATTATTCGCCCTACCAGAAATTATTAACTATTTTGTCAGTACGAAGGTTGAGGCGAAAAAGACAGTTCTAGCCGGCACAGGGGCTAGTTGGACAGATTTGAAATCTTGCCTGAAGTCTATTCTACGAGGTAGCGCCATCGGTGTTGTGCTCGGTGCTATTCCTGGAATTGGCGGTGCGCCGGCAGCGTTCATGTCATACAGTGAAGCTCGACGGACGTCAAAAAACCCTGAAAAGTTCGGAAAGGGTGAAATTGAAGGTGTAGCGGCTGCTGAAGCTGGAAATAATGGAGTTGCCGGAGCCACAATGATTCCATTATTGGCATTGGGAATTCCTGGGGATGTCATTACTGCCATAATTCTTGGTGCCTTCATGATTCACGGTCTTCGTCCCGGACCGTTGATGTTTCAGGAGAATCTGACGTTAATTTATGCCATATTTATGGGCATAATGCTGAGTTCGCTTTACCTGTTCATTGTTGGCAAACTCACTATTAAGGCGATAGCAAAAATTGCTGATATCCCTAAGCAACGTTTGTTTCCAATTGTTCTGGTGTTGTGTGTTTTTGGTGCCTATGCGGTCAACAACACTATTTTTGATGTGGGTGTGATGTTTTTGATGGGAGCACTTGGGTTCAGTATGCTTAAGCTATCCATACCCGTGGCTCCATTTCTTATCGCGTTTATTCTTGGGCCATTGCTGGAAGATAATTTTCGACAATCATTACTGATCAGTAGAGGTAGTTATGGGATTTTTTTTTCCAGCGGTATCTGTTGGTTTTTCTGGGGTTTGACTTCCTTGACCATCGGTTTACTGATCAGGCAACAAGTGCGCGGATCCAGTGTTAACAACTTATAGTCGGCCCACGACTAAAGGGTTAGCGCTTACTTAAACAAGGAACATCGAGTAAATAGCATCATGGCATCAAGTCATAAACTGTTCACATTTGGCGTGATATCGGACACACATTTTCGAGATCCGGCGGGAGATACCTCGTCCCCGTTCCCGGTTAATGCCTGTGCAAATGAGCGTGCTTTCAAAGCTTATGGTCAATTGAAGGAGCATGCCCCAGCATTTATCGTCCATCTGGGAGACATGGTTCATCCGCTACCTCATATGTCCGCCTATGAACCAGCAACAGCCGCAGCCCGAGCTCTATTTGACTCGGCTCAAGTACCTGTTCACTACGTGGCGGGTAATCATGATATTGGTGACAAACCTATGCCAGGTTCACCTGCCGCAGTGATTTCGGATGAGTCTATTGCGACTTACCATAAAGCGTTCGGTAAGGATTTCTATTCTTTTAATCACGAGTCGTGTTGCTTTGTAGTCGTTAATTCATCCTTGTGGAATAGCGTTTCTCGTCAAGAGGAGGAACAGTATCAATGGTTGATGAGCACTCTTGAAGCTCATGTAAACGAAAGAATTTTTGTTTTCTCCCATTACCCCCATTTTATTCACGATGCGAATGAGGAAGAAAATTACGACAACATTGCTGAACCGGCACGTAGCCGGCTGTTAAGTCTGTTTGAGAATCACTCGGTTGAATCCGTGTTCTCTGGTCACGTTCACAATTTTTTCTACAACTGTACCGTAAAGTCCAGGCATTACATTCTTCCGGCAACCAGTTTTGTGCGGCAGGACTATGCTGAACTATTTCGAGTACCACCGGTGTTGGAGCATGGGCGTGACGACACAAATAAGTACTTCGTCACCTTGGTCGATGTCTGCGAGGACGATCATAGCTTGAGGTTGGTGCCGATCGGTGATGGGCCCGATACTTTGGCTGAACCAGGTGATGCCAGAGGCGCCGACAAGTCCGAAGAGGGTATGCCAGAGATGCCTCTTCAGGTTCACTTGCGACATGCCTGGTATGAGGACATCGACTTACCCTACAACGGCCCAATGGAAGAGTTCAGTCGTAAGCGTGCTCGCAATGACTATACGCTGTTGCGGCTCTGGCAATTGGGTATACGGGACGTGAGAGTTCCTGTGAAAGATGTCATGGATGAAGTCATTAGCCAACGGATGTCTGACTATCTGAGAGCGGGTATCCGATTTCACGGGTTTGGTTCTCCAGAACAGTTTAAGACACTAAACGACGAGCATGCTGTGCAGGCAGGACTGTTGGAGTCATTGGAACTTATTTCTTCAGAAAATGACACTTTAGCCGACCTTGTTCTGCCAGAATCAATAAGTAGTCATAAGATTTTCCTGGGACAGGCCGCGACAGGTCGAGATAGTCAGAGTGATGGTCTTTATTTTCACAGTGTCAGCTCTGGATTCCGTTGGCCTCTAACTGAAGATCGAGAGAGGACAGTGCTGTCATGGATTGGCTGTAGTAGGCATCGTGGAATGGTTTTCCAGTTACCTTGGGAAAGCGAGCTGAGTGTGTTGGACGCAATTGATGCTTGGTGTGCTCACAACGATGTTACGGGTATGATCAATATTCGATTGGCAAAGCAAAATCCGGCGCACTCGAATATTGATGACGAGGCAATCGAGCATCGCATTTACGATATACTTACCGGCAGCCCAACCCGGCGTTCGTTACAGTATCAACTCGATACATTCGCAGACGTGGATCGTGGTTATTCACCAAGGAATGGCCTCATTGATCGTCACTTTAATTTGAGGCGGGTGGGTAATTCTCTGATTCGTTGGAAAGAAAAAGCAATCGATTAAAGTTGAATAATTGGATCTGATCAGAATTTGGATTTTCCGCTCCATTCATTGCATTACAATTTGTCGGTACCGGGATGAGCAGTTTTCATAAAGGCGTTTTAAGTGCTGTCATCGCTCAGGTGCTGTGGGGTTTATTCCCCTTCTATTGGAAGTGGTTGGATCATGTCAATTCGATAGAAATTCTAAGCCACAGAACGTTGTGGTGTGCTGTTTTTCTTAGCGTCCTTGTTGTGTTTACTGCAGAGCGTCGTGCGATTGTGCGCCGGGTCCTCAGTAGTAAGGCCGAGATAGGGCAACACTTCATCTCGTCGAGTCTAATTGCGGCCAATTGGTTGGTCTATATCTGGGCAGTCAACAATAATCATGTGATTGATGCCAGTTTGGGTTACTTCTTATCACCCTTAGTGAGTGTGGTTTTGGGCTTCCTTGTGTTTTCAGAGAGGCTGAATGTCTTTCAATGGTCTGCGGTAATTCTGGCAGCATTGGGCGTGGTCATCATGACGGTAGCAAGTGGAGTTTTTCCGTGGATTGGATTGGCGCTTGCGTTCTCGTTTGGCATATATGGCATGGCGCGTAAAAAGGCGTCTACCGGTCCTATTAATGGTTTGTTTGTCGAAACCTTGTTGCTAGTACCAGTATCGCTGCTAGCGCTTCTGTGGTTGTTCGATACCGGAGATTTGACGTACAAAATTTCATTAAATCAAACTGACATGCTGCTGGTGTTGGGTGGACTGGTGACTGCTATACCCCTTGTGTTGTATGCACAAGGGGCTCGCTCACTACCATTGAGTTTTAGTGGGCTGCTGGTGTTCATCACACCCTCCATTCAGTTCCTGATTGGATGGCGATTTTTCAAAGAGCCAATCCTGCTGGCCAGCTGGTTCGGATTTGCCTGTATTTGGTTGGCGCTGGTTTTATACAGTTTTGCGCTAGCAAAAATTGAAGGATGAATCATCAATTTGTCGTTAACGCCATCGGCCTCTGCATCAAATATAATCCCGCCATATAATTCCGTGACATCGATACGAGCGCCATCAATCGAGATTTCGATAGTCGTTCTGATGGTTCAAGGAAGCTCGCTACCGATCATGCCGACAGTACCTACTGTGCAATGCCTACGCTAGAAGCTGCGAGGCTTAGAATGACAATAGCGCCCGTGGTGAGAATGGCTCGTATGTGGAATGGGTGTTTGCGCATATAGCGGATTCAATTGATGTGGTATACCCTCATTTTAGTGTTTTTCTGTTAGTTGCCACTAGGCGTGCATGTGTATTAATACCGGAATTAGCATACTTCGCCTGCCATTCCATGAAAGGCGTAACACGACCTATGTCGGGAGAAAATTGAATGAATATTGGGCAAGCAGCTAACCAGTCAGGACTTCCAGTCAAAACCGTGCGGTATTACGACGAAATCGGACTGGTGTCGCCGGCACGATCAGACAGTGGTTATCGGACTTACTCCACAATTGATTTGCATCGATTGCAATTTGTATCACGCTCTCGCGGCTTAGGATTTTCACTGGATGATTGCCGCCACCTTCTATCGCTCTACGATGATGAGAGCCGAGCCAGCGCCGATGTAAAACGTATTGTGCGAGAGAAGCTGGTGGAGGTAGATCGCAAAATTGAAGAGCTTCAGGGTTTGAAGAATACCTTGTCGCATCTTGCCAACAATTGTCGTGGGGATTCCCGTCCTGAGTGCCCAATTCTTGCGGACCTTGCGGGTTCTGCGACAGAGAAATAGCCGAAGGGTGCTATTCGCTTAAATATTCTGAAAAACGCTTGACCTTCCGGTCACTGGAGGGTTTAGGCTTGTCATTGTGGAATGCCTGATGACGAGTTAATCATGAACGCACCTTTAGTTACGTTTGAAGTTTCAAATATGAATTGCGCATCCTGTGTGGGGCGTGTCGAGAAGACGTTGCAGGGCGTGCCAGGCATCTCCTACGCAGCGGTCAACCTGGCAACAGAATCTGCGACGGTGGCGGGATCATTGTCCACTGAGGCTATTGCGAGTGCTCTAGAGGCCGCAAACTACCCACCTAGGACTGAATCGTTCACCTACACGGTTAAAGGAATGAGCTGTGCTTCGTGTGTCGGGAGTGTGGAAAAGGCATTGTTGGAGGTGGCAGGTGTTGTCGCTGCCTCGGTCAATATTGCCACTGAATCAGCGCAAGTGAGGATATTGAAGGGGGCTGTGAACAAAAGCCAGATTGAATCTGCAATTCAGTCAGCAGGGTACGAGGCCGCTGAATTATCGAGCAATCAAACGAGTGTGTCGGATCGGCGAGCTGATGAAACCCTTGCATTGAAATACCAAGTACTTATTGCAGCTCTCTTCACGTTGCCAGTAATGATATTGGCGATGGGTAGCGGGCACATTGCTTTCTTAAAGGAATTGACCGCGAGCGAAGATGGTCTTCGTCTGAGTTGGGCTTTTCAAGCGATTCTGACCGCCTTGCTGCTAGCTTGGCCCGGCAGACTTTTGATGCTAGGCGGGATTAGAGCGCTACGAAAGCTAACACCTGATATGAATAGTTTGGTTGCGATAGGGGTGAGCGCGGCCTTTATATATTCGCTAGTCGTGACATTATGGCCTGAATGGTTGCCGGAGCAATCACGGCACGTATATTTCGAATCCGCCGCCGTCATTATTACGCTAATACTGCTCGGTCGTTATTTCGAATCTCGTGCCAAAGGTCAAACCGGTGCTGCAGTACAAAAGCTTCTGGGTTTGCAAGTACAGACGGCGATGGTTGATATTGATGGTGTCGTTAAGGAATATCCCATCGAATCAATTCGCAAGGGCCATCACATTCACGTACGTCCTGGTGAAAACATCGCGGCCGATGGTGTTGTCATTAGCGGTTCATCCTATGTGAATGAAAGCATGATGACCGGTGAAGCTATACCCGTTGAAAAAGGTGTGGATTCTTCAGTGGTGGGTGGCACTGTAAATGGTAATGGAGCTTTAGTTATATCCGTTACTCATACTGGCGCAGATTCCGTATTGGCTCAAATTGTCAAAATGGTACAAGACGCGCAAG
This sequence comes from Halioglobus sp., assembly GCA_047629055.1. Classification (GTDB taxonomy): domain Bacteria; phylum Pseudomonadota; class Gammaproteobacteria; order Granulosicoccales; family Granulosicoccaceae; genus Granulosicoccus. The sequence goes on from JBLHWG010000028.1 coordinate 9,245, forward strand.
GTAGTAAGCTGCCCATACAAAATCTGGTTGATAAAATTACTGCGTGGTTCGTTCCGGCAATTCTATTGATTTCACTCGTCACGTTTTTAGTGTGGTTTTTCTTTACTGGTCAAAGCGACGTGTCTTTTGCATTAGTTGCCAGCATCTCTGTGTTGATTATTGCCTGTCCGTGTGCCATGGGATTAGCTACTCCCACCTCGGTTATGGTGGGTACCGGACGAGCAGCAGAGCTGGGGGTCTTGTTTCGCAAGGGGGCAGCGCTTCAGGAGATGGAAAATGTAAACACTGTGGCGATGGATAAAACAGGTACGTTGACTATGGGCCATCCTGAATTAATTGAGATGTCGATAACGCAAGGGTTTGTCGAGTCAGATGTATTACGCGTGGTGGCCGCGGTAGAAAAAAACTCTGAACATCCGCTCGCAGAAGCTATTGTTCAAGCTGCTGTGCTGCGCGAACTGAGCATTCCAGACAGTCATGGGTTTATCTCGATACCAGGGATGGGCGTAGAGGCACAGGTTGAAGGGAGAACGCTACTCATCGGGGCTGATAGATTTCTAGAAAGCCGAGGTATTTCAGTTTCCGCACTGTCAGATGAAAAGCAACGGTTTACCAGTCTTGGCTATTCACCCGTGTATGTAGCGATTGATCAGCAATGTGCCGCTCTAATGGGGGTGGCGGATCCTATAAAAAGTAACGCCGTAAGTACTATAAAAACACTTCAGTTCATGGGTATATCTGTTGTTATGGTTACCGGTGATAACGCCCAGACTGCAGACGCTGTTGCTAAAAAACTGGGTATTGAAACCGTCATTGCCGAGGTTTTACCAGGCGGTAAGGTTGAAGCCATTGAGAGTTTGAAAACGAATGGGACCAAGGTTGCATTTGTCGGTGATGGTATTAATGACGCTCCTGCTCTGGCTGCAGCAGATGTGGGTATAGCCATCGGTACTGGGACGGACGTTGCTATAGAAAGCTCGGATGTCGTGCTGATGTCAGGCGATATTCAAGGCGTGGCGACCGCTTTTAATCTCAGTAGAAAAACGATGAGGAACATTAAGCAGAATCTCTTCTGGGCTTTTAGCTACAACTCGCTGCTCATTCCCGTAGCAGCTGGTGTGCTCTATCCATTAACGGGTGTTCTACTCTCGCCAAGTTTGGCGGCGGGTGCTATGGCGTTCTCCAGTGTATTTGTGCTTTTCAATGCACTGCGTTTGCGATGGGTATAGGCAGCGGTGAGAATTAAGCAATTCACCTTATTTGGCTAGGCAAGAACGATTCAAGTCGCTTGAGCGTGTTCTTTGAAACAACTAAATCCTTTCTACCGAAGCTTTACATTTTGCGTCCACTGAAATAGCCTACTGACTCGACATAAGGTTGGTGGGAGAGTCCGGTCATTAAGACTGGCGCCGAAGACGCAACAGCCCGTAAACGCTCAGGCATAAGGGACCATCAAAGCTTGTCGACTCTGGAGAGTGATAGCGTAACTATCCGCCCAAGGGGAAAGAGCACCCGTTCTTCGTGTTCCAATCTCTCAGGTTCCCGGACAGAGGGGCACAGGTGCAATTTGCATCAGGTGCAACCGACGGGAACAGAAAATCATGAGCCAACACACTTCACTTTACGAAGCCCACCTAGCTGCTGGTGGAAAAATGGTCGATTTCGCAGGCTATAGCCTTCCAGTGCATTACGGTTCATTAGTCAATGAGCATCATGCGGTTCGCAACAAAGCGGGTGTCTTTGATGTCTCTCATATGACCATTGTCGATATGGTTGGTGCTGGAGCTGGCAAATGGTTACGCACGCTGCTGACCAACGACATTGAAAAGTTAAGTGAAGGTCGAGCCCTGTATAGCTGCATGTGCAATGAGCAAGGCGGTGTTATTGACGACCTTATCGTGTATTCAATGGGCGATGGCGAATACAGAGTGATTGTTAATGCTGGAACCCGACAGAAAGACATTGCCTGGTTTGAGAAACAACAAACCAAAGATGTATCCTTCGAGCTCAAAGAAAATTTAGCACTATTAGCGATTCAAGGGCCAGAGGCTGTGGCCATTGCCAGCGAAGTACTCGATGCAAAAGGTATTAGCGGTGATAAAACAAGCTTGTTAAAACGATTTTCTGCGTGGCAAACGGGTCAGTGGTTTATTGCAAGAACTGGATATACCGGTGAGGACGGGCTAGAGATAGCCATGCCTTCTTCAGAAGCTGAAGCATTCTGGCAGCAGCTGTTGGACAAGGGAGTGGTGCCTGCAGGCCTAGGTGCTCGCGATACCTTGCGGCTTGAGGCGGGTATGAGCCTCTATGGTAATGATCTGGATGAGGAGCATACGCCAGCTGAATCTGGAGTTGGATGGACAGTTGATCTCTCCGATGCAAATAGAGACTTCATAGGTCGTGCGGTCATAGCGGAGCAGAAACTCGTCGGTGGTCGTTTTTCGCAAATAGGCTTAACTTTAGAAGGTCGGGGGGTTCTACGCCAAGGTCAAACCGTTGAGCGAAACGGTACTGCTATTGGCTCAATCACATCGGGCACCTTCAGTCCAACACTTGATAAAACCATCGCTATTGCAAGAGTCACTGAGATCTTTGATGGTACGTGCGAGGTGGTCATTAGAGACAAAAGATATACGGCGCGAGTTATACCCGTCCCTTTTCTGTCCAAATAAATTTCTTAGTAAAAAAGCGTTTACTGCAACAACCTGATTTGTGAGACCAATAAAAAACATGAACAATCCAGTTAGCGAATTTGTTTCAAGACATATCAGCCCTCGTCGTAACGATGTAGATCTCATGCTGGGAACATTGGGCCTTGAATCCTTAGAGTCACTGATAGATCAGGTTGTACCTGCTGGAATCCGTCAAAGTGAGAAATTAGCCAATCTAGGAAATGGACTGTCAGAGGCACAGGCTTTGGCCGAAATACGTCAGCTAGCATCACTGAATGTTGTTAATCGTTCGGCACTAGGTCAAGGATATTACGATTGCTACTTGCCAAGCGTCATTCAACGCAACGTGTTTGAGAATCCTGCCTGGTACACGGCCTACACGCCGTATCAGCCAGAGATAGCACAAGGGCGGTTGGAGGTGTTGTTTAATTTCCAAACAATGATCTGTGAACTAACTGGGTTGTCTATAGCCAACGCATCTTTGTTAGATGAAGCCACTGCCTGCGCTGAGGCCATGGCCATGGCGCATAGGGCGTTACGTGGAAAGCGCAATGTTATGTTGGTAGCCAGTGATTGCCACGTGCAGAGCCTAAACGTGCTTAATACGCGTGCGGCCCCGTTGGGAATCGAGATTCGACAGGTCGCGGCAACGCAGATGATCACTGAGCTAGAGTCCACAGGGTCTGATGTGTTCGCGATTCTTTTGCAGTACCCAGGAACGTTTGGTGATGTGCACGTAGCGAGTGATATTACGGAAGCTGCTGCAAAGGCTGGCGCCATGAGTATTGTCGCTGCTGATTTGTTAAGCCTGACCGTGTTGTCACCGCCAGGTGAGTGGGGTGCTGACATTGTTGTGGGCAGCGCCCAGCGCTTCGGTGTGCCCATGGGTTTTGGTGGACCACATGCGGCATTTATGGCAACCACTGACAAGCATAAGCGCAGTCTTCCAGGTCGGTTAGTGGGTGAGTCAATAACAGCAGATGGCAAACCTGCCTATCGATTAGCACTACAAACAAGAGAGCAACATATTCGTCGAGAAAAGGCGACCTCGAACATCTGCACAGCTCAAGCACTGTTGGCTATTATTGCCACACTTTATGCCTGCTATCACGGACCTATTGGTTTAATCGGCATCGCAAGGCGTGTGCGGCATATGGCGGACCAATTGGCGGCCAGCTGTCAGCACTGCGGATTGACAATCAATAATACTCAGTGGTTTGATACCTTGAGTATCCAGGTGGGCGACAGTGAAGCGTGCATGCAGCGAGCGCTTGCCGCTGGGTACAATGTACGCAAAATAAATGAGAGCACGGTGGGTGTCAGCCTCGATGAGACAACCACGGATCATGATGTCCAAGCCCTTTTGGCCGCTTTGAGCAACAAGCAGCTGGCTGCTTGCAATTTAGTGGAACCTACAGAGCGGTCTAACAATACCGATAGGAAACCCACATTTCTGTCTCAGTCATGCTTCCACGAATATCATTCAGAAACTGAGATGATGCGCTATTTACGTAGGCTGGCATCGAAGGATATTGCCCTTGATCAAGCCATGATTCCGCTGGGCTCATGCACCATGAAGTTGAATGCTGCAAGCGAGATGACACCATTGTCCTGGCCTGAATTTGCGAGTATTCACCCGTTTGCACCGGCAGATCAAACCCTGGGTTACAAACAACTGATTACGGACCTGGAACGGATGCTTTGTGACTGTACAGGTTACGACGCCATGTCACTTCAGCCCAATGCGGGTAGTCAGGGTGAGTATGCAGGCTTGCTGGCCATCAAACGCTATCATGACAGCCAGGGAGAGCCACAGAGAGACGTTTGTCTCATTCCTAGCTCTGCACATGGAACCAACCCAGCCAGTGCTCAAATGGCCGGTATGAAGGTCGTGGTAGTAGCTTGTGACGTCAGCGGTAACGTCGATTTATCTGATTTGGATGTGAAGCTTGAAAAGCATGCAGAAAAGGTTGCGGCCATCATGATTACCTATCCGTCAACACACGGTGTTTTTGAAACGGAAGTTAGAACAGTTTGTGAACGTGTACATGCGGCTGGTGGTCAGGTTTATATTGACGGTGCAAATCTAAACGCGATGGTGGGAACTGCGGAGCCAGGAAGTTTTGGTGGTGACGTCTCTCATTTGAATCTACACAAGACGTTCTGCATACCCCATGGAGGAGGTGGACCAGGTGTGGGTCCTATTGGTGTTAAAGCACATTTAGCACCTTGGTTGCCCGGACATCATGTAATCGGTGACAGCACAGGGGTTGTCAGCGCTGCACCTTATGGAAGTGCGTTAATCCTACCAATTACCTGGATGTATATACGCATGATGGGTGCCGAAGGCTTAAGACATGCTACCCACACCGCAATACTAAGTGCCAACTATATTGCAAAGCGCCTGTCCTCGGCATACCCCATTTTGTATCGAGGGCATGCGGGCTATGTTGCTCACGAATGTATTCTTGATACCCGTGTGTTGAAAGAGGAAACCGGTGTGAGCGTCGATGATATTGCCAAGCGCCTGATGGACTTTGGTTTCCATGCGCCGACTATGTCGTTTCCGGTATCCGGTACGCTCATGGTTGAACCAACCGAAAGTGAATCATTGAAAGAAATAGATCGGTTCTGCGATGCGATGTTGGCGATAGCTGAGGAAGCTCGACTGATTACCGATGAGAGTAGTGCGTATACCTCTACAGATAATCCTCTAGTTAATGCGCCGCACACTATGGATGCACTAAGTGACGATGAGTGGACTCATACCTACAGCCGTCGGACTGCGGTGTTTCCTAAAGGTGTGACGTCAGAGACCAAGTACTGGCCCCCGGTAAGTCGAGTTGACAATGTTCATGGCGACAAAAATTTGATTTGTTCTTGTCCGCCATTGAGTAGTTATGAGAGTTAGTGTTTGTTTAAATAATGGCACGCCTCACAACGGCTGATACCCATTCACTGAATATAACTGCCACGAATATGACTAGTAATATCAATGATACTTGCGGCCACGCTAGTGTATTTAGCGATCCTTGTAGTTGCAGGCCAATACCGCCTGCACCGACTAGTCCGAGAACAGTGGATTCGCGGATGTTGATATCCCATCTGAATACGGTAATGCCGGCAAATGCGGGCATGATTTGAGGCACGATGCCAAAGCTCATGATTTGCGATTTCTTTGCACCCGTTGCAGTAATTGCCTCGACCTGATCAACGTCTATTTCTTCAATGGCCTCATAAAGTAGCTTTGCGCAGAAACCGATGGAGCGTAGAGCAATTGCAATGGTGCCGGCCAGAATTCCAGGGCCGATGATAGAGACTAATAGCAAAGCCCAGATAAGTGAGTTTACTGAGCGGGATGTTACGATAAACAACAAGGCTAGCGGGCGTACAAAAGTGACACTGGGTGTCGTGTTTCGCGCTGCCATAAAGGCTATGGGCACAGCGAAAATCAGAGACAGTGCAGTGCCTATGGTGGCAACGTTAAGCGTATCCCAAAGCGGCTTCCAAATTTTATCCAGATAGGACCATCGTGGAGGGGTGGCACGATCGTAAATGTCTGCTGCTATGCGTGGTGCATCGTATACGAAATACCATTCTGTTCGATTGGAGATATACATCCAGCAAGACATGAATATGGCCACCGCTGACAACCAGCCAAACCAGACGAGCATCTGTTTGCTTGTTGTACGTCGTTGCCAAACTGGTTTTGACACAACATCAGTAGCCATTATTGTACCCACCCTCGAATGATACTGGAGCTGTATTCAAGAATCATCACGATGACAATAATGGTGATGATGATGGCCGCCGCGGTATCAAATTCATACCGATCAAAAGCTGTGTTCAAGGTGGCACCGATGCCTCCGGCTCCAACCAAACCGAGTATGGCGGATTCGCGAAAATTGATATCTAGGCGATATACCGACAAACCGATCAATCGCGGCATGACTTGCGGTTGTACTGCGTAGTTGACCCATTGGGCCCAACTTGCCCCAGTGGATTTAACAGCCTCAGCCTGGGTTTTGTCCATGGCTTCTATGTCCTCGGCCAATAGCTTAGCCAAGAAGCCTATGGTTGCAAACGACAGGGTTATGAATCCAGCTAGCGGGCCAAAGCCAAAAATGGCAACCATCAAAATAGCGACGATAATTTCGTGAAGGGCTCTGGATGCCGCAATGATCGTCCTGCAAAACAAATAGACGGGAAGTGGTGCAAGGTTGCTTGCCGCACCGAGTGCAATAGGTATTGATATGAGAATACCTACAACGGTTGAGGTAACCGTCATGATGATGCTCTCTGTCATCCCTTCGATAAGATCGGTTTTTCTTGTCACAAAATCAGGATTGGCGAAGGCCTTTACAAATTTCCAGCCACGTTCCATACCTTCAGCAACGCGCGACCAATTCACATCATATGAACCAACAGCGAAGTAGAGGTAGATGAGTGTGAATGCCAGAAGGCTGTAACGCAGCCAAGGGCGTTCAATCGTTGGAGGTCTGCGCCAGGTTCTGTGTTGCGTGTGTGACACAGTCTCAGACATTCGATGCCTCCGACTCGTCCATGTCATCTTTGGATTCAGTTTTGTCTTTGGCGGTAGCTTCCCAATCTTCCTCGCCGTAAATTTGCGTTAGTACGCCTGAATCGAGGCTTTCAGGTGAACCGTCGAAAACAACCTGGCCTGCTTGCAATCCGACAATGCGCTGCACAAATAATTTTGCAAGAGCGACGTCATGAATGTTGATAATGGCAGAAAGATTACGCTCTTCACACAGCTCACAGATGAGTCGCATAATTTGTCGTGATGTCTTTGGGTCAAGTGATGCCGTGGGCTCATCAACTAGCAGTAGTTCAGGGTTTTGAATCAGTGCTCGTGCAATACCGACGCGTTGTCGTTGTCCGCCGGACAATTCATCTGCACGTTTATTAACCATGTGATCGAGACCAACGCGTTCAAGTAACCGGAAAGCCTCATCAATGTCTTTTTGTGGAAACTTGCGAAATGTGCTTGCCCAGAAACCAACGTAACCGAGCCTGCCGGACAATACGTTTTCCATAACAGTCAAACGCTCTACAAGGGCGTATTCCTGGAAAATCATGCCGATGCGGCGTCGTGCCTTGCGTAGCTTGCCGCTTCCCATTTTTCGCAGCTGAGCGCCATTTAGATTTATGCTGCCGAAGGTGGGCTCTACGAGGCGATTAATACACCGGATTAGCGTACTTTTGCCTGCGCCACTGGGGCCAATCAAACCGAGAACCTGTCCATCTGGCACAGCAAGGCTAACTTTTGAAAGTGCGTCGTCGCCAGTTTTGTAGCGCTTGGACAGCTCTGTAATTTCTAGCATGCTTTAATAGCCCGGCGGTCTCTCTTATTTCAGAACATCGAGCTGACTGTATTCGCACTTGTTCGCAAAGCGATAAGTTGCGTTAGAAATTCTGAACGCAGTGGTGACCGACAACAGTGGTGAAAGGTTAGGACAGCCTCCAGCAGAGCACCAGAGGCTGGAATACTCAAACGAGTTTAAAGACGCGTTTGAGAGGAGGGCTTAGCTACAGCTGTAGGAGATGCCGTTTGCTTTATCAATTGTTCTAATCACATCCCAATGTGACTGGTAAGTGATTGGAAGGAATTTGCCTTCTTTGGATTTTTCAAATTCTATCTTCAGCGATGTTGGAGTGCCATCGTCGTTAACCCATTTGTAAGTGAAGAAAGATTCTTCAATTTTCTTTTGCAAGTCAGGATGAAGGTTATGCGATACACCGAAGCCTGTAGTTGGGAACGTCTGAGACTTGTAGATAGTGACAACCTGATCTTCCTGGATTACATCGCGCGCGATCATGCGTGCTTTCACAGAGTTAGCAATAGAAGCCGCTGGGTAATCTTTGTTTGCGACACCCAGAATCGAGTTGTCGTGCTTACCTGAGTACACAGGAGTGAAGTCAGTTTCAGCCAGCATATTAAATTCAGCTTTCAGGATGGCAGAAGGTGCTTTGAAGCCCGAGTTCGATGTTGGGGATGTAAAGGCTAGTGTCTTACCTTTAATGTCCTCAACTTTTTCGATGCCACTGCCAGGATATGTGATGATCTCCATCTCATAGCCAAAGGTATCGTCTTCACGGCCCATAATGACGAATGAGCGAAAGCCAGCACAGTTGACCGCCAGCGGGTTTGAACCTGTGTTGAATCCAGCAATGTGTAGTCGACCAGAGCGCATTGCTTCGATTTGTGCGGCGTTGGATTGCACTGGAAAGAATTGTACTTTTTTGCCAGTGACAGCTTCCATATGATCCAGAAAATCTGACCAGGCTTCCTTGTAGACTGCTGGGTCTTCTACTGGCGTGTATGCGAACACTAATGTCTTAGGGTCCACCCAATCGGCAGAATCTTCAGGAAGATCCGCAACCATATCGCCGTTGACATCGCAGTAGCGTTTGTCAAGGTCGCCGCGGGGGCAATCTGCTGCTGAGATATTCGCGGATACTAGTAATGAGGCTGCGAACAGGCTTGCCAGCGGCCACAGTGTTAATGTGGTTTTTCTAATGAACATTCAATTTTCTCCTCGGGCGTATGATCAATGGCAACGTATAGGAGTTGCCATAGCCACAGTTTTCCTAATCGCACATACGAAGTGGTGAGTTGGATCAGACGTATTAAAACAGTAGGTTACGCGCTGAGTCTGCACGAGATCGCAAAACTGACCCGTTAGAATATACACACTTAGAGCAGTTTATTGAATGTTTAATTTCGATCGTCCACTCTTAATTCAACTGCCTGCCAATCTGTAGTGGTGAGGTTTTTATTGCGATCAGATTATTCGATCGCAATATATAACGTAAGATCCAGAACAAGGTTGTAGTCGAGCGGAGATCAAATGACTATCATCGACGAAAACCGTTTTCCATGGTGAAAAATGTTGGGTTCAATCCTTTCAACGGCTCTTGTAATGCAGCAACTTCAGAGGCTGGCGCATGAACTTCTAATAAATCAAGACTGGCAATTTTCAACGCCTGTTCCAACAACTCACCGACGTTTTCCAGGTGTTTTAAAACACCCGCAGCGCTGGTGTAGCCTTCACGACAATGTGCTCGGTGACCGCTGAAGCTAAAACCATAGAAAACGACATCGCTTTCCGTTTCGGTTCGTGAAACCATTTGTTCACCGAGCGCCTTGAATTCTTCCAGCTTGCCGTCTTGCACAGTGAAATAGGGAACTAGCGTACATACTGTATCTTCAAGTGCCATTATCAGGCTCCAATGCGAAAATGAATGGCTTTTGAGTGTACTGGAATGCCCCTGGAAAATGACTGGAACGAAAGTCCCATTGCCAGCTTTTCTGAATTGCATATATGTAATTGGTAGTGTGGGTAATGACCTTGGCGCTGCAGCCTTTGACCATAACGTTGTCGACAATGACGTCCATCGTGAAGTTGCCCATTACAGCTATTTGATCAGACTCTGGCGTTAATTGTTTGGTGTTTGACCAACCGGTTTCACCATGCGAGCCTCTGCCAGCTTCCGGCGGGATTCGCACAGTGGGTGTGTAGCTGACAACGGAAATGTAAGCACGAGGCAGTCCGAAAAGATCCACTACCACAATTACTACTTTGGCCTGTATTAAAGGTAAAGCCCAGTCAATGTTCCAGTATGAGAAATGACTGACATCTCCAAAGGTGCTGAACTCACTGTCAGAAGCGTTGCCCTGAACCCCGGTTGATGCTCCTTCTTCCTTCCAGACCATATCTATCGTTTCATAGTGTCATAGCGGAATGGTCGCACCGTCTGTAGCGTCGGTAGAGTTGTTAGGAAAAGAGTCCGTATCTGTGATTAGGAATTTCGAATTCACCATTAGCTTGCATCGTGCTGCTGATATCGGAGCCTCGTACACTTATGGTGATATTGCTTGCAGATAACCGGCAACAAGAAAAAGACATTAAATTCAGTATCTTAGACGTAGGTATAATATTCGGGCATGCTTGAAGCAGGCGAGAATAATCGCGCGTATACCTAACGGCAAGTCAGTTGGATTGCAGGCCAGAAGACGATAGAGGGAGCAATGCCACTATTGAGCAGTACCTGTCTCTCTAGTTCCGGTGTGTAAGTAACATCAGACCCGCTACGCCAAACACCGTTGCTGCAAGTGCATCTACTTTTCTGCGCGACGCAATGTAAAACGCAGTGGCGCTGGAGCTTGCGAACACTATTGCGTAACCACAGAAAATTGCTATACCGATGCACCAGCAGACAGCAACTACTATAAATGTAAATCCTGGTGTTGCCGCCGCTGAAGATGTACCGATAGCAACTGTTGCTATCCACGAAAAAACGGCTTTTGGATTTGTGAGATGAACTAGTAAGCCACGTCCAAAGGCTTTACCAGCATGGCTGGTACCTGTGATATCAACCGGGTTTATTGATTCTTTTGATAGCGCAGAGCGAACAGACTTACATGAAAGCCAGAGTAGGTAGAGTCCGCCTACGACTCGTAAGGCTTGAGTCCAAGGCGACCAGACACTCAATGCTGCAGCGATTCCACCGGCGGCAAGGAGCCCCCATGTGAGTGAGCCGCATAGAACCCCGAATGCCGTGACAAGGCCGATTCGGCGACCATTACGCATGGATGTCGTCGCAATCAATAATGTAGCGGGACCTGGGGTGATCGTGGCAACGATGTATGCTGCGCAGGCTAGCAGTAGTGGTTCGTAAATCTCACTCATCGTAATGGGCATTTATCGTCTGTGAGGTTCAAAATAGGTAATCTCCAGGTTATCGAGCGCTACACTTGCAGCTATGTGCCGCGTGAGAGCCCTATCCATAATCCTAACACTCTCGTTCACTGGCCTTGGTGCCGTTGTCGCCTCCTCAAATGTGGCTTATCTGATATTGATTAAAACGAATATCGCCTGTCCAGAACCACAGACAAAGTAGTGGGTCTGCAGAGGTAATCATCTCATGCCATTCCCAACTTGCGTGATGACAAAAGGATCCTGGCGGTCGCGGGGTGGGTTCTGTCTTGTTCTGTCCCCAGAGAGCTGTGCCGCTCAGCACTAGATATAACTCCTCAGCGGCATGACGATGTTTGGGGTAATGCGTGAACGCAGGCAGAAGAATTAGACCTGAACGAACCTCTTCATTCGCAGCAACACCTGTCGGTCCGATTAGTTCGACAGCCGCCACATTAGCCAGATTTGGGTTCTCTTTTGCAATCGTCTTGGTGGGGGTCCAGGGGAGAGTGTGGGCGACTTCTTTGAGTGAGAATATCTCGGGTGAGGAGTGGTGGTACAAGGCTTTTTCTAGGTCAGGAGGAACCACAGGCTCTGCGCCATTCTCATTGAGTATTTGGGTGCTAGAATCTTTAAAAGCCTCGCGCGCAGTCAGCGCAATGCCGCTGTCTAGCTCTTCCAATCTCGATTCGATTATTCTAAAAAATGGTGCCAGTCTGTTTATATTGCCGCTCAAAATCAGTCCTCGTCAACGAATAACTCATTAAAATCCGGTTCGGTTATTACTTCATGCTCGGACGTTAGCAGTAAAATGCGACGCTCTGACCTATGAATTGTGATGTTATTGGGTGTTAGTGCAGTCCATGACTAATATATATTTTTAACGCAAAAGGAGTATGAAATGATTGAGTAAAAGTATGCCGGATTCTGGATTAGAACAGGGGCTGCGCTGATAGACACTATACTGTTTTTACTGGTCATAGCTCCCGTTATGACCCTCGTATACGGTGCTGACTATTGGCTTGGCGAGACGGTATTCTTTGGGATTTGGGATTTGGGATTTGGGATTTGGGATGTAGTTTTTCAATACATTTTTCCTTTCGTTGCGGTCCTAGCGTTTTGGATTTGCAAATCAGCTACGCTCGGTAAAATGGCAACTAAGCTGAGTATCGTGGATGCCAAAACAGGTGGCCAACCTACAACGGCAAAATTCATCGTTCGATACCTTGGGTACTTTCTTTTCTCAATCCCTCTTGGGCTTGGATTGTTTTGGGTCGCGTTCGATAAGCGAAAGCGGGGTTGGCATGAGATGCTCGCTGGCACCGTGGTGGTAAGACAAACAGTAGACACTCCTATTGAATTTAAAGCCAAATAAGTGACCGTCCAATTGTAAGTCGTTATTCAACGCCCACCACCCACTAGATTCGCCATCAATCTGAATGCACCTGGAACGAGTTGTTCCATTTGATGATGCAGTATCAATGAGGTGTGGGTATGTCTGCCAGTGCCAATTTGCGCACTCAATAGAGCCCCGGTATGGGGAGACTCTTCTGGGTCTGACATTGATAGTATGGCTTTGTAAGCTTCGTCCCATTCAGCAGAAAAATACAACCCTCGTTCTTTGTGCCAGCCGAGCCAATCAGTCTCATTAATCACGTTGGGTGAGTTTAATAAAGGATGCTCGGGCAGTAAGTGCGTAACGGTTGCCGTTTCATCGGTTACACGCCAACGCAAAGAAGGTTTACCGATTTTTAATCGCTTAGGCGGAATGGTATTTTCATTCCAGTCATCCCAAGGACGGTGGTAGAGCGTAAGTAGATTCCCACCATCGCGTACCCATTGGTGGATATTGGATATTATCGTTTGGAGTAATGGGCGAGTTCTGATAGCGAACAGGCCAATTACCAACGTATCCAGTTGCATAAAAACGTTAGGATCCACAAGTTGCTGATCGCTTATGAGCTGTACGTCAAATCCCATTGCGGAAAGTTTTTCGGCAACCTGATCATTGCCTCCACCAACATAGCCCACACGAACTTGCGGTACGTTAACATCCAACACACAGACTCGAACGACGGACTTATGAATTCTCATGCGTTGTTCGATATGAGGGAAATCGAAAAGATTGACTGTTGATGCAGATTGTTGATCAAGCAACACATCCAACTCGTAAATTCCGGCCGTCGTATTCTGTGGCACTGTCACTCGAAAGCCAGTTTGCTCACGCTCACTGCTCCAGCCTTCTGGCAATGTCAACGATGTATTTGCGCCGGCAGGGTATATCTCGCCGACTTCGACAAAAAATTGTGTGCTGCCCATACCTGCATTTAAAACAACGCTGCTAGGTGACACTCGAGCGGTGAATGTTGGTAATAACAATGCCGTGGTTTCCAGAGGCAAACACGTCGTTGATGTTTCACCCTTAGTTACAACAGTCACTTCTAGGCACGGCGCAGCTGGTTCATCAGGAAAATAGGACACAGGGTAGGTTGACTCAGAGGTACTTTGAGCCGCTATGTGCAGCTCATGACTCGTATGGGACCAACCAGTAGGTAGGTTCATTTTCCATTCGAGTGATTCAACAGTACCTTGATTAATTTCAATATCTATCGGCACCGTGTCGCCGGCGCGAAAGGTATCGTGAGTTAACCTTAGCGATGCTGTGACTTTGCAAGAGAGTCTAATCGCTGTGGATAGTTGAGTTTCTTTACGTTTGAGGCGATGATCGATCTCGGCAAAGGCGGCGGCAGGGCAATTTTTTCTTGCGAGTCGCACGAGTTTCAAAGCTTTGGAGCACAAAAGACGAACCTTGTCTAAATCAGGAAACGCATGAATGGCGAGTTTAATTGCTGCGTCCGCATCCACGAACAAATTAAGAATGTCTGGTGCACTGGCATAGCTAGAGAGTGACGCGAGGGATGTGGGTAGTCCTGCACATAATGAATCGTCAATGCCATCGAGGGTTGATCGGGCTAGATGCAACGGCCAGTCTCTCTCCTGCCCAGGCGGTACCCAACGCCCCATACCTTGTGATTTATGAAAGACGCGGGATTGTTGCCCAATTTGCTCGTATGTCCAGCCACTGAAGGCTTCTTCACCCTTGGCATCAATTATCAATGTAGCTGGTGGTGGTTCGAGGTCATCATCATAAGCGTCTCCCGCACCGCTCCATGCTGGTAGGTACAATTTTTTGACTTGCCATGGTGGTAACAGCCCTTTATCAAAGGATTCATCGGCGGCGGCATCGACAACCTCATGGGCTAGCTGCGTCATGGCACGATGGTGTCCATGTTGTCCGGGTATATCTAAAAATGTTGGGCAAATAATATCCGGACGTTCTGTTCTGATTATTTGTACAAAACGTTTCAAGGTTCGCTCATGACCCCATTTATCAAGCGTCTCTACACCGCTTTTGGAAAAGCCGAAATCGAATATCGTGTCATCAGCGGTTTCATTTAACCAGTACAGTCGCAATGACAGAATATCTGCCGCACGCTCCATCTCGGCAGTCCTGATAACGCCCAAATCGTAAACAGAGTGGGAGCCCATGTTGTTTTGTCCACCTTCGCCGCGGTTGGCACAGGCGTATGAAACGTTAATGCCATCCCGGTATGACAATGTGGCCAGCATCGCTGATGTCTCATCATCTGGGTGCGCGCCAGTATTCATGAAAGAGACACAGCAATTCAGCGATTGCAAGGTGCGCCAGAGAGTGAGCGCACGAGGTGCCTTTACTTGCCGTTCAATACGTTCAATGTCGCTTAGGGACATGGTGAGATCCTCACTAAGGCTGAGTCGGGATTTGTTGGTGCGTGTCTGCTACGAGGCCGCAATTCTAGGTACAAATAGTTCATTGATTATTAGACCTGCGCCACCAAGAGAGGCAGTCATGCGGCCAAATTTGCCACGTACCAATCTCTGTGTAACGCGATCAGTGCGATTGGAAACTGAACCCGTAGGTAACTGCACTGAGTCTATTAAATGGTCCACGATTGAGTCAGGCAACGCACCGCCTAGAATAATGCTCTGCGGGTCTAACAGGTTTTCAATAATGCCAATGGTTTGTGCCAGGGGCGCAGCAGCCTTCTCCAGCCAATCGAGCATTACGTCATTTTTATCGGCGTAGAGTTCATTGAGTTGATCACCATAGGTGGCGTCTATACCTTGGGCCGCCAAGTGTTTGTGCAATGAAAAACGACTTACATATGTTTCTAAGCAGCCCTGATTCCCGCAAGCACAACGATTTCCGTTCCGTTCCACCACCATGTGGCCTAGCTCGCCTGCGTTCCCGTAGGAGCCTCTTAACACCTCTCCTTTGGACATCACCCCCAAACCGATACCTGTACCGAAGTAGATATAAGCAAATGAATCGAGGCCTATTGCCGCACCACTAACGTGTTCTGCGAATACCGCAGCGATGGTGTCGTGTTCAATGACCACCGGCGTGTCCAGTGCGGTTGAGAACAATGTATGTGGGTCAGTATTTTCCCAGCCGAGCAAAGTTGATTGTCCAGTTTCTGACAATCCGGCTCGTCCGATAGGTCCTGGTAGGACAATTCCGGTTCCGAGCATTGATCCTGCAGACACGCCTTTCGAAAGAAGGGCGGCTTTGTAGAGCTCTCTCACAACTTTCGCCACGTTTTCGGGGTGAGTGTCGCTCAAGCTGATACGTTCAGTGGCCAATGGATTTCCTGCAAGGTCTACAATGGCGGAAAACACAGCATCGGAACGTACCTCAATGCCCAGTGCAACAGCCGCCGATGCATGTATGGCGTACTGAATTGCAGGTAGACCTCGGCCACTGTTGTACCGCCCAGCTTCAAAAAGAAGTCCTTCAGTGAGCAATTCGGCGATTATGTTGCTGACCGCTTGAGTGCTCAGTTGTGTCGTACGCGCAATTTGCGCTCGGCCTGCCTCTGTCTGCTCCCGAACGCACTGCAACACCAGCTGCCGGTTATGCAATCTTGATCGGCTTGGATTTGACCCAGCCTGACTGTTGAGAGTTGAATTCATCTCGCTAGTTTCAATCAATTCTCTTGATAGTTCAATTTAATTGAGTTAATACTTACGTACCCGACATACAGGGCAACTGAGGAGAAGTGGATGCGACAGTTTCGAAAATGGGCACGTACGGCTACTGCGGCTGGGGTACTAGCGTTTGCAGCAGGTCAGGTAGAAGCGGTAGAAATCGAGTATTGGCAGTATTTTTTCCAGGCGCGTGTTGATGCCATGGATACGCTGATCGAAAATTTTGAGGCAGCCAATCCTGATATTACAGTGAAAACGACACAGTTCCCTTATGCGGACTATAGAACCAAGGTAGCGGCGGCGATTCCTGCAGGCGAGGGGCCTGATGTTGTGCAGCTCTTTTACGGTTGGTTAAACGACTATGTTGAAGCGGAGCTTATTCAGCCTCTTCCTAACGACGTATTTGTTCCTGCGACCATCGAGAAGGAATTTTTCCCCATGGTTAGTGCGATGAAGCGCGATGGCAGTTATATGGCGCTACCTACTGCTGTGCGCTCTCTGGCATTGTTTTATAACCAGCGTTTGTTTGACGAGGCCGGTATTGAGTCACCACCTGCCACACTTGACGAACTGGTAGAAATTGCAAAAAAATTGACCAAGAGAGATGCCGCTGGAAATCTGACCTCTGTGGGAATCACAACAGGTATGACGGCTCAGGATCATCATTGGTTAAGAGAAGTACTGGTGAGACAATTTGGTG